>CAUPOP010000012.1:0-67140 GCA_963512955.1 uncultured Flavobacterium sp. | reverse complement strand
TTAGTTGGGAAATAATGTAAAAGATAGTGTGGTAACTTTTTCGTTCTGAATTGACCGCAGTATGAAGTGCTTACGGTATTGTTATGCAATAATACGAATAAAATTTAATCATACAATAGTATTTATTAAAAAGAAAATATATTTTTGTAAAACATTTATTAATCATGATACAAAGAATTCAAACCATATATTTAATACTTGCATTTGTAGTTACTGGGATTTTACCCTTCGTTTTCCCTTTATGGACAATGAATAATGGTAAAGATTTTTTCTTTATGCAAGATCAAATTTATGTAGTAATGTTAGGCTTAAGCACAACACTTACTTTATTGAGTATTGTTTCTTTTAAGAAAAGACAAAATCAATTTGTTATTGGCAGATTGAATATCATATTAAATTTAATTTTATTAGGATTATTTGTATATCGTTCGCTAAATTTATCTGGAGAAACTGTTTTTGTTTCTGAGAAAGGTATTGGGATGTTTCTACCTATCTTGGCTATCGTATTATTAGCTTTAGCTAATAAGGCCATCAAGAAGGATGAAGATCTTGTAAAATCTGTGGACAGATTGAGATAAACCTATAAACTTAGTTTATTAGTGCGAAGAGAACCCGAATATATTTATTCGGGTTTTTTTGTGGAAATAGGTCAAATTTTTCTTGTTATAAAAAATAAAAACTTCATAAAGTGATAGCCTGACTTTATTTTTATATTTTTGAATAAATAAGACTCCCTCATGTCAAAGAAAATCAGAATACACTTAGCAGATGATCACCAAGTACTTATTGATGGTATGCGGTTTCTTTTGAATACCGTTCCAGATTTTGAAGTAGTAGGTTTTTCATTGGATGGCACCAACCTTTTTGAAGAAGTAGTTGCTAACGAAACTGATATTCTAATTATTGATATTAGCATGCCCAAAAAAGACGGCATCGAAGTCCTGAAAGAATTTAAACAAAAAGGTTTTCCTTGTAAAGTTATTGTGTTATCAAGTTATGACGAATTAAAACTGATAAAAGAAGTCATGAAGTTAGGTTCCAATGGCTATTTGACAAAAAAATGTGCGGGTGATAATATTGTAGAAGCAGTTTATGCTGTTTTAAATGGGGAAGATTATTTTTGTAAATCCGTTCGAGAAAAAATATTTGACACTGCCGTAAAAGACAATCCAAAACTAAATAAATACGAAACTGTAGAAAATTCTATTTTATCAGGCAGAGAAATAGAAGTTATAACATTAATTTCATTAGAATTCAGCGGAAAAGAAATTAGCGAAAAACTTTTTATCAGTACTAATACCGTTGAAACGCATCGTAAAAATATCATGAAAAAACTAAATTTAAAAAACACAATAAGTTTAGTTAAATATGCTATCAAAAACAATATTATAAAATCCTAAATCTAGCAGAAAAAGATTTTTTATGCCTAAAACCAGACTTCTTCTTGCAGCACTTTTATTGTTTTTTAATACGATCAGTAGCTTTAGTTTTCCTCTCGAAACAATCCCTTCAAAAAAAGAACTTACTAAAGAAGTAATAGAAGCCAAAAGACTTCTCAAAATAGGTAACCTAGAAAAGTC
This sequence comes from uncultured Flavobacterium sp., assembly GCA_963512955.1. GTDB lineage: Bacteria > Bacteroidota > Bacteroidia > Flavobacteriales > Flavobacteriaceae > Flavobacterium. The sequence goes on along the minus strand of CAUPOP010000012.1, from coordinate 65,560 downwards.
TTTGGTGAAATCAAGACTTGCTTTACGTGCTGCTATTATGCTAAAAGACAACAATCTTACAGCTTATTCATACAATACCATAGGTGCAAATTTTGATGAATTATCAGAAAATGACAAAGCTTTTTATTACTATAACAAAGGATTGATATATGCCAATAAAACGAATAATAATGAACTAAAAAACTGGCTTTACAATAATCTAGGAAACATTTATTGTTTTGATAAAAAACAATATCAAAAAGGAATTTATTACTATAAAAAATCATTAGCATACAGCAAAAAAATTAAGGATTTAGAACAAATTCTTTTCACTAAATTGAACATAGCTTGGGCCTATTTCGACATTGCCCGTTTCAAAGAAGGATACCCCTACTTAGATTATATTAATCGTTATCATAAAAAACACGGAGATGAATCAACTGTAGTAGCGCTCAATATGCTCAACGGCATGTATTACAGCTCTATTAACAATGATGAAAAAGCGGATATTTTTTTCAAAAATGCTATACTTTTAGGAAAAAAAGGAAATGAAAAATCAGACTTATCCTATTCTTACCAAGAGTACTCGAAATTTTTATTAAAAACTGGAGACTATAAAAAAGCCTATGAGAACTTAGCACTTTATAACAAAATAACAACCGAACTCAACGATGAAGAAAGGTTAAAAAAAGCAACTGTTGCAGGAATAAATCTTGAAATCGATGAATATAAAAGAGAAATTGAAAAAATAGAATCTGAATATAAAACCAAAGAAGAAATTCTATTAAGGGAGCAATCACTAAACAAAAAAATTGTTATTGTAATATTCTCACTATTCATTGTGGGTATAGTTCTTTTTTACTTTTTCTTTCAAAATACAAAACTGGCACAGAAAAACCGAATTAACAGCATCCGAAGTAAAATTCAACAAAACGTCATAAATGCTTCCGTTACTGGACAGGAAATGGAACGAAAAAAAATTGCTGCTTTCTTACATGATAACATAAGTGCATTATTATCGGCAGCTGGATTGCATTTGAATGTACATACAATGAAGAACAAAACACAGAGTGAAGAAATTTCAAAAACAATAGCCATTTTAGGTGAAGCTCATGACAAAGTTCGTGATTTATCTCACGAACTATTGCCTTCTCTTTTAGTGCGATTTGGGCTGTTTTATGCCTTAAAAGACTTGTGCGAAAAAAATTCAAATTCAAGTATTAGTTTTCAATACAAAAGCCCAATATCTAAAAAGAAACGCTACCAAGAAGAATTTGAAATGAAAATTTATTTTATCATTACAGAACTTCTTAACAATGTCATGAAGCACAGTACGGCTTCGGTGGCTAATTTGATTATTAAGGAGAATAATAACTTTTTGCAAATCCAAGTACATGACAACGGAAAAGGTTTTGATACCAATAAATTCGATATTATAGAAGGATTTGGACTCAATCAGATTAAAGCAAGAGTGGATGCTATGAAAGGGAATTTCACGATTCACTCTGTGTTAGGCAGTGGGACTAGAATTAATTTTGAAGTCCTTATTTCACACAAAATAACTTAAGATTTCTTTTCGGTTTCAATGATTTCTAAATCTTTAATTTTATCTCCATCAATTACAAAACGCAGCATGGTTCGCACCTGATGAAAACCGCTTTTGCCGGCTGCACCAGGATTCATGTGTAAAAGATTGTATTTCTTATCGTGCATCACTTTTAGAATATGTGAATGTCCACAAATGAATAACTTAGGGGGATTTGCTATTATTTCAGCTTTAATTTGAGGATTATATTTACCAGGATATCCACCGATATGTGTAATCAAAACGTCTACTCCTTCACACATGAAACGATTGTTTAAAGGAAATTCTATTCGGGCTTTTGCATCATCAATATTTCCATAAACAGCTCGTAAAGGTTTGTGTTTTTTGATTGTATCCGTTACCACTAAATCGCCAATATCGCCTGCATGCCAAACCTCATCTGCCTGAGCAACATATTTTAAAATGGTGTCATCAATATGACTGTGTGTATCAGAAAGCAGAAGGATTTTTTTCATTTTTTAAAGGTACAAAGCTGTAAAGGTACAAAGTTGCCGAATAAAGTTTTGAATTATTGAAATAAAACCAAGCTCTAGCTAAACTTTTAACCTTTGCGCCACATAAAAACTTTGTACATTTGTAGCCTTGAAACTTTGCGACAAATAAACCTTGAGGTACTTTATAAAATTAGCATACAACGGAACTCATTATCATGGCTGGCAATACCAACCTAATGCTTCATCTGTGCAGGAAACGATGAGTAAAGCGTTTTCGGTATTATTAAATACGGAAATCGTTCTTACAGGAGCTGGCCGAACAGATACAGGAGTACATGCTAAGGAAATGTATGCTCATTTTGATTTTGATTCGTCTTTTGACTGTCAAAACTTAGTACATAAACTCAATTCCTATTTACCAAAAGACATTGCTGTATTTTCAATTATTCCAGTTCACGATGAAGCACATACTCGTTTTGATGCTTTAAAAAGAACTTACGAATATCATATCAACACTTTCAAAGATGTTTTTTTACAAGATTTGAGTTGGTATTTTCATCAGGATCTTGATCTTGATTTGATGAATCAAGCTGCAAAATTATTATTTAATCATACTAATTTTCAATGTTTTTCGAAAGTAAATACGGATGTAAATACTTTTGATTGCACTATTTTTGAAGCGTATTGGAAATGCGAAAATAACAGCTTGATTTTTACTATTTCGGCGAATCGGTTTTTACGAAATATGGTTCGTGCCATAGTAGGAACTTTAGTCAATGTAGGATTACACAAAATCACATTAGCTGATTTTAATGAAATTATAGAAAGCAAAAACAGAAATAATGCTGGTTTTTCAGTTCCGGCACATGGTTTATATTTAACTGAAATAGAATACAATTATATAACGAAATAGCCCTGATAGTAGTGGAAATCCTTATTTATTTGCTTTTTTTGGCAAATAAATAAGATTGAAACGTATAGCAGGAAATAGCTCCAAAAAAAATGAAAGCAAAAGCATTCGATACCCGATTATTCAAAAGAATTCTTCAATATACTAAACCTTATCAATTGCGTTTTAGAGGCGTGATTGCTTTTGCTATTTCCTTATCTGTTTTTGCAGCTTTGCGTCCTTATTTACTAAAGCAAACGGTTGATAGTTACATAAAACCGCATGATCAACAGGGGCTTTTATTGTATGTAACTGCAATGGGAATTGTTCTTTTATGTGAAGTTTTTTCTCAATTTTACTTTGTGTATTGGGCAAACTGGCTTGGGCAAGATATTGTAAAGGATATTCGAAAAAAATTATTCAAGCATTTGTTGAGCTTCCGAATGAAATATTTTGATTTGGTTCCAGTAGGTCAGCTTGTTACCCGATCTGTTTCGGATATTGAATCCATCGCACGTATTTTTAGTCAAGGTTTATTTATGATTATTAGTGACTTGATGAAAATGGTGGTTTGTATGGGGATTATGTTTTGGATGAATTGGAAACTGTCGTTAATCGTAGTGTTTGCAATGCCTATTTTAATGTATTTCACTAGATTGTTTCAAAAGAAAATGCAAATTGCTTTTGAAGAAGTAAGAACTCAAATTGCAAATATGAATTCTTTTGTTCAAGAACGCGTTACGGGAATGAAGATTGTTCAACTGTTTAACCGTGAAAGAATTGAGTACGAAAAATTCAAAGATATCAATGACAAACATAAAAAAGCTTGGATAAAAACGATTCTTTACAACTCCATTTTTTTCCCGATTGCTGATATTATATCTTCTATTACATTAGGACTTGTGGTGGTTTATGGTGGTTTTGAAATTATAGGCGGAAGCACTTTTACTACTTTGGGAGAATTGACAGCCTACACGATGTTTATAGGAATGTTGTTTAATCCATTACGCCAAATTGCAGATAAATTTAATGAGATGCAGCTAGGAATGATTGCGGCAAATCGTGTTTTTGAAATTTTAGATACTCAAGACCAAATTCAAGATACTGGAATGGTTGAAGCGCCAACTTTTGAAGGCGATATAACCTTCAAAGATGTTCGTTTTAGCTACATTCCAGATGAAGAAGTGATTAAAGGAATTGATTTAGAAGTTGCAGCTGGTCAAACCGTTGCTATTGTAGGCTCAACAGGAGCAGGAAAATCAACAATTATCAATTTACTGAATCGTTTTTATGAAATTAATAGCGGTTCTATTTATATTGACAATCACAATATTGAAAATTATACTTTAAGTTCATTACGTAGACAAATTGCTGTAGTACTGCAAGATGTATTCCTTTTTGCAGATACAATTTTCAACAATATTACTTTAAATAATCCTGAAATTTCAAGGGAACAAGTTTTGGCTGCAGCCAAAAAAATTGGCGTTCATGATTTCATTATGAGTTTACCCGACAATTATGATTTTGATGTAAAAGAACGCGGTGTTATGTTGTCATCTGGGCAGCGCCAATTAATTGCTTTTTTACGTGCGTTTGTTAGCAATCCAAGTATTTTGATTCTAGATGAAGCAACCTCTTCTATAGATACCTATTCCGAAGAACTGATTCAGCGTGCTACCGAAACTATTACGGAAGGAAGAACATCGATTGTTATTGCGCATCGTTTAGCAACAATTGTCAATGCGGATAAAATTGTAGTAATGGACAAGGGTTTAATTGTAGAGCAAGGAACACATCAAGAACTTATAAATAGAGAAACTGGGTATTATAAGAACTTGTATGATTCTCAATTTTCGGTTGCGAATTAAATTATAACCTACTCAAAGTTCAATCTCTGTTTTTAAAATAATAAGGGATTCTCGAAAATTTGTTAGTTTATTACTTTATTCCTTTTGAAACTTTCTCAAAACAGAATAAATCATTAAATTCGCAAAATCAATTAATTTAGTAAAAAATCATATACCAATGAAATACGATATTATAGTTTTAGGAAGTGGTCCTGGAGGATATGTTACTGCTATCAGAGCCTCACAATTAGGGTTTAAAGTAGCCGTAATCGAAAAAGAAAATTTAGGTGGAGTTTGTTTGAACTGGGGATGTATCCCTACGAAAGCATTACTAAAATCAGCCCAAGTTTTTGATTATCTAAAACACGCTTCTGATTACGGATTGACTGTTTCTGAATTTGATAAAGACTTTTCTGCGGTAGTAAATCGTAGTAGAGGTGTAGCAGAAGGAATGAGCAAAGGAGTTCAATTCTTAATGAAAAAAAATAAAATTGACGTTATTGATGGTTTTGGTAAAATTAAACCAGGTAAAAAATTAGACGTTACGGATAAAGCAGGAAAAGTTACTGAATATAGTGCGGATCATATCATTATAGCTACTGGAGCTCGTTCACGTGAGTTGCCTAACTTACCTCAAGATGGTGTAAAAGTAATAGGATATCGTCAAGCTATGACTATGCCTACACAACCTAAATCTATGATTATTGTAGGTTCTGGAGCTATTGGAGTTGAGTTTGCACATTTCTATAATGCAATGGGAACTGATGTTACTATTGTAGAATTTATGCCAAATGTAGTTCCTGTTGAAGACGAAGATATCTCAAAACAATTTGAGCGTTCTTTGAAAAAAGCAGGTATTAAAATCATGACTAATTCTTCTGTAGAAAAAATTGATACAACTGGTGCTGGTGTAAAAGCATTTGTTAAAACAGCAAAAGGAGAAGAAGTTCTTGAAGCTGATATTTTACTTTCGGCAGTAGGAATTAAAACTAATATCGAAAATATTGGTTTAGAAGAAGTAGGAATTGCTACTGACAGAGATAAAATATTAGTTAACGCTTACAATGCTACTAATATTCCTGGATATTACGCTATTGGAGATGTTACTCCTGGTCAAGCATTAGCTCACGTAGCTTCTGCCGAAGGAATCAACTGCGTAGAAAAAATTGCTGGTCTTCATGTAGAACCAATTGATTACGGAAATGTACCTGGTTGTACGTATGCTACACCAGAAATTGCATCTGTAGGTTTAACAGAGAAACAAGCTAAAGAAAAAGGATACGAATTAAAAATTGGTAAATTCCCATTCTCGGCTTCAGGAAAAGCAAAAGCTGCTGGAACACCTGATGGATTTGTAAAAGTAATTTTTGATGCTAAATATGGTGAATGGTTAGGATGTCACATGATTGGTGCTGGTGTTACTGATATGATTGCTGAAGCAGTTGTAGCACGTAAACTAGAAACTACTGGACATGAAATCCTAAAATCAATCCACCCTCACCCAACTATGAGTGAAGCAGTTATGGAAGCTGTAGCAGATGCTTACGGAGAAGTAATTCACTTGTAATAAAGAGGTAAAAAGCATTAGCCAATAGGCTATATAAAAAATAAAAATCCGATTGGTGTAGAACTAATCGGATTTTTTTATCCTAAAAATTAAAAATGTGGAATTATTAACAAGTGTTGGTTTTGCATATTGCTAATTCTGAGTTATATTTACTAACAATTTAAAACTCAATCTAATGCTATACAATACTATACTAGAAACTATTGGCAATACGCCTCACGTAAAAATCAATAAACTCTTTGGTGCAAAACATCAAGTTTGGGTTAAGTTAGAACGAACAAATCCCGGAGCAAGTATCAAAGACAGAATTGCGCTATCAATGATTGAAGATGCTGAACAAAAAGGCTTGTTGCAAAAAGACAGTACTATTATAGAGGCTACTTCTGGAAACACAGGAATTGGTCTTGCAATGGTTGCTGCAGTAAAAGGTTACCGATTAATTCTTGTTATGCCAGAATCAATGTCTGTTGAAAGAAGACGATTAATGAGTATTTATGGCGCTGAATTTGTCCTAACCCCTCGTGAAAAAGGTATGAAAGGTGCCCTAGAAAAAGCGCAAGAATTAGCTACAGAAATTCCTAATGCATGGTCTCCATTACAATTTGAAAATCCAGCTAATATTGAAATACACAAAACAACTACAGCACAAGAAATTATAAAAGCTTTCCCTGACGGTTTAGATTATTTGATAACAGGAGTTGGAACTGGAGGACATATTACAGGTTGTGCTGAAATACTAAAAGCACATTATCCTAATCTGAAAGTGTTTGCTGTTGAGCCAGAAGCTTCCCCAGTAATTAGTGGAGGCTCACCTTCTCCCCACCCTATTCAAGGAATTGGAGCTGGGTTTATTCCAACCAACTTACATACTGATATTCTAGATGGAGCAATTCAAGTGAGTAAAGACGAAGCTTTTGCATATACACAAAGAGCTGCCAAAGAAGAAGGGATATTATTAGGAATATCTTCTGGAGCATCTTTAGCGGCTGTTGCTAAAAAATTAGCTGAAATACCCGAAAATGCTAAAGTACTTACGTTTTGCTACGATACTGGTGAACGTTATTTGAGCATTGAAGGCTTATTCGAATAAAAATCACCCATAAAGAAACTTTAAAACCGATTCGATTTTACGAATCGGTTTTTTTATTGAAATACATTTTTTCAAATTAAATTATACAGCCTTTTATACTTAGTATTAAAATGACAATCTCCTATTTTGAGTTTGTTTTTACAATTAAAACTTTAAAAAACAGATAGATACCATTTATTTTAACTTTTTAAATTAATATTATACAAATATTAAAAGTACCTTTACGTAGAAGATTCCTAAAAAAATCATGCCTTTTTTACATAAAATATAGTTAATATCCCCCTAAAAACAGATGTTATATGTTAAAACAAGAGCCTAATAAATTAGACCTATTTAAATATCTCGAAAGTGTTTTTTCTGATCTTGAACAGCAAAAAACAGCTTTAGATCAATCTGCTATAGTAGCTATAACAGACACTAAAGGTGATATTATTTATGTAAACGATAAGTTTTGTGAGATTTCAAAATATTCCAAAGAAGAATTAATTGGACAAAATCACCGTATCATAAATTCTAAATACCATGATGCTGATTTTTTCAAAGATTTATGGAAAACCATTAGTCAGGGAAAAGTCTGGCGGGGTGATATCAAAAACAGAGCAAAAGACAATACTTATTATTGGGTGTCAACTACTATTGTACCATATCTCAACGAGAATGGCAAACCATATCAATATGTCGCTATTCGTTTTGATATTACAAAACAAAAAAAACAAGAAATTGATTTAAAAGGACGAACGCAGCAATTAGAAGATTTCTGCTTTATAGTTTCTCATAATTTAAGAGCACCTCTTAGCAATCTTTTATTGCTTACTTCTATGATTGAAGAGTGTGAAACTTTTGAAGAACAAAAAATATTAGCGAGTAAACTTAGTAAACCTGTAAATATACTGAATGAAACATTCAACGAGCTTGTTGAGTCGCTTCAGGTAAGACAAGATACTGAAATAACAAAAGAAGATGTCTCTTTTAATGATTGTTTATCTAAAGTTTTAGAAATTTTAACTCTAGACATCCTAAATCATAATATTGAAATCATAAGCGATTTTGAAGAGGTTCCTAATATCACTTATCCTAAAAAATATTTACTTAGTTATTTGCACAACTTAGTGAGTAACTCCATTAAATACCGTTCGCCAGAACGTCAATTAATCATTAATCTTAAAACCTATTTTAAAAACGGCAGTATTTTTCTAGAAGTAACTGACAATGGTTTAGGAATGGATATGAAAAATAATGCGTCTAAATTATTTGGTCTTAGAAAAACATTCCATGGAAATCCAGATGCGAAAGGATTTGGATTATTTATAACAAAAACCCAAGTTGAAGCCATGGGTGGAACGATTTATGCTGAAAGTAAAGTAGACTCAGGAAGTACTTTTTACATTCAGTTTAACAAAAACTAAGAACTCATGAAAAAATTCGAAACCCTTTATATAGTTGATGACGATGATGTTTATCAATTTATCGCAAAAAAAACAATAGAACAGACTGGCTTAGTAGAGCTGATAAAAACATTTTCTAATGGTAGAGAAGCTATTCAATTTTTAGAATCTTTTATTGACAGTCCAGAATTTTTACCTGAAATAATATTGTTAGATTTAACAATGCCCGTTATGGATGGATGGGAATTTCTTGAAAATTATTTTTTATTAAAGCCCAATATAGGCAAGCAAGTTTATATCTATATCGTATCTTCATCTGTAAATCCCATTGATGTTCAAAAAGCAAAAAACATAAGTGAGGTAACTGATTATGTTGTAAAACCTATAACAAAAGATAAATTCATTCATTTGATTAAAAATCTATGAATTAACAATTTACCGAAAAATATTTTTAAAAAAAATATCGAACAATAATTCCCCTTAACAAAATCTAATTCTCCCGACTTAATTTCAATAAATTATACATTCTTTTTTCTTAACTTCGTTTTAACTAATAGAAACAAACTTTCTTTTAGACACAATTACGTCTAATAAAAAGGTTCTATTACTTCACCATTCATATCATTTTAATCAAAATTATTTTTTTCTATGAAAAAGTTTTACGCATCTTCTCTTATTTTATTTTTCATTTTTTCATTGGTTTGTTGCCAAAAAAACGAATTAAAAAATAATGATTCTGATATTATTGATGGCCATCCTGCTTGGATTATGCAAGGCAACATCTATGAAGTAAATGTTAGACAATACACCCCAGAAGGGACTTTGAATGCATTTGCAAAACACTTAGATCGATTAAAGGCAATGGGAGTAGAAACGATCTGGTTCATGCCTATTAACCCGATTAGTAAAGTGGATAGAAAAGGATCTTTAGGAAGCTATTATGCCGTTTCTGACTATACCGCTCTTAATCCAGAATTTGGTACAATCGAAGATTTTAAGAATGTGGTACAAGCCATCCATGATAAAGGAATGAAAGTACTTATTGATTGGGTTCCAAACCATACTGGAGCGGATCACCGCTGGTTAAAACAACACCCAGACTTTTTTGTAAAAGACAGTACCGGAAAAGCTGCTATGGCAGCAGATTGGGCAGATACACGCCAGTTAGATTATAAAAATCCTGTTTTACAAGACAGCATGATTTCTGCTATGAAATATTGGGTTGAAAAAACAGATATTGACGGATTTAGATGTGATGTTGCTTGGAACGTACCCGCTAATTTCTGGAAAAAATCAATCCCTGAATTAAAGAAATTGAAAAATGTATTCATGCTTGCAGAAGGTGACAGCACCTATTTGCCAAAAAGCGGTTTTGATGCGGTTTACCCATGGCATATGTTCAAGATGATGGGGAAAGTAGCTAAAGGTGAAAGACCTGCTTTTAGTTTAGATAGCATTAATGCTGAAAATGATCGTATGTATCCAAAAAATACTATCCAAATGTATTTTACTAGCAATCATGATGAAAACAGCTGGAACAATGCCGATTTTGGTATTTTTCCTGGAATCGTACATGCTCCTTTTGCTGTATTTAGTCAAACTATGAAAAACAGTGTGCCGCTAATTTATAGTGGTCAAGAAGAACCTGTACTGAGATCTTTAAAGTTTTTCGATAAAGATCCAATATCTTTTAAGAACTTTCAAAGAGAAGCATTTTATAAAACATTATTAAATCTTAGAAAAAGAAACATAGCGCTTTCGGCTGATGCTTCTTTCAAAAAAGTCAATGTAGGTGATGAAAAAGCAATTTATGCTTATGTTAGAGAAAAAAATAATGAAAAAGTATTCGTAATTCTGAATCTTTCTGGAACAGAACAACCTATAACCATAAAAGACAATAATTTAATTGGAAAAGCATTCAATGTGTTCAAAGGTAGCACGGAAGTCATAAGTTCAAAAGAAACTAAAATGAAACCCTGGGGATATACAATCTATGAATACAAATCAAAATAAAAAATTAACTATGAAATTCAAATTAACCTTCTGTCTTATTCTGCTAATTAATATGGTAAGCTACAGTCAAAATTCTGATGAATCTAAAAACATCATAAAAGTATTAGAAAAAGAATCGGCTACATGGCGAGCAAAAGATAGCAAAGGCCACACAGAATGTTGGTATGTTCAACCTTATAGTCGCATATTGATATCAACCACAGAAGGCAAATCTTTTGATGTACCTCCAAGTGCAATGATTGACACCAAACCTGAGAATATGGGAAATGGTGGATTTTCAGTAAATACTAACTATAAAATGAGCATCAATGGTAATAGTGCTTGGGTTAGCCATGATGAAGAATCAACTTCAAAAGAGGGAAAGAAAACCCTATCCTATGAAATTAGAATGTTAGAAAAAATAGAAGGACAATGGAAATTAGTTGGCCAGTCTATTCATATCTACAAACAAGAATAATTCCAAAACAAAAATTAAACCACTACATTCAAACCTCGTTTACACAAATAAACGAGGTTTTTTTATCGCTAGATTTTTTATAATACCTGTTTTAGAATTTAATTTGATAATTAAAGCTTCATTTTTGTAATAAATTTTGGATGTGAAATTTTATTTCTTAAATTTATCAGAATCATAAGTAATTCTTTTGTGCACATACTATCAAACCACTTTTAAAAAATCACAACTAAAATATATTCCAAAATGAAAATAGCTCTTTTTTCAAACGAATTCCCCCCAAATATTTATGGTGGCGCAGGTGTTCATATTGATTTTCTTAGTCAAGAATTAGCCAAATTAGGTAAGGTTGAAGTACGTTGTTTTGGCGATCAAAATGAGAACACTTCTACAATGAATGTGCGTGGTATTAATTCTTGTCTAACTAAAATGGAGGACAAGGAAAACCAACATATAAAAATGTTTCATAATCTAAGTCGAAATGTTGAAATGTCACAAGCAACACCTCAAGCAGACGTTATTCATTGTCATACTTGGTACACCCATTTAGCGGGAGTCTTTACAAGAGAGTTATTGCAAGTGCCTCTTATTTTAACTACTCACAGTTTAGAAACGCATCGTCCATGGAAAGTGGAACAATTAGGAAATGGTTATTTTCTTTCCCGTTGGATTGAAGACAAAGCCTACAAAACTGCTGATGGTGTCATTGCGGTAAGTGAACAAATGAAACAAGATGTCATTGAAGCTTATGATGTTGCTCCAGAAAAAGTAACTGTAATCCACAACGGAATCGATCCTGAGTTTTACAAACCTACTTTTGACAATAACTTTCTTTTAGAATGTGGTATAAATCCGGATATTCCATTTGTCCTTTTTGTAGGGCGCATTACTCGCCAAAAAGGAATTTCGCAACTTATATCTGCTGCTAAATATTTCAATAAGAATTGTCAAATCGTTCTGTGTGCAGGAGCACCTGACACACCCGAAATTGCTGCAGAAACGGAAGCTTTAATAACAGAACTGAAAGCAGAACGAGATGGTGTAATCTTAATTTCTGAGATGCTTTCTCGTGACAAAATAAAAATACTATACAGCCATGCCCGAGTTTTTGCATGTCCATCATTGTATGAACCTTTTGGAATCATCAACCTAGAAGCTATGGCTTGCGAAACTCCAGTTGTTGGAAGCTTAGTTGGTGGTATACCCGAAATTATTGTAGAAGGAAGTACAGGATATTTAATTCCTCTAAAAAGTGTTTCAAGAACTGATTTCAACCCATTGGATCCTGAATCATTTCAAAAAGACTTTGCAGCTAAAATTAACCTATTACTTGATGACGAAGCTTTAGCAACCAAAATGGGTAAAGAAGGTCGAGTTCGAGTACTGAAAAAATTTAGTTGGGAATCAATTGCTAAAACTACTTTTGATTATTATCAAGAAGTCATTTTAAGATTCAAAAAAGAACAAGCTTAAAACAAAAAACCCCTTGGTTTTAATAACAAATAATCCGTTTTGTCATGTTAAAAAAACAGACAAAGCGGATTTCTTTATTTTAATAATTTTGTAATTTTATATTTAAAAAAAAAACACTTTTTATGAAGTCAATATTAAAAATAATTTCTGTTTTTTCCTTGTTGATTGTATTTGGTTGCAACACCTCTGAAAAAAGCAAAGAAGACCTTTCCGTTTATCAACCCAAAAACTATGTCGAGTTAAAACATCCTGAATGGAGTAAAAACGCGACCATATATGAAGTAAACATAAGACAATTTACGCCCGAAGGAACTTTCAAAGCTTTTGAATCTCACTTGCCAAGGCTTAAAGCAATGGGAATTGATATTATTTGGCTTATGCCAATAAATACAATTGGTGTTGAAAAAAGAAAAGGAACTTTAGGAAGTGAATATTCTGTAAAAGATTATTATGGTGTAAATCCAGAATTTGGAACTAAAGAAGATTTAAAAGCATTAGTCAAAAAAATTCATGCCATGGGAATGCATGTGATTATTGACTGGGTTGCAAACCATTCCTCTTGGGATAATGCTTTGACAAAAGAGCATCCAGATTGGTATACTAAAACGCCTGAAGGTCATTTCCAACCAACACCTTGGTACGATTGGGATGATATTATTGATTTTGATTATGAAAATCCTGACCTTCGCAAATACATGACAGACGCGCTAAAATATTGGGTAAAAGAAGCTGATATTGATGGATACCGTTGTGATGTTGCTGGTTTTATTCCTGTTGATTTTTGGGAAAATGTAAGAACTGAGTTGGACCAAATCAAACCTGTTTTTATGTTAGCGGAATGGGAATCAAGAGATTTGCACAAAAAAGCGTTTGACATGACCTATTCTTGGAGTTTATGGGATAAAATGAAATCCGTAACTACAGAACATAAAAACATAGGTGGACTAGTAGAATATATGGCACATGATGTTAGTACATTCCCGAAAAATGCCTACCGAATGACTTTCACAGACAATCACGATAAAAACTCTTGGGAAGGAAATCAGTATTCAAATTTTGGAGATGGACTTGATGCCTCAATGGTTTTAGCAAGTACTGTAAACGGAATGCCTTTGGTTTATAGCGGTCAAGAAGCCGGATTAGATCGTTCTCTTAAGTTTTTTGACAAAGATATAATTGTATGGAAAGAACATCCATTTACTGAGATTTACAAAACTCTTTTCACATTAAAACACAACAATCAAGCGCTATGGAATGGCGAATATGGAGGGGAAATGATCCGGATTTTTAATGACAAACAAGACCAGGTTATTTCGTTTTCAAGATCTAAAAATAGAGATCAGGTTATTCCAATTATCAATTTTAGTGCAAAACCAGTAACCGTAAAACTAAATTCTAAATACCAAAAAGGAAAATTTAAAGAGCTGTTTTCAAATACAGAATACGTTCTTAAAGGTGACGATGTCTTTACACTAGAACCTTGGAAATATCTAGTCTTAGTAAAAGAAAAATAAACCAATATCCTAAACCGTTCTAATCCTCAGAACGGTTTTTTTTGCAATTTTAAGTTAAAACTATACATTATCATATATTCTTTAATAGGTTTTTCTTCATTAAATTTAGATTTTTGGAAAATAAGAAAAAGAAACAGCAGTTAGTATTTCTCTGAAAAAAGCACCTCAAAAAATCATTATCTTTGTTTAAAAAATTAAAAAAATGCAACATATTATAGATCGATTCATCAGTTACGTAATTATTGATACTGAATCAGATTCAAATTCAGAAACTACTCCAAGCACTTCAAAACAATGGAATCTTGCCAATAAACTGGTCGAAGAATTAAAATCCATCGGAATGCAAGAGGTAACTATTGATGACAAGGCCTATATTATGGCAACACTACCTAGCAATATTGATTATGAGGTTCCAACAATTGGATTCATATCTCATTTTGATACTTCTCCAGATTTTTGCGGAGCAAATGTAAAACCTCAGATTGTAACTAATTATGACGGTGGTGATATCCTATTGAATTCAGAAAAGAACATTGTACTTTCTCCTAGTTATTTTAAAGATTTATTACTTTACAAAGGTCAAACACTGATTACTACAGACGGAACAACTTTGCTTGGCGCAGATGATAAAGCTGGTATTACTGAAATTGTTACCGCAATGGAATTTCTAATCAAGAATCCTGATATTAAACATGGGAAAATCCGAATTGGTTTTACTCCTGATGAAGAAATTGGTCGCGGAGCACATCATTTTGACGTAGAAAAATTTAATGCTGATTGGGCGTATACTATGGACGGAAGTCAAGTAGGTGAATTAGAATATGAAAATTTTAATGCCGCTGGAGCGAAAATTATTTTCAAAGGAAAAAGTGTTCATCCTGGCTATGCCAAAGGAAAAATGATTAATTCAATGTTGATTGCCAACCATTTCATCAATGAATTACCAAAAGATGAAACTCCGGAAACAACCAGTCGTTATGAAGGTTTTTTTCATGTACATCACTTAAATGGAAGTATCGAAGAAACCGTTCTGGAACTCATTATCCGTGATCACAACAAGAAAAAATTCGAAAAACGCAAAGAACTAATTGAAAAAATCACCAAAAAAATCAATAAGAAATATGCGAAACAATTTGGAGAAGATATTGCCGTGGCAGAAATAAAAGATCAATATTATAATATGAAAGAAAAGGTTCTGCCCGTAAAACATATTGTAGATATTGCAGAAAAAGCAATGACCGAACTAGGAATTAAACCTTTAATCAAACCTATTCGTGGTGGAACTGATGGTTCGCAATTATCCTACAAAGGATTGCCATGTCCTAATATTTTTGCAGGCGGACATAACTTTCATGGAAAATATGAATATGTCCCTGTAGAAAGCATGGAAAAAGCAGTTCAAGTAATTGTAAAAATTGCAGAGTTGACCGCAAAACCTATTGTCAAATAATCTTTTAAAATAGCACATAAAAAAATGCCCTGAAAACTCAGGGCATTTTTTATTAATTGTAATCAATATTATTTTTTGTTCAATGCTGCACTCATTTCCATAGAAATAGCTGAACGCTCCATTTTCAATTTTCCTGACATAGTTTCAATAACAACTGTAGTGTCAGCAAGCTCAGAAACTTTACCGTGAAGTCCACTTTTAGTAATGATTCTATCCCCTACTTTTAGGCTGCTTTCAAATTCTTTTTCGGCTTTAGCTCTTTTTTGTTGTGGTCTAATCATAAAGAAATAGATTACCACAAACATTAATAAAAACGGTGCAAACTGAGTTAATTGTTCCATAATTTTAATTCTTCTTTTTTGTTTGTTATTACATTAAACCTCGACCAACTTTAACCATCTTTTTGCTGGCCTGCAATTCTTTTACTAAATTATCTAAGATTCCGTTGATAAAAATACTGCTTTTTGGTGTAGAATATTCTTTTGCAACTTCTAAATATTCATTTAAAGTTACTTTAACAGGAATTGATGGAAATTTCAAAAATTCACAAATAGCCATTTTAAGTATTATGGTATCTATTTCAGCAATTCTTTCGCTATCCCAGTTTGGTGTTTTATCATCATATTCTTTAGATAGTTCACGCTCATTCAAAATTGTTTTTCTAAACAAATCACGAACAAAATCTTTATCCTCATTGTCTTTATACAATTTTGGAACTCTAAAACTTTCGTCATTAGCAGACTTAATCGCTTTCAATTGTTTAATAATATGTGTATTAACCAAAGGAATATCATCCACCCAAGTTAATTTATCATCTTCCAAATATTCATATAATTTCTCGTTTGGAACAATCACTTCTGTAAAAAGATCTACAATAAAATCTCTGTCTTCTTCAAATGTGTTAACAGAATTACTCATGTATTTTGCATACAATTTGCTTTCTTTAACAGCATTCAACAATAGAATGATATAGTCATCATTCAAAGTCCAGTTGTTAATTTTACGATTTTCTAAAGCTATGCTAAGAGAATTATTTTCGGCAAGAATTTGAAAAATACTGTTTTTGATGAATTTTTCGTTTGGATTTCGCTCTTCAGGAGTTGCAAGGTGTTTTTGGCTTGATAAATGCAAAAAGACAGTTTCTTTTTTACAAATTTCTATCAATGACGAAAGCATGATAAGGTATAAATCTTGAATGGCATCGATACTATAAAAAAGGAATTTTTCTTCTTTTTCCATATTATCAGAACCGTTTTGATGCATCGCATAAATGGACTGCATTACTTTAACGCGTATGTGTCTTCTATTTACCACCTTGTAAGAACTTTTAAAAATTAGTCTGCAAAAATAAGGATTTCATCCCTTAAAATAAAATTAAACCTCAAAAAATAAGACAAAAAATTTCCTTATAAAGCAAAAAACAAATGAAGCATCTAAAAACAATTCGTTTTAAGATTTTAGTAGTGTGCCAGTTTACGTTTAAACTTGTATCTTTGTCCGAAGTACCATAAAACAAAGAATTAAGTCAATAACGATTCCCCCGAACATGAAAGAATTACGCTATTTAAACAAATATTTTGTCAAATATAAATTCAGTTTTTTACTGGGGATTGCCATCACCATTGTTGCACAAATTTTTTCTTTGTTTACGCCAAAATTAATCAGCAAGTCATTAGGTGCAATCGAAAAATTTGACAAGCTATCTGCTCATGAAAAAGCATCTCCAATCCTAAACTCTTATTTTAAAGAAGAATTAGTCAATAATATTTTGTTGATTATTGGAACAACCATTATTGCAGGTTTTCTAACTTTTTTGATGCGTCAAACCTTAATTGTTATGTCTAGACACATTGAATTTGATTTGAAAAATGAAGTTTTTAGACAATATGAAAATTTATCCCAAAACTTCTATAAGCAAAACAGAACTGGGGATTTAATGAACCGTATCAGCGAGGATGTTTCCAAAGTTAGAATGTATGTAGGGCCTGCGGTTATGTATACTATAAATACAGTTATCCGTTTTGCTATAGTCATTGCGTATATGTATAATGTCTCTCCACGATTGACTTTATACACTATTTTACCTTTACCATTATTATCCTACGCTATTTTCAAGCTAAGCTCTGAAATCAATATTCGAAGTACCATTTTTCAACAATATCTATCTAAAGTTTCTAGTTTTTCACAAGAAATATTTTCTGGTATTCGAGTAATAAAAGCCTATTCATTAGAAAATCAGCATCAAAACAACATGATTGATTTAGCTAACGAAAGCAAAAGCAAAAGTTTAAGTCTAGCACGAGTACAATCCCTCTTTGGTCCTTTAATGCTCGCATTAATCGGAATAAGCAACTTAGTAGTTATTTATTTTGGAGGTTTAATGTACATTGATGGAACTATCAAAAGCATAGGAACCATTGCTGAATTTATCTTGTACGTAAACATGTTAACTTGGCCAGTAGCTTCATTAGGTTGGGTTTCATCAATGGTACAAGAAGCCGAAGCATCACAAAAAAGATTGAATGAGTTCTTAAAAATTGAACCTGAAATCAAAAACAAAAACTTAGAGCGCTCTTCAATTGAAGGCGAAATCACTTTTAAAAATGTAAGTTACACCTACGAAGACACTAATATAAAAGCAATACAAGATATTTCGTTTACAGTAAAAAAAGGAGAAACATTAGCTATTTTAGGAAAAACCGGAGCAGGAAAATCAACTATTTTATCACTAATATCAAGACTTTATGATGTTTCCGAAGGAGAAATCAATGTTGACGGCAAAGAGATTAGCAAGCTAAACTTATATGATTTGAGAAACAGTATTGGAATTGTTCCGCAAGACGCATTTCTGTTTTCAGATAGCATAAAAAACAACATCAAATTTGGTAAAGAAAATGCTACTGAAAAAGAAGTAATTGCTGCCGCAAAAAGTGCCGCTGTACATGATAACATCATTGGTTTTAACAAACAATATGAAACCATTCTTGGGGAACGAGGAATCACACTTTCTGGCGGACAAAAACAGCGTGTTTCTATAGCGAGAGCTATTATTAAAGATCCTGCTATTTTACTTTTTGACGACTGCTTATCTGCTGTTGATACAGAAACCGAAGAAGCTATTTTGAACAACTTATATGAAATTTGTAAAGATAAAACTACCATAATAGTGAGTCACAGAATCTCATCTGCTAAAAATGCAGATAGAATACTAATCATTGAAGATGGCAAAATCACACAACAAGGCTCTCATAATCAATTAATAAATCAAGAAGGCTACTACGCATCCCTATATTTGAAACAACTTTCAGAAAAAGAATTGCAATAATTTTTGTTTAATCCATATATTTTTATGATTTTTGATTGCTATTAAACCAAAAAAAATCGACAGAAAGGATTATGAGAGAAAATGATATGTTAGAAAAAGAAGAGATATTTTCTAAAGTTTTACGAGCTGGAAGAAGAACCTATTTCTTTGATGTTAGAGCTACCAAAGCAGACGATTATTATATAACAATTACCGAAAGCAAGAAGTTTACTGAAGAAGATGGATCGTTCCATTTCAAAAAACACAAAATTTATTTATACAAAGAAGATTTTACTGCTTTTGCAGAAATTCTTGGAGAAATGACCTCTTATGTTTTGAATCACAAAGGAGAAGAAGTTATTTCAGAAAGACACCAAAAAGATTTCAAAAAAGAATATGTTTCAGATAAAACAGAGGATGATGAAATAATCCCTCAAACATCAAACTTTACAGATATCGAATTTGATGATATTTAATATATAATCAACAATACATACCAATATAGAAGTTCAAAAGCCAAATGGTTTTTGGACTTTTTTTGTATATTTAAAAATTAAATAAACCCAGATGAAAAACCTTTTTCTTTTCGCATTCTTATTCCTTTTCGGAGTTTCTGTTTCTGCACAAAAAGTAGAATATGCCACCCAATTAAATATCCCATATTATGATAATTCCGTAAGCAAATCTGATGCTTATCTAAAAGAAAGGTGTGTTTTAGATGTTTATTATCCAAAAAACAGTAAAGGTTTTGCCACTGTAATTTGGTTTCACGGCGGAGGATTAACTAGTGGCGAAAAAGAACTGCCAGAAGCACTCAAAAACCAAGGAATAGCTGTAATTTCAGTAAATTATCGTTTAGGCCCAAAAGTAGTAGCGCCAAAATATATTGAAGATGCAGCTGCTGCAACAGCTTGGGTTTTCAAAAACATAAGTACATTTGGCGGAGACACTTCCCTAATTTTTGTTTCTGGACATTCTGCTGGAGGATATTTAGCCACTATGATTGGTTTAGATAAAAAATGGTTAAACGCACAAGGAATAGATGCCAATAAAATTGCCGGACTTATTCCGTTTAGTGGTCAAGCCATCACCCATTTTTTAGTTCGAAAAGAACGAGGCATTCCAGAAACTCAACCTGTAATTGACGAATATGCTCCGCTATTCCATGTCCGTGCAGATGCACCGCCTTTATTACTTATAACTGGAGATCGTGAATTAGAATTACTAGGGCGCTATGAAGAAAACGCTTACCTAATGCGCATGATGAAAATAGTAGGGAATAAAAACACAAAACTATATGAACTCGATGGATTTGGTCACAACATGACGGAACCCGCTTTCCCTTTATTGCTCAATGAAGTAAGACGAATTGTTGAAGAAAATAAAATTCAAAATCAAATCAAATGACAGCACCAATCGTTAGTACAACATGGTTACATACTCATCTTGAAGAACCTAATCTCGTAATACTAGACGCGAGTTTAAAAGACAATCAGTCCAGTTTGAAAACGGATTTAGAAAATATTCAGATAAAAGGTTCTCGTTTTTTTGATATAAAAAACACCTTTAGTGAAACTAATAATCCGTTACCAAATACGCTTCCAAGTCCTGAAAAATTTGAAGAAGAAGCTCGAAAACTAGGTATTAATAAAAACAGTATAATTGTAGTTTATGATACTTTAGGTATATATTCAAGTCCACGAGCTTGGTGGTTATTCAAAGTAATGGGACATCAAAACGTCAGTATTTTAGATGGAGGACTTCCCGCTTGGATTGAAGCCGGTTATGAAACCGAAAAAGCTCACAAAAAAGATATTTATCCAATTGGTGATTTTGAAGCAAATTTTAATCCTAATTTAGTAAAAAACAAAGAGCAACTATTAAAAAACATTCAAACAAAAGAAGCTATATTAATTGATGCACGCGCTGAAAACAGATTCAAAGGAATTGGCGACGAACCTAGACCAGGTTTAAGAAGTGGGCATATCCCCGGTTCTATAAATATTCCTTACACACAACTTTTGCGCGACGGGAAATTTTTACCAAAAGAAGAGTTACTTAAAATCTTAAAACCCAATAACAAACCACTCGTGTTTACTTGCGGTTCTGGAGTTACAGCTTGTATTGATTTAATTGCTTTCGAATTAATTTCTGATGCGCCTAAATCCATATATGATGGTTCATGGACTGAATGGGGACAATTAGAAAACTTTCCTATCGAAAAATAGCAAGCTTAAAAAGGGATTTTACATCCGTTGAAAATAATTTATATTTACATAAAATTAAGCCGAATCTCTTATCAAGATTTGAAGAAACTTGTAACAAATTGGTAAAATGAAACCAAATTTATTAATACTAGCTGGACTCGGTGATTCTGGTGAAAACCATTGGCAAAGTTATTGGCTAAAAAAATTCAGCAATTCAAGTAAAGTAATTCAAGATAATTGGGAAGAACCTAAACTTGAAAATTGGATTGATAAACTGAATGAAGCCATACTAAAATTAGACGCTCCAACCATTTTAGTGGCGCATAGTTTAGCCGTTTCGACGGTTATGCATTGGGCTTCTGCCAATACTAATCCAAATATTGTAGGTGCTTTACTAGTTGCGCCTGCAGATGTTGATTCACCAGGGCATACGCCAGAAGTAATTTGGAATTTCGCACCAATACCCACGATACCGTTAGATTTTCCAACAATAGTAATAAGTAGTAAAAACGATCCTTATATTTCATTGGGACGAGCCAAATATCTTGCAAAAAAATGGGGAAGTACTTTTGTAAACATTGGTCTAAAAGGACACGTCAATTCTGAATCTAATTTGGAATATTGGGAAGAAGGACAGATGTTCTTGCAACAATTAATTGATAGAATTGATCCCTAATTGTTTATCCTATCCGCAAACCGTTTTCTATTTTGAAATCAGGGGCTAATAAAATAACATCTCCCGCATCTCCAACTGCACCTAGAACAAGACATTCACTATTGAATTTCCCTATTTGTTTTTTTGGAAAATTAACTACCGCAACGATTTGTCGGTTGACCAAATCTTCTTTTTGATAGCGTTGGGTGATT
Source organism: uncultured Flavobacterium sp. (assembly GCA_963512955.1). Taxonomy (GTDB): domain Bacteria; phylum Bacteroidota; class Bacteroidia; order Flavobacteriales; family Flavobacteriaceae; genus Flavobacterium. The sequence continues at coordinate 43,481 of CAUPOP010000012.1, read as the reverse complement.
TGAGCAGATGATTTTAAAATTCCTATTTCAGAACCGAAATCAATTGTCAATTGGTAAGCTGGTTTTCGGGCTTCGGGGAAATCATTTGCTGTCAAAATAGTCCCGACCCGCATTTCGACTTTTTCAAATTCTGACCAAGAAAGTTCGGGTTGAATATTTGTATTCATAGCTTTAGTTTATCCGTAAATATAAAAAAATCCCAAAACTTTCGCTTTGGGATTATAATCAATTATTTGATTTTTATTATTTAACGTCCATTAATTCTACATCAAAAATCAAAGTAGCGTTTGGTTGAATTACTCCTCCTGCACCACGAGATCCGTATCCTAAATGAGATGGAATTACAAAACGTGCTTTATCTCCTACTTGTAACAAAGCAATACCTTCGTCCCATCCTTCAATAACATTTCCTCTTCCTAATGGGAATTCAATTGGTTTTTTTCTTGGATAAGAACTATCAAAAACTTTTCCGTCAGGAAGTTGTCCTGTATAATGCACATAAACCGTTTTTCCGTTTTCAGCTTTTTTACCAGAACCTCTTTGAATAAATTGGTAACGTAAACCGCTTTCTGTTTTTTCAAAACCAGCGGCTAATTTTTCCATTTCAGCTTCTGCTGCTTCGCGTTCAGCTGCTTCACGTTTTGCACGAGAACCTTCAAAAGTTCTGAAAGCTTCAACTGCATTCCATTTTTGAGCTTCCTCTCCTACTCTGATAATTTCTAAAGTTTCCAAAACATCACCTTGAGCAATTGCATCAACTACATCTTGACCTTCAACAACGTTTCCAAAAACAGTATGCTTGTTATCAAGCCATGGAGTTGCAACGTGTGTGATAAAAAACTGAGAACCGTTACTACCTGGACCTGAGTTTGCCATTGACAAAACACCTGGTGCATCGTGACGTAAATCTTGGTGAAATTCATCGTCAAATTTGTATCCTGGATCTCCAGTTCCTGTCCCTTGAGGACATCCACCTTGAATCATAAAATCAGGAATTACACGGTGGAATTTTAATCCATCATAGAATTTATTTCCTTGTGGTTTTACTTTATTTTCTAAATTTCCTTCAGCCAAGGCTACAAAATTTCCTACTGTTCCCGGTGTTAAATCGTGTGTAAGTTTTACTAAAATCGAACCTTTTTGGGTGTTGAATTTAGCGTATATTCCGTTTTCCATTATTGTTGTTTTTTATTGAGGCACAAAATTACGAAATTAATTTTAAAATGGTAATTTGTATAAACGCTGATTTAATGTGATTATGAAAATTATAATACTCACTACAAATCCTAGCCCAGATGGAAACGACATCCTGTTGTGGCGGGGTTCGCCATAAGAGATAAAGTGTACAGCTGGATAAGGCTCCTGAAAAAAAATAGAATTTGGATACTTGATATTAAAAATTGCGTTTGAAATTGGTATTGAAAACTTTGTACCTTTGCGGCTCTCAACTTAGAAAAGAAATTATGCGCATTGATATTGTTACCGTTCTTCCTGAATTATTACGAAGTCCGTTTGAAGCTTCGATTATGAAACGTGCCATTGATAAAGGTTTAGTAGAAGTTCACATTCATAATTTAAGAGATTATACTACCAATAAACAAAAAAGTGTGGATGATTATCCATATGGTGGTGGAGCTGGAATGGTAATGACGGTGCAACCTATTGATGCTTGTATTACGCATTTGAAAAGTGAAAGATCTTACGACGAAATCATTTATATGTCACCTGATGGGGAAACATTAAACCAAAAAATGGCCAATACGATGTCAATGTATGAGAACATCATCATTCTTTGTGGTCATTATAAAGGAGTGGATCAGAGAGTGCGCGATCATTTTATTACCAAAGAAATCTCAATTGGTGATTATGTATTGTCTGGAGGAGAATTGGGCGCATTAGTTTTATCAGATGCGTTGATTCGATTAATTCCTGGGGTTTTGAGTGATGAAACTTCGGCTTTAACGGATAGTTTTCAAGATGATTTATTGTCAGGCCCTATTTATACTCGTCCTGCAGATTATAAAGGCTGGAAAGTTCCTGATGTTTTAACCAGTGGTAACTTTGCAAAAATTGATAAATGGCGAGAAGATATGGCGTATGAACATACTAAAAACAGACGCCCGGATTTGCTTGAAGAAAATAATTCATAATTCATAATTCATAATTCATAATTATTTTTTACTTTTGCGCCCACATTAGACCAACCTCTGGCGAGAACCGCGAATGTTGCCCTAATTTTAAACCATAATTAAAAAATATCATGGCAGATTTATTGAAATTCGTTCAAGACGAGTTTGTAACAAGAAAAGATTTCCCTGTATTCGGAGCTGGAGATACAATCACAGTTTACTACGAAATTAAAGAGGGTGAAAAAACAAGAACTCAGTTTTTTAAAGGAGTTGTTATTCAAAGAAGAGGTTCTGGAAACACAGAAACTTTCACAATTCGTAAAATGTCAGGTGCAGTTGGAGTTGAGCGTATCTTCCCAGTTAACTTGCCAGCTTTGCAAAAAATTGAAATCAACAAAAAAGGTGCTGTACGTAGAGCTAGAATTTTCTACTTTAGAGAACTTACTGGTAAAAAAGCCAAAATTAGAGACAAAAGAAGATAGTCAATATCTCTTTCCTATAAAGGTTCCAACAATGTTGGGACCTTTTTTTTTGCAATTTTTACCCCTTTAGATTCCTAATTTAGGATTTAAAAGACGATAAAAATCACAAATTCAGAATAACACGTTATAATCTGAAAATTCCTGTTTTTCTGTACAAAATTACCTTTCTATTACATCTGATTTTCATATATTTGTCCGCCTAATTTTAAGTTAAACCTTAATTAAGCTCCTATTAACCGTGATTTAGATTATAAAAATAAAGAAATGACACAAAAATCAAAAATTTTTTACACGCTTACAGATGAGGCACCTCTATTGGCAACTTATTCTTTTTTACCTATTGTACAAGCTTTTACATCAACTTCGGATATTGAAATTGAGACCAGAGATATTTCTCTTGCAGGAAGAATTTTAGCAAATTTTCCTGAATTTTTGACTGAAGATCAAAAAACAGGTGATGCTTTATCAGAGCTTGGACAATTAGCAAATACTCCAGAAGCAAACATTATAAAATTACCTAATGTATCTGCCTCAGTTCCACAATTGAAAGCAGCTATTGCAGAATTACAATCTCACGGTTATGCATTACCAAATTTCCCTGAAGAACCAAAGAATGATGATGAAATAGCAATTAAAGGGAAATATTCTAAAATTTTAGGTTCAGCTGTTAATCCAGTTTTACGTGAAGGAAATTCTGATCGTAGAGCACCAAAAGCAGTTAAAAATTATGCCAAAGCAAACCCACACTCTATGGGAGCTTGGTCTTCTGATTCAAAAACTCGCGTTGCGGCTATGGAAAGTGGTGATTTTTACGGAAGTGAAAAATCAATCACTGTTTCAAATCCTACCGATGTAAAAATAGAATTTGTTGCAAAAGATGGTTCAGTTACTGTTTTGAAAGCAAGTACTCCATTGAAAGCTGGGGAAATTATTGATAGCTCAGTAATGAATGTAAATGCTTTGAAAAGTTTTGTTGCTAAAACAATAGCTGAAGCCAAAGAGAAAAATGTATTGCTTTCAGTGCATCTTAAAGCAACTATGATGAAGGTGTCTGATCCAATTATCTTTGGTGCTATAGTAGAAGTTTATTTTGCAGCTGTTTTTGAAAAATATGCAACTTTATTTAATGAGTTAAACATTGACACTAGAAATGGTTTAGGTGATGTTTACGCTAAAATAGCTGGAAACCCAAAACAAGCCGAAGTAGAAGCGGCATTGAATCAAGCAATTGAAAACGGTCCTGCATTAGCAATGGTAAATTCTGAAAAAGGAATTACTAATCTTCATGTTCCTTCGGATGTAATTGTAGATGCTTCAATGCCTGCAATGATTCGTACTTCTGGACAGATGTACAACAAAGAAGGAAATAAGCAAGATACTATAGCAATTATTCCAGACAGATGTTATGCTGGCGTATATACAGCTACAATTGATTTCTGTAAAAAACATGGCGCTTTTGACCCAACTACTATGGGAAGTGTTCCAAACGTAGGTTTGATGGCTCAAAAAGCAGAAGAATATGGTTCTCATGATAAAACATTCCAAATTCAAGGAGATGGTAAAGTTCGTGTAGTAGATACTAACGGAACTGTTTTAATGGAGCAAACTGTTGAAGCTAAAGACATCTTCAGAATGTGTCAAGCAAAAGATGCTCCTATCCAAGACTGGGTTAAGCTAGCGGTAAATAGAGCTCGTTTATCTAACACTCCTGCTGTTTTCTGGCTAGACGAAAATAGAGCACACGATAGAGAATTAATCGAAAAAGTAACAAAATATTTAAAAGATCACGATACAACAAGTTTAGATATCCGAATTCTTAATCCAATTGAAGCTACAAACTTCACTTTAGAAAGAATCATCAAAGGATTAGACACAATCTCTGTAACTGGAAACGTATTACGTGATTATTTAACTGATTTATTTCCTATTTTAGAAGTAGGAACTTCTGCAAAAATGCTTTCTATTGTTCCTTTGATGAATGGTGGTGGTTTATTTGAAACTGGTGCAGGTGGATCAGCTCCTAAACACGTAGAGCAATTTTTAGAAGAAGGATATTTAAGATGGGATTCACTTGGAGAATTCTTAGCACTAGGAGCTTCTCTAGAACATTTAGGACAAACGTTGAACAATTCAAAAGCAATTGTTTTAGCAGAAACTTTGGATGTTGCTACGGAGAAATTCTTAGCTAATGATAAATCGCCAGCACGTAAAATCGGACAAATCGATATTCGTGGTTCACATTTTTACTTGGCTATGTACTGGGCAGAAGCATTAGCCGCTCAAAGCAAAGAGCCTGCTTTACAAACTATATTCGCTCCTATTGCAGCAGCATTTAACGAAAATGAAGCTAAAATAAATGCAGAATTAATTGGAGCACAAGGTAAACCACAAACTATCGGTGGTTATTACCAACCAAATCCAGAATTAACTAGCAAAGCAATGCGTCCAAGCGGAACATTCAATGCTATTTTAGCTAAAATCGCATAAACCCGCGGTATTTAACTTATAAATATTAAAAGACAACCCTAAACGGTTGTCTTTTTTTTTATCTTCGCATTTAATTAACGTTTGTTAGACAACAATTAAATCTTTTTATATTGAAATTTATCAAACTGAAAATAGAAAAAAAACAAGAAATGGTTTCGAAGAAAATTAGTCTTTTATTTATTATTCTATTCTCTGCATTATCTTGCTTTTCACAAGAAAAATTTACTCTTAGTGGAACTATTTCCGACACCAATAGTAACGAAACCTTAATAGGAGTTAATGTTATTATATCAGAATTAAAAACAGGTGTAACCACAAATGAATACGGATTTTATTCTATAACTGTACCAAAAGGAACGTATACCATTGACATCTCCTATTTAGGCTATCAACCTAAACAAGAAATCATAAATTTAGACCATAATACTAAAAATAACTTCAAGCTTTTAGCTGATGAAATGGCCTTAAAAGAAGTTGTAATTAAAGATAACAAATCCAAAAGCGACATCAGAAGTCCTGAAATGAGTATTAACAAACTATCGATTTCAACTATTAAAAAAATGCCTGTTGTACTCGGAGAAGTTGACATTCTTAAATCTATTTTATTGCTTCCTGGCGTTACTAATGCTGGTGAAGGAGCTTCTGGATTTAATGTTCGTGGCGGAGGTGCTGATCAGAATCTAATATTATTGGATGAAGCCACAATATTCAATTCCTCACATGTATTTGGTTTTTTCTCTGTTTTCAATCCCGATGCCATTAAAGATTTGAAATTATACAAAGGAGGAATACCATCCCGTTTTGGCGGAAGAGCATCATCTGTCTTGGATATCTATCAAAAGGATGGTAGCAGTAAAAAATTTCATATGAATGGCGGTATTGGACTAATTACAAGCAGATTTTTAGCCGAAGGACCAATCGTAAAAGACAAAGGATCTTTCCTTATTGGAGGTAGAAGTTCTTATGCACATTTATTTCTAAAATTATCAAAAGATCAAAAAAACAACACCGCTTATTTTTATGATTTAAACACCAAATTAAGCTATAAACTCAATCCAAATAATAGCTTGTATTTATCTGGGTATTTTGGGCGCGATGTGTTTAGTTTGAATAAAAGTTTTACTAACACATATGGAAATGCAACGCTAAACTTACGTTGGAATCATTTATTTTCAGACAAATTATTTTCAAATCTATCGCTGATTTATAGTGATTATTATTACGGATTGGACTTGGATCTTGTAGGTTTCAAATGGGATTCTGGTATAAAAAATTACAACATCAAATACGATTTCAAAAATTATATTTCAGATAAATTCAAATTAAATTATGGTATAAATGCCATTTCTTATGACTTTAATCCTGGTACAATCCGACCTTCAGAAACTGATTCAGGAATCAATTTTGCACAATTAGACAAAAAATATGCTTTTGAACCTGCCGCTTATTTAAATATAGACCAAGAAATTTCAAATAAAATATCCATTTCTTATGGTCTCAGATATAGTTTGTTTTACCGCTTAGGAGCATCAACTATAAATTTGTATGCGGATAACAATCCTGTGATTTTTAATTCCGATTTACAGATCTATGAAAAAGCAACCCCTATTGGAACTAAATATTATGAGAAAAACAAAATCGTTCAAATTTTCAATAACTTAGAGCCTCGGTTTTCATTTTCATACCAACTCAACACCAATCAATCTGTAAAAGCAAGTTACAACAGAATGGTTCAGTACTTGCAGTTGATCTCTAACACCTCTTCACCAACTCCTTTGGATGTTTGGACACCAAGTGATAATTTTATCAAACCTCAAATTGCAGATCAAGTCGCTTTAGGGTATTTCAAAAATTTTAATGATGGCGCTTATTCTCTTGAAATAGAAACCTATTACAAGAAAACACAAAATCGTTTGGATTATATTGATGGAGCCAATTTAATTGCAAATAAAGCCATTGAACAAGTCATTCTTAATGGGCAATTACGAGCCTATGGATTAGAAATGATGTTCAAAAAAAATGAGGGTCGTTTAAACGGTTGGATTTCGTACACGCTATCAAAATCTGAGCAGCAAACCCCTGGGAGAACCGCAATTGAAAGTGGAATCAACAATGGGAAATGGTACAATTCAGTTTATGACAAATTACACAATATTGCAGTAACGAGCTCTTACAATCTAAATAAAAAATGGACATTTGGAGCTAATTTTGCATTACAAACCGGGCAGCCAGTAACCTACCCAACGGGTCAATATGAATACCTTGGAATAACTGTTCCCAGCTACGGATTACGAAATAAAAACAAGTTACCTACCTACCACCATCTAGATATTTCTGCAACATTAATACCTAAACGAAACTACGATAGAAATTGGAAAGGGGAATGGGTATTTAGCATTTACAATTTATACAATAGAAAAAATGCCGCATCCATAAATTTCAAACAAAATGCAGACTCTGGATATAATGAAGCTGTAAAAACTTCTATTTTTGGAATTGTTCCAGCCGTGAGTTATAATTTTAAATTTTAATTGTCATGAAAAAAGCAACATTCTATTTCGTTATTCTGATAGCTGTTTTTTTGAGCAGTTGCGAAGACGTTGTCAAAGTAGATTTAAATACAGCTGCACCTAAACTAGTTATAGAGGCAAATATAAATTGGGAAAAAGGAACCCCAGGTAATATCCAACGAATAAAGTTATCTACAACTACAAGTTATTATGATACCGAAATTCCAAAAGTTTCTGGAGCAACCATATCAATTAAAAATAGTACTGATAGAGTTTTCGATTTTATAGAAATTCCTAATACTGGTGAGTATGTTTGTTCTGATTTTATACCTATCAAAAACGAAACGTATTACTTAACTATAATTTATAATAACAATACCTACACTGCTACAGAAACATTAAAACCAGTTGCGCCAATAACAACTGTAGTTCAAAATAACGCTGGAGGATTTTCAGGAAAAGATATTGAAGTCAAGACTTTTTATAACGACCCAGCTAATGAAACTAATTATTATTTATACAAATACGTATATTCAAACCAAGTAAAATCGAATTATTACGTTGATGAAGACACCTTTTTTAACGGAAATGAATTCTTCAGTATATCTCAAAATAGCGACTTAAAAAAAGACGACAAAATCGAAATTAGCCATTTTGGAATTTCAAAACAATACTACAATTACATGAGTGTTTTGGTTAGCATTGCTGGCAATAATGGCGGTGGTCCGTTTCAATCACCACCAGCTACTGTAAGAGGTAATATAATTAACACCACAAATGCTGCGAATTACCCGCTAGGTTATTTTTCTTTAAGCGAATTTGACGTACTCTATTACAGCGTTGAATAATTCAATAATTCCGAATTATGAATTACTATCTTTGTAGTAGAAATTTTCAATTCACAAATTAACTATGTCTTCACATCATATTGTTCGCGACGATCAAGAACCTGCCTTAATAATTGCAAATGGCGCCTGTTGTCAGCCTGAATTACTAGGACAATTACTAGAATGGTCTCCTTTAGTAGTCGTTTTAGATTCTGCTATAGAAAGAGTTATGGAATTAGACATTAAAGTTGATGTTTTATTAGGAGATTTCGACCGAGGATTTGACCCTGAAATCTACAAAACTTCACAATACCCTATCGAAATAATTCATACCCCAGATCAAAATAAAACCGATTTAGAAAAAGCTTTTGATTATTTAATCGAACGAAACATACCCGCAGTAAATGTGGTTTGGGCAACAGGAAAAAGAGCGGATCATACAATCACAAACATCACTAATATTACCCGCTACAGAAATCAATTGAAAATTGTCATTCTGGACGACCATTCAAAAATATTTTTGTTACCAAAAAAATTCGAAAAGTGGTACCCTGCTAACACTCCCATTTCATTAATACCGATTGGTCATGTTACCGGAATTCATTCGGACAATTTATTCTATCCCTTAAAAGATGACAGTCTAACTATTGGCTATAGAACGGGAAGTAGCAATCATGTTACTCAAGACGGTATTGTTACTATTGAGCATAACGAAGGTGATTTACTGCTTATGGAATGTATGGATTAAAAAACTACGGCTTGATTATTATTATCTTTTCATTTATTAACAAATAGCCCATTTTGCCAAAAAGAGATTGACTATCTTTGCCGCGAAATGGAAAAAATGAAACCGAAAACGATTACCGAAAAGACCAATTTACATCCTAGAAATAAAGATAGATTTGGATATGATTTCAATGAACTTATTCAAATTTTACCTGAATTAGAAAACTTTGTTTTTGTCAATGAACATGCTATAAAAACAGTTGATTTTAGCAATCCCAATGCAGTAAAATCATTGAACAAAGCTTTATTGATGGCGCATTACGATATCAAAAACTGGGATATTCCTAAAAACTATCTCTGCCCTCCTATTCCTGGCCGAGCAGATTACATTCATTACATTGCTGATTTACTAAGTTCAAGTAATAATGGAAGTATTCCCGAAGGCGAAACCGTACAAGGCTTAGATATTGGCGTGGGTGCAAATTGTATTTATCCTATCATAGGAAATTCAACCTATGGATGGAGTTTTGTAGGAACAGATATTGACGAAAAAGCCATTGAAAACTGTAGCCAAATAATCGAAGAAAATCCAAGACTAATTGATGTTATAAGTTTGCAACAACAAACGGAAGCTCGTTTTATTTTCAAAAATATAATTACTCCCGAAGATCGATTTAGTTTTACTATTTGCAATCCTCCTTTTCATGCTTCACAAGAAGAAGCTACTAAAAGTACTATTCGAAAAATAAATAATTTAGAGAATAAGAAAACAATAACTCCTGTTTTAAACTTTGGAGGGCATAATGCTGAATTATGGTGTGAAGGTGGCGAAATAGGTTTTATAACTCAAATGATTTATGAAAGTGCCAAATACCCAATGAACTGTTTGTGGTTTACAAGTTTAGTTTCTAAGAAAGAAAATCTATCTAGTATTTACAAAACATTAAATAAAGTTAGCGCTGTTGAAGTAAAAACAATCGATATGGCTCAAGGCCAAAAAACAAGCCGAATTGTAGCATGGACTTTCATGAGCGAAGTACAACAAAAAGCGTGGAAGTTTTAAGTTTTTCTAAACTTTTTTTTCATGAATTCATTTGTACCTTTGCCATTCAGCAATTTAAATAAATGAATTTCCAAGTAGTATCTGATTACCAGCCTAAGGGCGACCAACCACAAGCGATTGAAAAATTAGCTCAAGGGATTATTGACGGTGAAAAATTCCAAACTTTATTAGGAGTAACTGGATCTGGAAAAACATTTACTGTGGCTAATGTCATTCAGGAAGTACAAAGACCAACTTTAGTTTTAGCACACAACAAGACTTTAGCGGCACAATTATATTCGGAATTCAAACAGTTTTTTCCTAACAATGCTGTAGAATATTTTGTTTCTTACTATGATTATTATCAGCCAGAAGCATTTATGCCGGTTACAGGAGTTTTTATTGAAAAAGATTTATCTATCAATGAAGAGTTAGAAAAAATGCGTTTAAGCACCACCTCTTCTCTACTTTCTGGCCGAAGAGATATCCTAGTGGTAGCCTCTGTTTCTTGTTTATATGGTATCGGAAATCCTGTAGAATTTCAAAAGAATGTTATTGCAATTGAAAGAGATCAAGTAATTTCGAGAACTAAATTATTACATAGCTTGGTTCAGAGTTTATATACAAGAACCGAAGCTGATTTTACTCCCGGAACTTTCAGAATCAAAGGTGATACTGTTGAAGTATATCCAAGTTATGCAGATGATGCGTTCCGAATTCATTTTTTTGGAGATGAAATTGAAGAAATTGAAAGCTTTGATGTAAAAAATTCTCAGGTTCTTGAAAAATTTGAAAAACTGACAATTTACCCCGCAAATATGTTTGTGACTTCTCCTGATGTTTTGCAAAATGCTATTTGGGAAATCCAACAAGATTTAGTTAAGCAAGTCGATTATTTCAAAGAAATAGGAAAACATCTCGAAGCAAAACGATTGGAAGAACGTACTAATTTCGATTTAGAAATGATACGGGAATTAGGATATTGCTCTGGTATTGAAAACTACTCTAGATATCTTGACGGACGTGCCGCTGGAACCAGACCTTTTTGTTTATTAGATTATTTTCCAAAAGATTTTTTGATGGTAGTTGACGAAAGCCACGTTACACTTTCACAAGTTCATGCCATGTATGGCGGAGATCGAAGCCGTAAAGAAAACTTAGTTGAATACGGTTTTAGACTTCCTGCTGCTATGGACAATCGTCCGCTTAGATTTGAGGAATTTGAAGCCATGCAAAACCAAGTTATTTATGTTTCAGCTACGCCAGCCGATTATGAATTACAAAAAACGGATGGTATTTACATAGAACAAGTCATTAGACCGACAGGATTATTAGATCCCATTATTGAAATCAGACCTAGTTTAAACCAAATTGACGATTTAATTGAAGAAATTCAAGTGCGTTGTGAATTGGACGAACGCGTTTTAGTAACAACTCTTACCAAAAGAATGGCGGAAGAACTAGCGAAATATTTAACCAAAGTTTCGATTCGTTGTCGTTATATTCATTCAGATGTTGACACCTTAGAACGCATTGAAATTATGCAGGATTTGCGTAAAGGATTATTTGATGTACTAATTGGAGTCAACTTATTACGTGAAGGCTTAGATTTGCCCGAAGTGTCTTTAGTAGCTATTTTGGATGCTGATAAAGAAGGTTTTTTAAGAAGTCACCGTTCGCTTACGCAAACAATTGGTCGTGCTGCCAGAAACCTTAATGGTAAAGCAATCATGTATGCGGATAAAATCACCGCAAGTATGCAAAAAACAATTGACGAAACTAATTACCGTAGAACTAAACAGATTAATTTCAATACCGAAAACAATCAGGTTCCCCAGGCTTTAAATAAAAAAATAGATTCTGCCTTTACTAAAAATCCTTTGGTTGAATATGAATTAGGTCATACAATTTTAGCCGCAGCAGAACCAGAAACTGCTTATATGTCAAAACCAGAAATTGAGAAAATAATTCGGGAAAAACGAAAATCCATGGAAAAAGCAGCAAAGGAATTAGATTTTATGCAGGCTGCCAAATTACGTGATGAAATAAAATCATTACAAGGACAACTGAATTAATTTCCTAAAAATCCGTCAATTCCTATAAAATTTAATAAATTTGAAAAAATGGATTTAAATTATGGGAACTACTAAATCATCAAAAAACAAGAATCAACAAATTAATTCTTCGATTGATATTTCAAAAAAAAACGATTCTGTTTATTTTGAAAGCATCACGCTGTTTTTTATTGTAGCGTTTCTGTGTATTGACTTTTTACCCACTTTTAGAAGTATTGAAATCATAGGGACTCAATACTTATATTTAGCGATATTAAATACTATAATTGGGATTTGGTTTTACAATAATCCTTCCATTATTCCTCAAAATTTGATTTCATTTTACAAAAAAAAGCTAGCTATTAAATTCTATCTAGTCTTTCTTTTATTATGCGGTATTTCATTATTTTTTGCTAAGAATATTTCTCTAGGAATTGTCAGTTTGACCAGCTTGATTATCATTTTTTTCACTTTCATAAACTTGATTATTTTATTAAATAATAGACTGAATCTTATTTATAAAATTGCTTTTTTAATTGGCATAAGTGTATTTATTCGATCTTTTATTGAGCTGAGACAATTTTCACAAATTGCAAGTGCAGAGTCGATAGTAAACGCATTAAACAAATTAAAAGGAAATACGGGTAATATCAACATTCTATCTGCTAGTTTAAGCATCAAAATTCCATTTTTATTTCTTGGAATTTTTTATTTTAAAAAATGGGGAAAATGGTTTTTGGTTTTAACACTTTTGATAACTACCACGCTTCTTTTCTTATCTGGATCAAGAGCGGCTTATTTAAGTTTATTCATTGAAACTGTTCTTTTTATACTTATTTTTTTAAAATTCAAATCTATTTTTAACCAAGAAAGATCAAACATTCTATATCTAATTATTCCAATACTTTTTTCTTTTTTCATTGCCAATCAAATATTCAAGAAAAGTAATGATATAGGAAGATATCAATCGGTAACTAGCAGAATTGAGCAAACTACTAATCTTAAAGACGCATCAGTAAATGACCGATTCAATCTGTGGAATAATGCCCTGATTATGATTCAAAAAAATCCAATAACTGGAATTGGCTTAGGTAATTGGAAAATTGAATCAATCCCTTATGAAAAAACAACAACTAACGATCATATCATCTCAAATCATCCTCATAATGATTTTCTTGAAATATCAACGGAAACGGGTGTTTTGAACGGATTCATATATTTATCTCTATTTATAATCTTAGTATATCTAAATTTAAAAACAATATTAAAATCTGACAAACAGGATTCTAAAATTATTGCCATCGTTTCTTTACTTACAATACTTACATATGGTATAGATGCTATTTTTAACTTTCCGCTGTACAGACCAACTATGCAACTTAGTTTTTGTTTATTCTTCGCCTTAACACTACTTAATTCTTCAGATGTGGAAGAATTAATAGAAAATAAAAGCAATAAAAATATTTCAATATTTATACTACTGATTTCACTTATTACTGTTTTCTTTTCTTTTAAAACCTTTAAGGCTTACCAGCTAGAAAATGACATCAATGTAGATTTTGTAACACACAAAATAACTTTAAGAGCGAATGATATTGTTGCTAATTTACCTGAGTTTCCTAATGTTTTATCTACTGGAGAAGCTTTTTCTACTTATGCAGGCAAATACTTTTTAGAGGAGCAAAATTATAAACAAGCATTTATCTATTTGAATAAAGGAGATAAAATTAATCCTTACCAAGGTAGAACAGATTATTATAAATCACTTATAGCAACAAACAATAATAAAAACGACAGTGCCTACATTTATGCAAAAAGAGCATTAGATATTAGACCTAGAAATAAAATATATTATACGATAGCAATCAACACAGCTTTAGTATTAAAAGACACTTTGGAGATCTTAAAAGTGCACAAAATTTACACGCAATATAATAACGCTCCAGATGTATGGATAAACACTTCAAGTGCCTTAAATCAATCCAATTATGGAAACAATAAATTAATAAATTTCATAGATAAAGGACTAAAAATATTTCCTGGGGACAGCTTATTATTAGAACGAAAAAGATTGTTTCAGAACAGTTCTTTTATGGTAAGTGCAGGAGACTTTTTTATTAATAAAAAATACGACCAAGCCATTAACGCTTATAAAAAAGCATTAAATCAGGATCCTTCAAATGGAATTTTAATGCAAAATATTGGTTTGTGTTACTTTAATTTAAAAAAATACAACAATGCAATTCCTTACTTTGAAAATTCATTAAAAGCAAAAATTGAAAATAATGGAAAATCTGAGTATTTCTTAGGGATATGCTACTATAATTTAAAACAAGTTGAAAAAGGATGTGAGTACATGAATTTGGCAAAAAACAAAAATTATTCAAATTCAAATGAAATTGTAAAACAATCATGTAAATAATAACTAATGATTCGCCAATTCTATCTTTTCTCTTTTTTATTCATAATAACAAACAGCATAGCGCAAAGTACGGCTTCTAAACAAGTTTCTACTTTTGACATAGAAGCACCACAACTACAAACGAGCAAAAAAATCTGGGTTTATTTACCCAAAAATTACTTAACTTCTCAAAAGAAATATCCTGTAATTTATATGCACGATGCTCAAAATTTATTTGATGCAAAAACTTCTTTTGCTGGAGAATGGAATATAGACGAAAAACTAGACAGCCTAAATGCACAAGTAATTGTAGTAGGAATTGAACATGGAAACGAAAAACGTATAGAAGAATTAACGCCTTTTAAAAATGCTAAATATGGTGGTGGAAAGACCGATGATTATTTAGAATTTATTATAAAAACATTAAAACCTCAAATTGATAGAACCTATAGAACCAAAGTAAAAAACAGAAACACAATTATAATAGGCAGTTCTTTAGGCGGTTTAACTTCATTTTATGCAACTTTAAAATATCCTGAAGTTTTTGGAAAATCAGCTGTTTTTTCACCGGCATTTTGGATTAACCGAAAAGAAATTTTTGAATTAGCAGAGAAAACAAAAAAACTAAAAACAAAATATTATTTCCTTTGCGGTGATCAAGAAGGAGATGATACATCTATGGTAGATGACCTCAATAAAATGGAACACCTCATTAATACCAAAAGATGCTATTGCCAAAATCTAAACGAAAAGAAAATTGTAAAAGGAGGAAAACATAATGAAAAATTATGGAGAGATGGCTTTGTCGAGGCCATTTTATGGCTTGGATTTTAATTGTTTTTCAAATAAAAACAAACCTAATTCTTTTTCTTATTGCTATTAAACACACTTTATTATGGAACTTATCTTAAGAGAATTCAACCTTAAATTAAAACATACTTTTACCATTTCAAGAGAATCCATAGACTTTCAACCTTCATTAATAGTGGAGTTAAAAGAGGATGGTTTTTCAGGTTTTGGCGAAGCCACCTCAAATCCATATTACCATATTACTGTCCCAATGATGATGGAAGATTTGGAAAAAATTCGTTCCGTAATCGAAGCCACTAAAGGAGAAACTCCCGAAGTTTTTTGGACTAAAATTCATTCATATTTAAAAGATAATATGTTCGCTTTGTGTGCTTTAGATATGGCATACAATGATTTATATGCTCGAAAAAAAGGAAAGAAATTATACGATTTATGGGGATTTACAATCGAAAAAAATCCATTAACTGACTATACGATTGGAATTGCTTCGATTGATAAAATGGTTTCTAAAATGAAAGAATTGCCTTGGCCAATTTATAAAATAAAATTAGGCACAAAGGAAGATATAGCGATTATAAAAGAACTTAGAAAACATACGGATGCTATTTTTAGAGTTGATGCCAATTGCGGTTGGGGTGTTGAAGAAACCATTAATAATGCAGTGGAATTAAAAAAACTGGGAGTGGAATTTATAGAACAGCCCATGAAAGCAGATAATTGGGAAGCACATGCAGAAGTTTTCAAACATTCTGTTTTACCCATTATTGCTGACGAAAGTTGTATTATAGAAGAAGATGTTGCTAAATGTCACAATCACTTTCATGGTGTGAATGTTAAACTTGTAAAATGTGGCGGATTAACCCCTGGAAAAAGGATGATTCAGGAAGCGAAACAATTAGGATTAAAAACAATGGTAGGCTGTATGACAGAATCAACTGTTGGCATTTCGGCAATTGCACATTTACTACCTTTATTAGATTATGTAGATATGGATGGTGCTTTACTTTTAGCAGAAGACATTGCTACCGGAATTAAAATAAATTACGGAAAAGTAAGCTACTCAGAATTAAACGGTACGGGTGTAACACTAATATAATTTAGATGAAAGTCAACCATTTTCCAGATAGAATTATAGAAATTAATGACACCTCCTATTTGTATTTTGGTGGAACATCATATTTGGGATTACCTTCAAATCTCGAATTCCAAAAACTAGTTATTAAAAACATTCAACAATGGGGAACCGCTTATGGAAGTTCCAGAAGCTCAAATATCCAACTAACAGCATATGAAAATGGAGAACGTTTTTTAGCAAAATACATTAATGCAGATGCTACTCTTACTGTTTCCTCAGGCATGCTCGCAGGAAAACTAACCCTCGAAGTATTAACTCCTCAAACAGATTGTTTTTTTCATTTTCCGGAAGCACACCCAGCTATAAAACCAAGAAATAGCCAACCCATTTTTGTTGGATCCCAACTCAATCCTCGCTTACTTAATTCGACATCCGAAAAAATCACCATTGTAACAGATGCTGTTCCTTCGCTTCACATAGAAACAATTGATTTAACTATTTTAAATTCAATTTCATCTACGAAAGAGGTAACATTAGTAATTGACGAGTCCCATTCATTAGGTATTTTAGGCAAACAAGGTTGTGGTATTTTTTCAACAACTAATCTTCTGAATGTCAAAAGAAAAATCATGATAGCCTCTTTAGGCAAAGCTTTTGGATTGACCGGAGGAGTAATTGCTAGTGATGAGTCTTTTATAAATCAAGTGGCCAATCACGACAGTTTTGTTTCGAGCGCTGGCATGAATGCAGCCTTTGTCCAAACTATGGCTGATGCCGAAGCGCTTTATTATGCTCAACATCAAAAACTACAAGAGAACTTATACTACCTAAATGCCAATCTGATTAAAAATAAAGCATTTGATTTCAATCCAGATTATCCTGTTATTTACCCTAAAATGAAAGGCATAAACGAAATTTTTGAAGCCAATAAAATTATAATCACAAATTTCAAATATCCTACAGACACTAAGGATTTGAACCGAATAGTTTTCACGGCAAACCATCAAAAAGAAGATTTAGACAAAATAATAACGCTTTTGAACCAATATCAATTCTAAATCTAAAATAGCAGTCTAATTGCTTTTTAAATGTACCTTTGTAAAAAATTAAAAAATGACAAATAACGATATTTTCAAAAAACTTCGTGTAGCCTTGATGTTACGTGATGATCAAATAGTTGAAATTTTAGAATTAGTAGATTTCAGAATTTCAAAATCAGAATTAGGTGCTTTCTTTCGTGACGAAAAACATGAAAACTATATGGAATGTGGTGATCAAGTGTTGCGTAATTTCTTAAACGGTTTAGTAATACATCTTCGTGGCACCAAAGAAAATCCAAAAAATCCTAAAGATGTTTTAGCAAAACATAAAGCAGAAATACCAGTTAAAGAAGGATTTAAAGAAAAAGTAGATTTTAAATCTAAACCAAAAACGGATTTTAAAAAGAAACCTTCTTCTAACCCTAAAGCAAAAAAACCAGCTCCAAAAGTTCAAGTTGTAGAAAAAGTAAAATTCAACAACGGTAAAAACAAAAAATCATAATTCAGTTACTGAAAAATCTATAAAACAAAAAATCCTGAGCTTTCACTCAGGATTTTTAAATATATAACTATTTTCTAATTAAGAAAGCGCCGCTTGTACTTGATCTGCAGCTTCTTGAAATTCAACAGCAGATAAAATTGGCATTCCTGAATTATCGATTAATTCTTTTGCAATTGCAGCATTAGTACCTTGTAAACGAACAATGATTGGCACTTTAATAGCATCACCCATATTTTTGTAAGCATCTACAACTCCTTGAGCCACACGGTCACAACGAACAATACCACCAAAAATATTAATCAAAATTGCTTTTACGTTTTGATCTTTTAAGATAATACGGAAAGCCGTTTCAACACGTTTTGCATCAGCAGTTCCTCCTACGTCAAGAAAGTTAGCAGGCTCAAAACCAGCATACTTAATTAAATCCATAGTTGCCATTGCAAGACCTGCTCCATTTACCATACATCCTACAGTACCATCAAGATCTACATAATTTAATCCTACTTCTTTTGCTTCAACTTCGATTGGATTTTCCTCACGAACGTCACGCATATCAGCATATTTTTTTTGTCTGTATAACGCATTATCGTCAATATTTACTTTAGCATCAACCGCTAAAATTTTATTGTCAGATGTTTTTAAAACTGGATTGATCTCAAACATTGAAGCATCAGAACCAATATATGCATTGTATAAAGCTGAAATAAATTGAGTCATTTCTTTAAAAGCATTTCCAGAAACCCCTAAATTAAAAGCGATTCTTCTTGCTTGAAAACCTTGTAATCCAACAGCTGGATCAATTTCTTCCGTAAAAATTAAATGAGGAGTGTGCTCTGCCACTTCTTCAATATCCATTCCACCTTCAGTAGAATACATAATCATATTACGACCTGTACTTCTATTTAATAAAACAGACACATAAAACTCAGAAGTTTCGCTTTCACCTGGATAATAAACATCCTCAGCAATTAAAACTTTGTGTACTTTTTTACCTTCAGCTGAAGTTTGTGGTGTTACTAATTGCATTCCAATAATTTGTTCTGCAAGTTCTTCTACTTGTTGTAAGTTTTTGGCAAGTTTTACTCCACCACCTTTACCACGTCCACCTGCATGAACTTGGGCTTTAACAACATACCAACTTGTACCTGTTTCGGTAGTTAGTTGTTTAGCAGCAGCAACCGCTTCTACTGGACTATTAGCCACAATTCCGCGTTGAATGCGAACTCCGTAACTAGCTAGAATCTCTTTTCCTTGATATTCGTGTATGTTCATAATATAGAATTTGTCTGGATTCTGAATTTATTTCAGAATAAAAGTGCCACAAAAATAGCAAAATAAAATTTAACTGTTATTTTTTTTTTTATTAAATGAAAAGTCATGAATTGTTTATCAAAAAGCAAAAACGAACCGCTATAAAATTATTAGAAATTTAAAAAAAAATCACTAATTTGTTATAAATTTCAAACAATCTAACTAAGTAGATTTTTTTTAGGAAAACAGTCAATTTTGGTGTCTTTTTAAGCTTTATCATTATTGATATAGCAATTCGAATGAACTTTATTAGCATTATCTCTATTTATAGAACATTTTTCTATCATTATTGCAAAAATAAGCCTAAAAAGAGAATTCAATTCGTTATATGTTATGAAATCTTTAATTTTGTAAAAAAAAATAGCAAGCATGAAAGTTAAAGAACAAGGCCTTTATTTGCCTGAATTTGAACACGACAACTGTGGCGCAGGATTTATTTGTAATTTAAATGGAATCAAGTCTAACGACATTATTCACAAGGCACTCGACATTTTAATAAAACTAGAACACCGTGGTGCGGTTAGTGCCGATGGAAGAACAGGAGATGGAGCTGGTATCTTATTTGATATCCCGGATGCTTTCTTTAAAAAAGTATGTAATTTTGAATTACCAGAAGTTCGCGAATATGCTGTAGGGATGCTTTTTTTACCAAAAAGTCCAAACCAAGTAGACTTTTGCGTAAAAACTTTTGAGAATTGTATTAAAGATCAAAATTTAAAAATATTAGGTTGGAGAGATGTTCCTGTTGACGTAACTAATTTAGGACAAGTTGCAGCAGAAAAAGAACCAACTATTAAACAAGTATTCATTGGTAAAAACGGATTGAGTCTTACAGAACAAGAATTCAATGCTAAATTATTTGCTGCAAGAAAAATTTCTGAACACGCTATCCGTAATTCTAAAACTTCAGAAAGCCATAAATACTATTTCACAAGTTTATCTACTACTACTATTATATATAAAGGTCTATTGATGCCGGAAGACATCAGCAGATACTATACTGATTTAACAGATACAGACTTAGTAACTAGATTAGCGCTAGTTCACCAACGTTTCTCTACTAACACTTTCCCTTCATGGGATTTGGCACAACCATTTAGATATATGTGTCATAATGGTGAGATTAATACCTTGAGAGGAAACGTAAGCCGTATGCGTTCTAGAGAAGAATTGATGGAGAGCCCAGTTTTTGGTGAAGACATCAAAAAATTATTCCCAATTATTTTAGAAGGTAAATCGGATTCTGCTTCTATGGATATGGTTGTTGAGTTATTATTAATGACTGGACGTTCTTTACCAGAAGCTATGATGATGGTAGTTCCTGAAGCTTGGGAAAAACACCAAACCATGTCAGAAGAGAAAAAATCGTTCTACGAATACAACTCTTGTATCATGGAGCCTTGGGATGGTCCTGCTTCTATTCCGTTTACTGACGGAAATGTAATTGGTGCTTTATTGGATAGAAATGGATTGCGTCCATCTCGTTATACTCTAACAAAAAGCGGATTCGTAATCATGTCATCTGAAATTGGTGTACTTGATATTGCTCCAGAAGATGTAATTCAACACGGTCGTTTAGAGCCAGGAAAAATGTTCCTAGTTGACATGAACGAAGGTAGAATTATTGAAGATGAAGAGGTTAAAAATGCAGTTGTTACTAAACGTCCTTACCAAGAATGGTTAGATGAAAATTTAGTGCAATTAGCTCAAATTCCTTACACAAACAACCCAATCCCAACAGAAAGCGTTGATTTTCATACTAGACAACGTTTGTTTGGTTACACAATAGAGGATTTAAAAACAATTATTAACCCAATGGGAGAGAAAGGCGCTGAAGCCATTAGCTCAATGGGTAATGATACACCTCTTGCGGTTTTATCTGAACAACCACAATTATTATATAACTATTTCAAACAATTATTTGCTCAGGTAACTAATCCACCTTTGGATGGTATTCGTGAGGAAATTATCACTGATATTAGTTTAGCTATTGGAGGAGATTATAATATTTTTGATATTGATGCTAAACACAGCAAAAAAATCAAAATTCAAAATCCAGTTATCTCTAATGAGGATTTAGATAAAATCAGAAATATTGATCACGCCGACTTTAAATCAGTTACCATTTCTACTTTATACAAAATAGAAAAAGGGGTTAATGGTTTAGAGCGTTCATTAGAAAAATGTGTTCAAGCTACTTTCAAAGCAGTTTCTGAAGGATGTAATATTGTTATTCTTTCGGATAGAGGAGTTACTGAAAAATTAGCTCCAATCCCAATGTTATTAGCATGTTCTTACATTCACCATACTTTAAATAAATTAGGTGTTCGTTCTAAATTTGGTATTATTATCGAATCTGCCGAACCACGTGAGCCACATCATTTTGCTCTATTATTTGGATACGGTGCAAGTGCTATCAACCCATACATGGTTAATGAAATTATTCACGACCAAGTTAATGAAGGACACATTACTGGAGTAAAAGCAGATTATGCTATTACTAACTACAATAAAGCGATTGGAAAAGGTATCGTTAAGATTATGAATAAAATTGGTATTTCTACCTTACATTCATATAGAGCGGCTCAAATTTTCGAAATTTTAGGTTTAAATAAATCGTTTAGCTCTAAATACTTCCCTTTCACTCCATCTCGAATTGAAGGTATTGGTTTGATGGAAGTTGAAAAAGAAGTTAAGAAAAGACATCAAAAAGCTTTCCCTAATTCTAAAATAGCAAACTTATTGCCATTAGAAATTGGTGGTATTTACAGATGGAGAAGATCAGGTGAAAAACACATGTTCAATCCAACTACTATTTCTAAATTACAACAAGCAGTTCGTTTAAACAGTCCAGAAAGCTACAAAGAATATTCTGACATGGTTAACAATCAAAGTCAAAACTTGATGACCATCAGAGGTTTATTTGAATTCAATAATTTAGATCCAATTTCTATTGACGAAGTAGAGCCTTGGACAGAAATCGTTAAAAAATTCAAAACTGGTGCCATGTCTTATGGATCTATCAGTCAAGAAGCGCATGAGAACTTAGCGATTGCCATGAATAGAATTGGTGGTAAAAGTAACTCTGGAGAAGGTGGAGAAAATCCTAAACGTTTCCAAAAAGAATTAAATGGAGATTCTAAAAATAGTGCTATCAAACAAGTTGCATCTGGTCGTTTTGGTGTATCAATCAACTACTTGACTAACGCTAAGGAAATCCAAATTAAAATGGCTCAAGGTGCTAAGCCTGGAGAAGGTGGACAATTACCTGGTGAAAAAGTTGTGCCTTGGATTGCAGAGACAAGAAATTCAACACCATATGTTGGATTAATATCTCCTCCTCCACATCACGATATTTATTCTATTGAGGATTTATCACAATTAATCTTCGATTTGAAAAATGCGAACCGTGAGGCACGTGTAAACGTAAAACTAGTTTCTGAAGTAGGTGTTGGAACAATTGCTGCCGGTGTTGCCAAAGCAAAAGCTGACGTTATCTTAATTTCAGGATATGATGGAGGAACAGGTGCTGCACCATTAACTTCATTACAACATACTGGTATTCCATGGGAACTTGGATTAGCAGAAGCACAACAAACATTAATCTTAAATGATTTAAGAAGTCGTGTAGTATTAGAATGTGACGGTCAATTAAAAACAGGACGTGACGTAGCTATCGCTGCTTTATTAGGAGCTGAAGAATTCGGATTTGCAACTGCACCACTTGTGGCGTCAGGTTGTATCATGATGAGAGCTTGTCACTTGAATACTTGCCCTGTAGGTATCGCTACTCAAGATCCTGAGTTGAGAAAGAACTTCAAAGGAACTCCTGAGCACGTAATTAACTTCATGTATTTTATTGCTGAAGAGTTAAGACAAATTATGGCTCAATTAGGATTCAGAACTCTTAAAGAAATGGTTGGTCAATCACAAAAATTAAATGTGAACAAAGCAATTGATCATTACAAAGCAAATGGTTTAGATTTATCAACTATTCTATACAAACCAGAAAAAGCTAATGTAGTTCCAAATCACAATACAACTACTCAAGATCACGCTTTAGAAAACGTATTGGATTTTGATATCATTAAAGCAGCTATTCCTTCTATTTATAGAAAAGAAAAAACAAGAGTTACTTTTAATATCAAAAATACTGACCGTTCAGTTGGAGCAATTTTAAGTAATGAAATTTCTAAAATTTACGGTGCACAAGGTTTACCTGATGATACAATCTTAGTTGACTTTACAGGTTCAGCAGGACAAAGTTTTGGTGCTTTTGCAACCAATGGATTATCATTCAAAATTCATGGTAACTGTAATGACTATTTAGGAAAAGGACTTTCTGGTGGTAAATTAATCATCAAAGTTCCTCCTACAGCAACTTTCAAACCAGAAGAAAATATTATCATTGGTAACGTTGCCCTTTATGGAGCAATCACTGGTGAAGCGTATATCAATGGTATGGCAGGAGAACGTTTTGCAGTAAGAAATTCTGGAGCAACAGCAGTTGTTGAAGGAATTGGAGATCACGGTTGTGAATACATGACTGGTGGTACCGTAGTAATATTAGGTAAAACAGGAAGAAACTTTGCTGCTGGTATGAGTGGTGGTATTGCTTATGTTTACGACCCTGAGAAGAAATTTGACGCTACAGTTTGCAACATGGAAATGGTAGCTTTCGAACAAAACGAAGAAGAAGATATTACTAAATTGAGACGTTTGATTAAAAATCATTCTATGTATACTAATAGTCCATTAGCAAAAAGAATTTTAGCTGATTGGGACAATCAACAAAAACACTTTATCAAAGTGATGCCAACAGATTACAAAAAAGCATTACAAAGATTGGCAGAAGAAAATAAAGTTGAAGAATTAATAGCACAATAGTCATGGGAAAGATAGGTGGATTTAAAGAATACAATAGAGCGGACGAAAGTAATATCGCTGTAGCAGAACGTGTTTCTAATTACAATGAATTTACAATTCCGTTATCAAAAGAAAAAATCAAAGAACAAGGTTCAAGATGTATGGATTGTGGAATCCCTTTTTGTCACAGTGCTTGTCCATTAGGAAATTTAATTCCTGATTTCAATGACATGGTACACCAAGAAGAATGGGAAAGCGCATTAGCGATCTTGCAATCTACAAACAATTTCCCTGAATTTACAGGTAGATTATGCCCTGCTCCATGTGAAAAATCATGTGTACTGGGTATCATCAAAGAACCAATTGCTATTGAAAATATTGAAAAAAATATTATCGAAAGAGGTTTTGCTGAAGGTTGGATTAAACCTCAAACTCCTGCAAAAAGAACTGGTAAAACTGTAGCCGTTGTAGGTTCTGGACCTGCTGGTTTAGCCGCTGCGCAACAATTAAACCGTGCAGGTCATACTGTAACTGTTTTTGAAAGAGATAATGCTATTGGTGGATTACTTCGTTACGGAATTCCAAACTTTAAATTAGAAAAAGGAATTATTGACAGACGAGTTGCTATCCTTGAAGCAGAAGGAATTGTTTTCAAAACTAATGTAAACGTTGGTGTAAACTATAGCGTGGAAGATTTGAAAGCGTTTGATTCTATCGTATTATGTGGTGGAGCTACTGAAAGAAGAGGCTTACCTACTAAAGGTGCTGATAGCAAAGGTGTTGTTCAAGCTATGGATTTCTTGACACAACAAACAAAAGTTTTATACGGAGAAAAAATTGAAAACCAAGTTAAAGCTACAGGTAAAGATGTTATCGTTATTGGTGGTGGAGATACTGGATCTGACTGTGTGGGAACTTCAAACAGACATGGTGCTAAATCAGTAACTAACTTTGAGATCATGCCAAAACCTCCAGTAGGAAGAAGCGAAAGTACTCCTTGGCCATTCTGGCCTTTACAACTTAAAACTTCATCTTCACACGAAGAAGGTTGTAACAGAAATTGGTTAATCAATACCAAAGAGTTCATTGCTAATGAAAAAGGAGAATTAACAGGTTTAAAAACTGTTGAAGTGGAATGGAAAATGACACCAGGGCAAAGACCAGAATTAATTGAAAAAGAAGGTTCTGAGAAAATATGGCCATGTGACTTAGCATTATTAGCATTAGGATTTACAGGTCCTGAAAAAACATTAAGCGAGCAATTAGGTTTAGAAGTTGATATGAGAAGCAATTATAAAGCAACAAATTATCAAACTAATGTACCAAATATATTCACTGCTGGAGATATGAGAAGAGGTCAATCGTTAATCGTTTGGGCTATTTCTGAAGGTCGTGAAGCTGCAAGAGAAGTTGATTTATTCTTAATGGGATGCACTAATTTACCAACAAAAGGTAATGGTGATTTACCAAGTTTGTAATCAATATTAATTTTCAGGAATCCCTTGATAAATATTTTATCAAGGGATTCTTTTTTTAAATGAGTTACAAAAAATTAAAAACCAATAATAATTGTTTAAATTATAACTTTTTGTTATAATTTGTTAAAATTTAATTTTTTATTTGTTTCTATTGATAAAGAATAATAAATTTGCTCAAAATTGAATCAAAATGCAAGGAAAAGACTTATTACAATTAGCAGAACAATTTGGGAGTCCCATTTATGTTTATGATGCCGAAAAAATACAATCTCAATACAATAGATTAACAAAGGCTTTTTCTAAAGTTGATAAGTTACGCATCAATTATGCAATGAAAGCTTTGTCAAATGTGGCAATACTTCAACTATTGAGAGAAATGGGTTCTGGATTAGATACCGTTTCTATTCAGGAAGTACTATTAGGTTTACATGCTGGTTACGAACCAGAAAAAATATTTTTTACTCCAAATGGTGTTTCTTTAGAAGAAATTGAAGAAGTTGCTGCTATGGGAGTTCAAATTAATATTGACAACCTATCTATATTAGAACAATTTGGAACAAAATTTCCCAATGTTCCTGTTTGCATCCGAATCAACCCGCACGTAATGGCTGGAGGAAATGCAAATATTTCTGTAGGGCATATCGATAGTAAATTTGGTATTTCTGTGCATCAATTGCCTCATTTAGTACGTATTGTTGAAAACACAAAAATGAACATTGTAGGTATTCACATGCATACAGGTTCTGATATTTTAGATATCGAAGTGTTCTTATATGCTGCTGAAATCTTATTTGATGTTGCTAAAAACTTTAAAAATCTTGAATTCTTAGACTTCGGTAGTGGTTTTAAAGTTCCTTACAAAAAAGATGATATTGAAACAGATATAGAAGAATTAGGTAAAAAATTATCTAAAAGATTCAACTCATTCTGTACAGAATATGGTAAAGAATTGACTCTAATTTTTGAACCAGGTAAATTCCTAGTAAGTGAAGCTGGATTCTTTTTGGCAAAAGTAAATGTAGTGAAACAAACTACTTCAACTGTTTTTGCTGGAATTGATAGTGGATTCAATCATTTGATTCGTCCAATGTTCTATGGTTCACAACATCATATTGAGAATATTTCTCACCCAAAAGGAAAAGAACGTTTCTACTCTGTTGTTGGGTATATCTGTGAAACAGATACTTTTGCTAATAACAGAAAAATTGCTGAGATAAAAGAAGGTGATATTTTATGTTTTAGAAATGCGGGAGCTTATTGTTTCTCTATGTCATCAAACTACAATTCTAGATACAAACCGGCAGAAGTATTATGGTTAAATGGTGAAGGCCACTTAATCAGAGCTCATGAAACTTTTGAGGATTTATTAAGAAATCAGATTCCGTTGCCTATGCCAGCGGCTTCAATATAAATAAAAAATCCCGTCTCAATTGATACGGGATTTTTTTTACCAATAAATAAGAATCTTAGTTCTTGTCCAAAATAGTTTCTAAAACTTCTGCTTCAGTTCCATTCGTAAACGGAATTTTTAACATTTGCGAAAGTGTAGGTGCTATTTGAGTAATATATTTTTTAGCGTGCAATTCGCCTTTAGGAACATGCCAACCGTAAAAAAGCAAAGGAACATGTGTGTCATAACTATTTGGCGTTCCATGAGTAGTTCCTGTTGCATAATATTCCATAAATCCAGCTTTATCAAGAATAACAATATCCCCATTTTGCTTTGGATCATATCCTCTTGCTATAAAACTCAAAAAATAATCATCTCCAGAAGACGCCAAGATTTCTTCTTCAGTATATACCCGTTTAACTTGTTCTTGCGTCATCAAAAAGTCTTTGAAACTTTGTTTTATTTTAGACAACTCTAAACCTTTTTCTTTAATAATTCCTTTATTAAAAAAAAGATTAAAATTCGAATAATCTAAAACCAAATCAACTCCAAAAGTATCTACAGAATATTTTTTTAGGGCTTCAACTATATCCTTCGAAGGGACATTTTTGACATTATATTTATTGTCTTTCAAATAATTTGCATTTTCAGCTCCAGCATGATCCGCTGTTAAAAAAAGCAAGTAATTATCTTTCCCTACCGATTTATCTAAATAGGCTAGGAAATTAGCGATTGTTTGATCTAATCGCAAATAAGTGTCTTGTAACTCCATAGAACGAGGACCAAAAGTATGCCCCACATAATCTGTTGAAGAAAAACTTACGGTCAAAAAATCGGTAATTTCATCTTTACCAAGCTCTTCTTTTTCAATAGCTTTGATAGCAAAATCAGCTAAAAAATCATTCCCAAAAGGAGTTGTACGCAAGGCATCCCCACCCTTTTCTTTATATATTTTACTTAAATCGTATGGAAATACTGGGCCTGTTGTTTTATCAATTTTCCCTTCGTAAGGATTATCATCAGGAAGACTTTCATTATAAGAAGACAAAGGTTTCAATAAACTCCAACCTTTATTAATGTAATCCATGTATTTTTTATCTTCATTAAATTGAGTAACCCAATCTGGTAATTTTGTACCATAAAAAGTACTAGAGATAAAAGCGCCCGTTTTACTGTACCAAAATGCCCAATTACCAAAATGTCCTGCTGGTAAAATTGCTCCACGATCTTTTATACTCAAACCTATTACTTTTCCTTTAAAATTAGTTGCCATACGCAATTCATCAGTAATAGTAGTTGTCAACAGATTTTTTGGTGACATTGCACCTTCTTTATCCGTACCATCACCCAATGTTTGTACGGAAGTATCATCTGTACAATACATATCTTTACCTAGTGTTCTATTAAACCACTCATTCCCCACAATTCCGTGAGTAGACGGTGTCGTTCCAGTATAAATAGAAGCATGACCTGGAGCAGTATATGTGGGTACATAATTATAATTCATATTATGAAAAGTGTACCCATTATCCATTAATCTCTTAAATCCATTTTGAGAAAAATCATCTGAAAAACGGTATAAATACTCCATTTTCATTTGATCTACTACAATTCCAACTACTAATTTAGGACGTTGCTGCGCATGAGCACTTACAGCAATACAAAAAACCAAAAACAACATTATTTTTTTCATAACATACTTTTTATCAAAATGAATTATTGTAACAAAAATACAGATTAAACTTTGTATAAAGTCCAAAACTAAATTAGAAAAACTAAGAATTTACAGATAATTAATATTGAAAACACATCTACTTGTTGTTTTCTAAAAAATAACGCGCTTCAATTCTTTTGATGTCTTTAATAGAGTTTTTTGCCCAAGCCAAACGTTTTGCTAAAATTTCATCTTCTGATAAATGCCAATCAATATCTGAATTGCGCAATCGATTAGTCAGGTTCTGAATTATAATAGCCGCAGAAACAGATATATTTAAGCTTTCTGTAAAACCTACCATGGGGATTTTAAGAAAACCATCTGCTTTTTGTAGAATTCCCTCTGATAAACCATCTCGTTCCGTTCCAAAAAATAGTGCGCTAGGTTTTGAAATGTCAAAATCATCCATCAAACAATCGTTTTCATGTGGTGTAGTAGCAATAATTTGATATCCTTTACCTTTGAGAGTTTCAATACAATTTGTAACACTATCGAAGGTATTAATATCCACCCACTTTTGAGCTCCCATAGCAATTTCCTTATCGATACTTTTACCATAACGCTGTTCAATTATGTTTAATTCCTGAATTCCAAAAACTTCACAACTACGCATAACAGCACTTGTATTATGCATTTGAAAAACATCTTCAACCGCTATTGTAAAATGATTGGTTCTGTTTTGCAATACCTTCAAAAATTTTTCTTTGCGGTTATCAGTCAATATATTTTCTAGAAAATTAAGGTAATCGATATCAATCATTGTGGTCTTTTTTTTGGCAAAAATACTAAAAAAGAGTAGTTTTATAGACTTATGAATCAAGACAAATGAAAAAGAAACTAGTCGTTTTAACAGGAGCTGGAATTAGTGCTGAAAGTGGCATAAAAACATTCCGAGATAGTGATGGTTTGTGGGAAGGACATAACGTTATGGAGGTTGCAAGTCCTGAAGGATGGAGAAAAAACCCTGAATTTGTTTTAGATTTTTACAATCAAAGGCGAAAACAATTGTTTGAAGTGCATCCCAATGCAGGACATCAAATTTTAGCAGAATTAGAAACTGATTTTGAGGTATTCATTATCACTCAAAATGTGGATGATTTACATGAACGGGCAGGAAGTACAAACGTTCTGCATCTACATGGCGAATTATTAAAAGTGAGAAGTTGTACTAATCCTAATTGTGTTTTGGATTGGAAAGAAGATTTAAATTTGGGGCAATTAGATCCAAATGGAAACCAACTAAGACCTCATATTGTTTGGTTTGGAGAAGAAGTTCCTGCGCTGGAACAAGCGATAACTATTACTGAAAATGCAGATTATTTTGCCGTTATAGGAACGTCTTTACAAGTATATCCTGCAGCAGGATTAATCGATTTTACTAAAAATAAAATTCCTGTTTTTTATATAGATCCAAAACCAATTAAGATTCCAAATTTAAAAAATCCACTAGAAGTTATTCCAGAAATTGCTTCAGAAGGAGTGAAAACACTAAAAAAGAAGCTTCTTAGACTTATTTAAAAAACCAATCCTTTTCTAATTTGTTTCTAAAGGTTTATATTTGTGCCTTTCGAACAAACAACATGACAATGACAACTTTAAACGAATTGAATGCTATCTCGCCAATTGATGGAAGATATAGAAATAAGACTTATTCATTGGCTCCTTTTTTCTCTGAAGAAGCTTTAATCAAATACCGCGTATTGGTTGAAATTGAATATTTCATTGCTTTATGCGAACAACCTTTACCTCAACTAAAAAATGTAAACCCTAATTTATTCGAGAGTTTACGTGATATCTATAAAAATTTCTCAACCGAAGATGCACTTTGGATTAAAAAAACAGAAAAAGTAACCAACCACGATGTAAAAGCCGTAGAATACTTTATCAAAGATGCTTTTGAAAAATTAGGATTGTCAGAACATAAAGAGTTTATTCATTTTGGATTGACATCTCAAGATATTAATAATACTGCAATTCCACTTTCAACTAAAGAGGCTTTCGAAAAAGTATACATGCCATCATTGATTGCATTAATTTCAAAATTGAAAGAATTAAGTCAAGAATGGAGTGCTATCCCAATGCTAGCACGTACTCATGGACAACCTGCTTCACCTACTCGTTTAGGAAAAGAAATTGGTGTTTTTGTAGAGCGTCTAGAAGAGCAAATGCGTTTGTTATTCAACATTCCTTTTGCAGCTAAATTTGGTGGAGCAACTGGAAATTACAATGCACATCATGTGGCATATCCACAAATTGACTGGCGAAAATTTGGAGGGAAATTTGTTGAGGAAAATCTTGGATTACACCACTCCTTCCCGACTACGCAAATTGAACATTACGATCATTTTGCAGCCTTTTTTGATGCATTAAAAAGAATAAATACCATCATCATCGATTTAGACAGAGATGTTTGGACGTATGTTTCAATGGAATATTTCAAACAAAAAATTAAAGCGGGAGAAATCGGTTCATCAGCAATGCCACATAAGGTAAACCCGATTGATTTTGAAAATTCTGAAGGAAACTTAGGAATTGCAAACGCTATTTTTGAACATTTATCTGCAAAATTACCTGTTTCAAGATTACAACGCGATTTAACAGATAGTACCGTTTTAAGAAACATAGGTGTACCAATGGGACATACTATAATTGCTTTTGAAGCAACTTTAAAAGGATTAAACAAATTGTTATTAAACGAAGCTAAATTCCATGAGGATTTAGAAAAAAACTGGGCTGTTGTTGCTGAAGCAATTCAAACTATTTTGCGACGCGAAGCATATCCAAATCCATACGAAGCATTAAAAGGATTGACAAGAACTAATGAAGCGATTGATAAAAAAGCAATTCATGGGTTTATAGCGACTCTGGATGTTTCTGAGGAAATTAAATCCGAGTTAATGCAAATCACTCCGAGTAATTTCTTGGGGATATAAACAAAAAATCTTCTAAGTGCAAAGTAATATGAACAAACTACTATTTAAATTCATATTGCTTTGCACTTTGATTTTATTTTCCTGCGAAAATAAAAAACCCACTATTAAACCAAACCCTATTATTCACAATACTGCTGGTGTTGCTATTTCATTTGACGACACAACAATCAATGAATGGTATAAAGCTGACCAGATATTAAGCACCTACAATTGGAAAGCTACTTTTTGTGTTTCTAAAATAAACACTTTAAAATATCCTGAAATCATTAAACTAATCGCCTTACAAAATGAAGGGCATGAAATAGCGGGACATGGATTTCATCATTTTGATGCTCCAAAATTCGTTGCTAAAAACGGAATTAATGCTTACATCAATCAGGAAATAAATCCAATGTTAGACTTAATGTCGTTTTATTCCTTTAAAGTGACTTCATTCGCCTATCCTTTTGGATATAGAAACGATACGATTGACAAAGCACTTTTTGATAAATTTAAAATCGTCAGAGGCATAACGTATGGAGCAGAAGATCCTTTTTTCCAAAATTGTTATTACGACAATTCTAAATTAGTTTATGCAATCGGAATTGACACTGATCATCCGAATTTCAGCATTCCATATCTTTTAAAATTATTAGATTACACCAACCGAAAGCATAAAATTTTACTACTATTCGGACACAAACCTGTAACCAATGTCACCGCAAATTATCAAACTAAAATGGCAACATTAATTCTGATTTGTAAATATGTCAGACAACACAATATGAAATTTTATAATTTATCAGAATTAAATCATTTAAAGTATGATCCAATTTTGATGCAATAGTGAAATGTATTATTTTTATAAAAAACAGATTATTCTGTTACTATAGATCGGATTATTGATAAAACTTGAAGTAAAAGCGTTTTAAAATTAATCCAAAAACTAAATACTTATGAGTGCCACAGAAAAAGTAGCAGAAGCTTCCCACCACTTAGAACCACTTATCAGCGATTTAGGTCTGATACTTATCACTGCTGGAATAGCAGTTCTATTATTTAAAAAATTAAAGCAACCCTTAGTTTTAGGCTATTTGATTGCTGGATTTTTGGCAGGAAACCATTTTGATTTCTTCCCGTCAGTAACTGATTCAAAAAGTGTTGAAGTTTGGGCAGAAATTGGAGTTATCTTCTTGTTGTTTAGTTTGGGATTAGAATTCAGTTTCAAAAAGCTGATGAAAGTTGGTGGTACAGCATCTATTACCGCAATTACTCAAATTATCACGATGATTTTTGTTGGTTTTCTGGTTGGCCAATGGTTGGATTGGTCCAAAATGGACAGTGTTTTTCTTGGAGTAATTCTTTCCGTTTCATCAACGACTATTATTTTAAAAACATTTGATGAATTAGGTGTAAAAGCTCAAAAATTCGCGGGAATTGTTATTGGTTCACTTATCGTTCAGGACATTGTTGCCATTTTGATGATGGTATTACTTTCAACAATTGCTGTCAGCCAACAGTTTTCAGGTATGGAATTAATGCAATCTGTCTTTAAATTATTGTTCTTTCTAACAATTTGGTTTATTGGAGGTATCTTTTTCATTCCTACTTTATTGAAAAAAGCAAAACATTTGTTAACAGACGAAATGTTACTGATTATTTCTCTTGCCTTATGTTTGATGATGGTAAGTCTAGCTGCCAATGTAGGTTTTTCACCCGCGCTTGGTGCCTTCATTATGGGCTCAATCATTGCCGAAACTACGCAAGCCGAACATATTGAGCATTTGGTCAAACCAGTGAAAGATTTATTTGGAGCTGTTTTCTTTGTATCTGTTGGAATGCTAATTGACCCTCACACTCTGTTTACACACACATTACCAGTTATTTTATTGACAATTATTACCATTTTTGGACAGTCAATAAGCGCAACTATAGGTGCTTTACTATCGGGACAACCTCTGAAACAATCTGTACAAACAGGAATGAGTTTATCGCAAATTGGTGAATTCTCATTTATTATAGCTTCACTTGGAATGACGCTCAACGTGACCAGTAATTTTCTATATCCAATTGTAGTTGCGGTTTCGGCAGTTACTACATTTACAACGCCTTTTATGGTGAAGTTTTCTACTCCTTTTTCTGAATATTTAGCTAAAAAATTACCTCGAAAATGGGTTAAGAGAATTGAACGCTATAGTGCTAATGCACAAGCAATAAAATCAGTAAGCAACTGGCAAATTGTAATTAATAGTTATTTGACGCAAGTCATTTTATTTTCAGTAATTATATTGGCTGTGATTTTACTTTCATCAAAATACATTCTCCCATTAGTTGATCATTCTAAGTTTGGAAATGCTTTGGGAGCGCTCATCACATTATTTGCGGTTTCCCCTTTTTTATGGGCATTATCGCTACGCCGATTTGCTGCTTATGAAGTTACTATTTTGATGGAAGAGCGTAAATATCAAGGACCTATTGTAATGATGTTTCTATTTCGAATACTACTTTCAATCTTTTTTATAGGCTTTTTATTAAACATCTTTTTCTCGCCTATTATTGCGTTAATTACATTAGTTGCAGCATTAGCTGTTTACTTCCTTTTCCAAAGAAAATTGAACGCACAATACCATAAAATCGAAGCTCATTTTTTAACCAATTTGCATGATAGAGAATTTACGAAAGTGCGAAGAACCAGAAGTAGCTTATCTCCTTGGGATGAACATATGGCTTTTTTCGATATTGCACCAGCTTCAAACATTGTTGGTAAAACCTTAGAAGAATTACAAATTCGAGAACAATTAGGGATAAATGTTGCCTCTATAAAACGGGGTGAATTTATGATAAACATTCCAAAGGGAAATGAGCGATTATTTCCTGGTGACGAAATTTGTGTTATTGGAACTGATATTCAAGTAAAAGAATTTAAAACCTATTTAGATCAACATGAAATAGATGCTCCTGACACAACTATTGAGCCTGAAATTGTGTTGCGCCAAATAGAACTAAAGAACGAAAGCTATATTGGAAAAAGCATTCGAGCATCAAAACTTCGAGAAAAAACAAATGGACTTATTGTGGGTATTGAAAAAAAGGGAAATCGAATTCTAAACCCAAAATCCACTATCATTTTAGAAAAAGACGATATTCTTTGGATTGTTGGTGACAAAAAATTATTAGCCGATTTGGTTCATAATTAGAAACAAAAAAGGTGCAAGAAAATAAATCTTACACCTTTTTTAAGTTTATATAAAACTATTCTATCTTGAATAATTTGGAGCTTCTTTAGTAATGGTCACATTATGCGGATGACTTTCGTTGATACCACTTGCAGTAATACGAACAAAACGTCCTGTTTCCTGTAAAGTTGGAATATCTTTTGAACCACAATAACCCATTCCTGCACGTAAACCACCAATGAATTGTTGCATACTTTCGTTCAACTCTCCTTTGTAAGGCACACGTCCTACGATTCCTTCTGGAACTAATTTTTTAACATCATCTTCCACATCTTGAAAATAACGGTCTTTTGATCCTTCTTGCATAGCTTCAACAGAACCCATTCCACGGTAGGATTTGAATTTTCTACCTTCAAAAATAATAGTTTCTCCTGGAGATTCCATTGTTCCCGCTAATAACGATCCTAACATCACACAATCAGCACCTGCAGCAATTGCTTTAGGAATATCCCCTGTGTAACGAATTCCACCATCAGCAATAACCGGAACACCAGTACCTTTGATAGCTGCAGCAACTTCTAATACTGCTGAAAATTGAGGAAAACCAACACCTGCAACTATACGAGTTGTACAGATTGAACCCGGACCAATACCAACTTTCACACCGTCAGCTCCATTTTCAACTAAATATTTAGCCGCTTCCGGAGTAGCAATATTACCAACAATAACATCTAAATCAGGAAATTTAGCTTTCACTAATTTTAATACATCAACCACTCCTTTTGTATGTCCATGAGCCGTATCGATAATAACCGCATCAACTCCTGCTTTAACTAAAGCTGTAGCTCTTTCAACAGCATCTGCAGTAACACCTAATGCAGCTGCTACACGTAAACGTCCGTATTTATCTTTATTAGCATTTGGTTTTTGAGTCAATTTAGTAATATCTCTAAATGTAATTAAACCAACTAATTTATAATCTGCATTGACTACTGGAAGTTTTTCAATTTTATATCCTTGTAAAACCACTTCAGCTTGTTCAAGTGAAGTTCCTTCAGCAACTGTGACCAAGTTTTCACTAGTCATAACCTCAATAATAGGTCTTGCATTATTTTTTTCGAAACGTAAATCACGATTGGTAACAATTCCTTTCAAAATTTTGTTTTCGTCAACAATTGGAATTCCACCTATACCATATTCTTTCATGGCACTTTTTGCATCAGCAACAGTACAAGTTGTAGGTAATGTTACTGGGTCAATAATCATTCCTGACTCTGCACGTTTTACTTTACGAACTTTAGCAGCTTGTTGCTCGATAGTCATATTTTTGTGTAACACTCCTATTCCGCCTTCTTGTGCCATAGCAATAGCCATAGAACTTTCCGTAACAGTATCCATAGCAGCAGATACAATTGGAACATTAAGTGTAATATTTCTTGAAAATTTTGATTGGATACTTACCTCGCGAGGAAGCACATTCGAATAGTTGGGAACTAATAGTACATCATCGTAAGTTAATCCTTCACCGATAATCTTGATATTGTGTGCGATCATTGCAATTTGTAGTTGTAGTTAAATTGCGTGCAAATATAGATAATCTTAAGCAAAAAAACATCTTTATTTTACAATTAATGATTAAATTGCAGTTGATACATTTTTCGAATCCAGAAAAACAACCTTGAATAGTTAGTAATCAATAACGTTTTATTTTTTGAAATGATAAAAACTAACCAGCAAATAAAAGGCCTTACAAATGCTCAAGTAGAACAATCAAGAGTACAAAACGGTTCAAATTCATTAAACTACCAAAACAAAAATAGCTTTCTTTCATCGGTAATTGAAATGGTAAAAGAACCCATGTTTTTGCTTTTAGTTACAGCTACCAGCATTTATTTCATTACTGGCGATTATGGAAATGGGATTTTTATGGCAATAGCTATAGCATTAGTATCCACTATTTCATTATATCAAGAATCAAAAAGTCGAAATGCAATTGAAGCCTTAGAAAAATTATCACAACCCAAAAGCAAAGTTATCCGTGAAGGCGCTATAATTGAAATCTCTAGGGAAGAAATAGTTTTAGGAGATTTAATCCAAACCGAAGAAGGTACTTTTATTCCTGCAGATGGTATCATAATTCAATCCAATGATTTTTCGGTAAACGAATCCATCTTAACTGGTGAGTCGCTTAGTGTTTTTAAAAATGAAAATTCAGAAGACAAAAATGTTTATCAGGGAACAATTGTTGAAAGTGGATTAGCAATTTGTGAAGTAACCGCTATTGGAAATAAAACTCAATTAGGAAAAATAGGTAAAAGTCTAGACACAATTGTAGAGGAAAAAACTCCTTTGCAAAAGCAAATAGAAAATTTTGTAAAAAAAATGTCTTTTGTAGGTTTGGTGATTTTTGCCTTTGTCTGGATTATTAATTTTTCTAATTCCAAAGATATTTTAGACAGTTTATTAAAAGCGCTAACCTTAGCAATGAGTATTATTCCAGAAGAAATACCTGTTGCATTCACAACCTTTATGGCACTTGGAGCTTGGCGATTAATGAAAATGGGGATTATCGTTAAGCAAATAAAAACCGTAGAAACTTTAGGAAGTGCTACTGTAATATGCACAGACAAAACAGGAACCATCACTGAAAACAAAATGAGTTTAGCTCAATGGTACACTCTTTC
This sequence comes from uncultured Flavobacterium sp., assembly GCA_963512955.1. Taxonomy (GTDB): domain Bacteria; phylum Bacteroidota; class Bacteroidia; order Flavobacteriales; family Flavobacteriaceae; genus Flavobacterium. The sequence continues at coordinate 5,865 of CAUPOP010000012.1, read as the reverse complement.
TTCGAATACGTTTTTTGAAAATTCGAAAGAATTAAGTGATGAGGAACAAGAGTTACTATGCCTTTCTATGTGGGCAAGTGAACCCATTCCTTTTGATGCAATGGAGATAGCACTTCACGAGGCATATACAGAATCAAATATAAAAGAGGAGCGCAACCAATTTAAATTAGTACATGAATATCCTTTGAGCGGAAAACCTCCCATGATGACTCATGTTTTTGAAAACGAAAATGGTATTAGAATCATTGCTACCAAAGGTGCGCCTGAAGCTATAATTGCCTGTTCTGAACTATCTGAAGAGCAAAAGCAACAAATATTCCTTGCAATGGAAGCAATGAGCAATAAAGGTTTTAGAGTATTAGGTGTAGGTACAACAAAATTTTACGGAACTGATTATCCAAAAACGCAACAAGAATTTTTGTTTAAATTCAAAGGATTAGTGGCTTTCTATGATCCTCCAAAAGAGAATATAAAAAGTGTATTTGAAACCTTTTATAATGCAGGAATTGAGGTGAAAATAATAACCGGAGACAATGCTACGACAACTTCAACCATTGCAAACCAAGTAGGCTTCAAAAATTGTGATAAAGTGCTGAATGGAGACGATTTAATGGCAATGGATGATGAAACTTTAAAAACAAAAGTCATGGAAACAGCATTATTCACAAGAATGTTTCCTGATGCCAAGCTTAAGATTATAAAAGCACTGAAAGACAACAACCAAATTGTAGCTATGACCGGTGATGGTGTCAATGATGGACCTGCATTAAAATCGGCTCATATTGGAATTGCAATGGGCAAAAAAGGCACGGAAATAGCAAAACAAGCAGCCAATTTAATTCTTATTGATGATGATTTTGGAAAAATGACCGATGCGATTGCTATGGGAAGAAAAATTTATATCAATCTAAAAAAAGCGATACAATATATTATTTCAATTCATATTCCAATTATATTAATTGTCTTTATTCCATTAGCATTAGGTTGGGTTTATCCAAATATTTTTTCGCCAGTACATATAATATTTCTCGAAATAATTATGGGACCAACTTGCTCCATAATTTATGAAAACGAACCGATGGAGAGAAATTTAATGCTAGAAAAACCACGCCCTTTAACCAATACTTTTTTTAATCTAAAAGAAATAACTATCAGTATTTTACAAGGACTCGCAATAACCTTAGGTTTGTTATTTACCTATCAATATAGTGTTAGTGAGAATTGTAGTGAAAGTGCCACACGAACAGTCGTTTTTCTAACTTTAATAGCTTCTAATATTTTCTTGACTCTTGCAAACCGTTCTTTTTACTATTCTGTATTCACCACTTTGAAATACAAAAACAATTTGGTTTTAATGATTATTGTTATAACCATTTTCATTACTGCTTTATTACTGGCAGTCCCTAGTTTTTCTCATTTCTTTATGTTTGAAACGGTTTCTATTTATCAAATAGGGTTGAGTATTTTGATCGGAGGAATTTCGGTATTTTGGATTGAGATTTACAAAGGATTTAAACGTTTAAAAAACAAGAAATAATTATTTGAAAATAAAATTAAACCCTAATTGAAGCGAAAGACTATTTGCCTTTGAAACATCAGCATATTCTAGAAGATTATCCGCCATGACATAAAAATTTAGAGGCCCTAATTGGCTTGAAAGCCCCAAACCTAGATTAGTATAGGAATAAGAATCTAATGTATAAGTGGCTTTCATTTGGAGTCCTTTAAAAAATGCTCTTCTATAATATGTCGTAAATGCAACCATAGGAGTTCGTGGCGTAGTCATCACAAACAATTGTGCACCAACTGCATTTTTATATAGTGTCTCAGAACTAGAACCTCCTTGACAATTGCAATCTTCTCCATCATCATATCGTTCTTCACCAAATGAATATTGAACAGAACTATTAAACTTTGCTGGACGCCATGTTTTGTATTTGTTGTGCAACGTATCTAATGGCATGGCATCTTTAAACTCTTCATATGCATTCCCTGCTTGATTTACATTGGTAAAATTAGGAATTACTCCCTCATATTTATAGTAGCCTTTAAAACTTACATTCTCAACATCTTTAGTATGTTTTATAAAGCCAATATCAATTGCGCTTGCTGTAAGTTGTATGTTTTTTTGTGGATAATACGTAAGTCCAACATCAAATCCCAAACCTAAATTACCTCCTAACAACATTCTTTTTTTTATATCTCCAGCAATATCTTCTTGGTATCTACTATCATCATATTTATCCATTCCTGAAGTATTTAGTTCCAAATCCGAATAAATAACTTGCTCATAAAATGCATTATTAGAGGGAATGGTATAAACAAATCCTGCATTCTTGGTAGAAGTTGCATTATAAATACTAGAATAAATTTTTCCTCTAACTCCAACAATTAAATTCTCATTTATATTTTTATGAAGTCCTACATGAAAGACAGAAAGCAATTCCGCTTTTCCATTCAAATCTCCTAAATTAAATGTTTTGCCTAGATAATCCTTATTCCCATCAATAGCTAATATCGCAAGATCCTTAGGAACATAACCCAATAAATCAAACTCCTGATACATTCCAAAAGATAGATACATTCTTTTTTCTTCCGTGCCAATTCTAAAACCTCCATTGAAAATTTCAAGTTGCTCATTAACCGCAACTCTATCGTTCCTTGTCGTTGAAGAAAGAACATTTCGTAATTTGGTATTAAAATTCACACCATTATCAGCAAATAAATCATAGGCAGAAAAACCTGTTGAACCTGCACTAGCATATATTCCAGACACTAAAGGAACCCCAAAATACCATTTATAAGTAACATCAGAACCTGGATTTGTCATCAAAGACTGTGGCACATCAGTGAAATTATACAAAATTTGCTTGTTTTGTGCGAAGCAATAGCTGGTAATTAATAGGATGAAAATTAAATGTGTTTTTTTCATTTCACAACAAAATAAGCAGTTACACCTGAATCCAATTTTAAACTTCCTGAACTATTTTCATCTAACAAAGGTCCTGGCTGCATATTCAAAACAAAGGCCATTTTTGTTGTTCTTTTCAGTAAGTTCAATTTAATATTTTCAAAAATTTCTTTTTTTACTACTATATTTTCAGTGCCAGCGTATTCAGGAACATCAAAATGTATAACATAAAGCGGAACATTATTCATATCAAGCAAAGTAATATCTAAAGTATACGCACGATTTATTGTGTTGTTTATTTTAAAATCAAAATCAGCTCGAACTAAATTATCTCTAAAAAAAGCATCATTAAAAACATCAACCGTTGGAACCGCATAAATTACTGATTGTTCTACTCCTCCTGCTACAAACTCCTTTGCTGGAATATCAAAATGAGCCAAATTTGCAATATAAGCTGGCTCCAATTGCAGATCATTTACCTGGTTAAAATCTAAATTACTACTACAAGAAGAAGATACTATCATCAAAAATAGCATTCCTAAAAATGATTTAAAAAAAGTATATTTCATAAGTCAATTAAATAAAAAGAACTGTTATTGCTACTTAATTAAAGTATTACAATAGAAACGAATTATGCATACAATTATTGTTTAATGAAAAGCACCAAATAATTTAGAAGCTTCGTTGTACGCACTCTCAAAACTCATTGGGCTTATATTTGTGTTTTCTTTTTTTGCAGTAAAATAAGATACTAATTTTTCTGTAGGCATATTCCCAGTCAAATGATCTGTAGCCATCGGACAACCTCCAAAACCTTGAATAGCACCATCAAATCTTCGGCAACCAGCTTGGTATGCAGCATCAATTTTTTCAAACCATTTAGCCGGAGTTGTGTGTAAATGTGCACCAAATTCAATTTGAGGATATTTTGGAATCAAATTCGAAAATAAATACGAAATATCATCTGGGGTAGAACTTCCAACTGTATCTGATAATGATAAGATTTTCACTCCCATACACGAAAGCTTTTCCGTCCACTCGCCTACTATCTCTGTGTTCCAAGGATCTCCGTAAGGATTTCCAAAACCCATTGATAAATAAGCTACAACTTCTTTATTATTTTTATCAGCAACTTCCAGAATTTCTTGTAGGGTCAGTAATGATTCAGCAATAGTTTTATGCGTATTTCGCATTTGAAAATTCTCTGAAATAGAAAATGGAAAACCTAAATATTGAATTGCTGAAAATTCGGCTGCAGTTTTTGCTCCTTGAGTATTGGCAATTATAGCTAATAATTTACTAGTGGTTTTTGACAAATCAAGTTGCCCCAATACTTCGGCAGTGTCTTGCATTTGCGGAATGGCTTTGGCAGAAACAAAACTGCCAAAATCTATGGTATTAAACCCAACCCGAAGTAAGGCTTGAATATAAGCAACTTTACTTTTGGTAGGAATAAATGTCTTTATGCCTTGCATAGCATCTCTTGGACATTCTATAATTTTGACTGTTTCCATAGAAATCCAAAGATAGAAAAACAATTATAACTTTAAAACATTCAAAATAATTACAATCGCTCTAAAATCTTTTTGTTTATGGCTTTCACCAAAGCTGGACCTTCGTAAATAAATCCAGTATAAATCTGAACTAAACTCGCTCCTGCTTCTAATTTTTCTATAGCATCTTCAGCAGAATGAATACCTCCTACACCAATAATTGGAAATGCCTTATTGCTTTTCTCAGATAAAAACCGAATTACTTCTGTAGAACGATTTTTTAATGGTTTGCCTGAAAGCCCACCTGTTTCCACTTTGTTTTCGGATTGCAAACATTCTCTAGAAAGCGTTGTATTTGTAGCTATTACACCAGCAATTTTAGTTTCTTTTACAATATCAATAATATCTAACAATTGCTCATCCGTCAAATCAGGCGCAATTTTTAATAAAATTGGTTTTTGTTTTGGCTTAGCCAAATTTTTATTTTCTAAAGTTTGCAACAATTGAGTTAAAGGCTCTTTATCCTGTAAAGCCCTCAAATTAGGAGTATTTGGAGAACTCACATTCACTACAAAATAGTCCACATAATCAAACAATGCATCAAAACAAATTTCATAATCCGATGTTGCCTGTTCATTTGGTGTCAATTTATTTTTACCAATGTTTCCACCAATTAAAACTCCATTATTTTTCTTCAAGCGTTCCACTGCTTCCTGAACACCTCCGTTATTAAAACCCATTCTATTTATAATCGCCTGATCAGCTTTCAAACGAAACAATCGCTTTTTTGGATTTCCTTCTTGCCCTTTTGGTGTAAGTGTTCCTATTTCGATGAAACCAAATCCAAAATTTGAAAATTCCCTATATAAAGTCGCATCTTTATCAAATCCCGCTGCTAATCCAACAGGGTTTTTGAACTTTAATCCAAAAACTTCTGTCTCTAGCCGACTATCTTTAACTTCATAAAGCGCTCTGAAAAGAGATGGAAAACCTGGTATTTTTGATAAAAAACGTATAGTTGAAAAGGTAAAATAATGAACTTTTTCTGGATCAAAACAAAAAAGTATTGGACGAATAAGAAGTTTATACATGGTAATTTTATTGTGTGCTGCAAAAGTAAAGAATAGTTTTCAGTCTCGAAACTTCGGAAGCAGGTTTTACGAATGAAATACTTTATAAAGTTTAAATCTGAATAAAAATTAACACTAAAACCTAAAATTCAAAAACATTTTAACCTAAAATGAATTTCCTCTCTACAAACCTACTTTATATTTTGTATGTGTTTTTGCAATGACCTATATTTGCATTCCTAAAATAATTAAAAATGATTAAGATTACTTTGCCCGATGGGTCAGTTAAAGAGTTTGCGCCTGGGATTACTCCTATGGATGTTGCTAAAAGCATTAGCGAAGGATTTGCCAGAAATGTAATTTCGGCTTCTTTTGATGGTACAATTGTTGA
>CAUPOP010000011.1:0-73848 GCA_963512955.1 uncultured Flavobacterium sp. | reverse complement strand
GATTTCATCACTTCCTAACTCTTCGTCAGTATTGATAAAAATAGCTTTTGAACCTAGATTTTTTGCCAATTCTACGTCAGTTATTCTATCACCAATTACAAATGAATTTTCTAAATCGTATGCTGGATTATTGATGTATTTTGTCAACATAGCCGTTCCAGGCTTACGAGTTGCTACATTTTCGTGAGGGAATGTTTTGTCGATAAAAACGTCACTAAAAACGACTCCTTCATTTTCAAATGCTTTCATCACTAAATTATGAACTGGCCAAAAGTTAATTTCGGGATGAGAATCTGTTCCTAAACCATCTTGATTGGTCACCATTACCAATTCAAAATCCAATTCGGCAGCAATTTTTCCAAGATATTGAAAGGCTTTTGGATAAAATTCCAATTTTTCAAAACTGTCTAATTGATAATCATTCGGTTCCAAAACCATTGTTCCGTCACGATCTATAAAAAGTATTTTTTTCATTTTTTAAAACGTTTATAAAGAAGACAAAGCTTCTATCAATTTCTTATTTTCTACTTCCGTTCCAATAGTTAAACGCAAGGTGTTTTTACATAACGGTTGTGTCGTTCTGTTACGGATTACGATTCCTTTTGCAATTAATTCATCGTATCTTTTATTCGCATCATCTACTTTAATCAAGATGAAATTAGCTTCAGTAGGATAGATTTTTTCAACAAATTTTATATTAAGTAAAACTTTAAGTAATTCCTCTCTTTGTGCTATAATTGATTCAATTTCTGAATTAATTATATTTTGATTATCTAATCGGTCTAAAGCTCTTGTTTGAGTTAATTCGTTGACGTTATAAGGAGGTTTGATTTTATTTAAAACCGAAATAACTTCAGTTGATGCATAACATATTCCTAATCTAATTCCTGCTAAACCATAGGCTTTTGAAAGGGTTTGTGTGATGATTAAATTTGGATATTCATCTAACTCGTTAATCCAACTTTCTTTTTCAGAAAAATCAATATAAGCTTCATCAATAACTACTAAACCATTGAAGTTTTTTAGTAAATAAGCAACATTTTCATCCGAAAATGAATTTCCTGTTGGGTTATTTGGAGAACATAAAAAGATGATTTTAGTGTTCTCATCAACAGCGTCCATGATTTTTTCAATCTGTGGTTGGAAATCAGTTGAAAGCAAAACTTCTCTATTTTCTACCGCATTAAGATTCGCTAAAACACCATACATTCCGTAGGTTGGCGGTAAAGTAATTACATTGTCCACTTTAGGTTCGCAAAAAGCACGGAACAATAAATCCAACACTTCATCGCTTCCGTTTCCTAACAAAATTTGATTTGTTTTTATCTTTTTTTGTTTAGCCAAAACAACTTTTACATTGCTTTGTTGCGGATCTGGATATCTATTTACACCGTTCTCAAAGGGGTTTTCATTGGCATCCAAGAAAATCATATCTGCCGTGTCAAAATCCTCAAATTCATCACGTGCCGAAGAATAAGGCTTCATCAGCTTTACGTTTTCACGGACTAAATTATTTATATTAAAACTCATTTTTTTTATTTTTTTAGAGAAAAGACTTTTTATCTAGTCTTAAAATTCTTGTCTTTTTCTTCTTCTATTCTAAACTCTTCAATCTCAAAGTAACTGCATTTTTGTGTGCTTGTAAACCTTCAGCTTCGGCCATAATTTCGATTGCATTACCAATATTTTTTATTCCTTCAGCGGATATTTTTTGGAAAGTCATTGCTTTAGTAAAACTATCCAGATTTACGCCGCTATAATTTTTTGCATAACCGTTTGTTGGCAATGTATGATTGGTTCCTGAGGCATAATCTCCAGCACTTTCCGGCGTGTAGTTCCCAATAAAAACAGAACCTGCGTTATGAATTCCATTGCTGTAAAAATCATCAAATTCAGAACAAATAATAAAGTGTTCTGGACCATATTCATTAATTAATTCTAATGCAATGCTGTCATTTTCAACGTAAATCAATTTAGAATTAGCAATAGCTTTTTCAGCAATAGCTTTTCTTGGAAGTAAATCCATTTGTGTTTGAACTTCCTTTTCAACTGAATCAATTAATTTTTTTGAAGTTGAAACTAAAATTACTTGGCTGTCAGCTCCGTGTTCTGCTTGCGAAAGTAAATCGGAAGCCACAAATGCGGGTACAGCAGTATCATCAGCTATAATAAGCAATTCAGATGGTCCTGCAGGCATATCAATAGCTACCCCAAATTGAGTTGCTAATTGTTTAGCAACAGTTACGAATTGATTTCCAGGTCCAAAAATCTTATACACTTTAGGAATTGATTTGGTTCCAAAAGTCATTCCTGCAATAGCTTGAATCCCTCCTACTTTTAAAATTTTGGTAACACCACACAAATTGGCAGCATACAAAATTGCAGGATTGATTTTACCTTTTTTGTCAGGTGGTGAACATAAAACAATTTCGTTGCAACCAGCTATTTCAGCGGGTACAGCTAACATTAATACGGTAGAAAACAAAGGAGCTGTTCCTCCAGGAATGTATAAACCAATTTTTTGAATCGGTCTTTTTTCTTGCCAGCAGTTTACGCCTTCAATCGTTTCAACAGCAACTCGATGTGTTTTTTGAGCCGTATGAAATTTTTTAATATTTGCTTTTGCCAGTTGAATGGCATTTTTTAATTCTTGCGGAATAGTTGCAATAGCTTCGTCAATTTCGACTTGAGAAACTTCTAAGTTTTCGATTACAGCTCCGTCAAAAAGGGAAGTGTATTTAGCTACAGCACTATCTCCTTTTTTTTGAACTTCCTTAAAAATTTCTTTAACGGTAGCTTCAATATCATCAATAGTCTTAGTTGGTCTCTCTAAAATGCTAGCCCAAGTTGCTGGTTTTGGATTGTATATTTTATTCATTTTTTTAACTTTTAGATAAGGCTTTATAATACCATTTTCTCAATTGGGCAAACCAAAATTCCTTCGGCACCAACTTCTTTTAATTGATCGATAACATCCCAAAAAGTGTCTTTGTCGATTACGGAATGAACGCTGCTCCAACCTTCTTCAGCCAAAGGCATTACGGTAAGGCTTTTTAGCACAGGTAAAATTTTACCAATAGCATCAATTTTATCATTAGGAACGTTCATCAAAATATATTTTGATTTTCTAGCTCTCAAAACAGATTCTATTCTAAATTGAAGAATGTCAATTAATTTTTGAATTTCAGGAGTCACTTTTGGTGAAACAGCAAGTACAGCTTCACTTTTCATGATTACTTCAACTTCTTTAAGATTGTTTTTGAATAAAGTACTACCGCTTGAAACAATATCAACAATTGCATCTGCTAAGCCAATATTTGGAGCGATTTCAACAGAACCAGAAATTTGGTGAATGTCAACTGATAATCCAAATGAATTAAAATATTCATTAACGGTATTTGGATAAGAAGTTGCAATACGCATTCCATCTAAATCTTTTATAGAGTTGTATTTAAATGTTTTAGGAACCGCTACGGATACCTTGCATTTTGAAAAACCTAATTTTTGAGCTACAATAATATTTTTGCCTTTTTCAAATAAAAGGTTGTCACCTACAATGGCAATATCTACCACGCCATCAATCAAATATTGAGGAATATCTGAATTTCTAAGATATAAAACTTCTAATGGAAAATTTGTTGCAGCCGCTTTAAGTTGATCGTTTCCATTATTAATAGAAATTCCACAATCTTTTAGAATTTGTATGCTGTCTTCATTTAAACGTCCTGATTTTTGAATTGCAATTTTTAAAGTACTCATTTTTAAGTTTTTTTGTTTAATTATAGTTTGTGGTTTGAGTACCAACGGATAAATAATAAAAAACCCGCTTGATGTACTCAAACGGGTTTTAAAATATGATGATTTACATGCATACCATTAACACATCGCTTGAGAGCAATAATGAAAATGATGATGATGTAATTGATTTGATAACATAATTTTTAATTTGATAATCCCTTGATTTCGATTGCAAATATAGCAGAAAATTTATTTAAAACCCAATTTTTAATTTAACTAAACGAAATGAAATTGTTAAAAAAAGGTTTCAAAAACAAACATCTGCAACCAATCAATGCTGATAAGCTACAGATGTTTGGACAACTAACTATTTTTAAACTAACTTAAAACTTCTTCCAAAGACGGTCCAGCAGCAACTAAACGCTTACCTTCTTCGGTGTTTGTGTATTGCTCAAAGTTTTTGATATATCTAGCTGATAAATCTTTGGCTTTACGTTCCCAATCGTTTTTGTCTTTATAGGTATCTCTCGGGTCAAGAATTCCGTCACTTACGTTAGGCAATACAGTAGGAATTGTTAAATTTAAGAACGGAACTGTTCTAGTTTCTGCTTCGTCAATTTCGCTACTGATGATAGCATCAATAATTGCTCTTGTATTTTTTAATGAAATTCTTTTTCCAGTACCATTCCAACCTGTGTTGACTAAATACGCTTTTGCCCCATGTTCTTTCATTTTACCAATTAAGGTTTGAGAATATCTTGTTGGGTGTAAAGTCAAGAATGCTTCACCAAAAGCGGGAGAAAATGATGGCTCTGGTTCTGTAATTCCTCTTTCAGTACCTGCTAATTTAGAAGTATATCCACATAAGAAGTGGTATTGTGCTTGATCATCATCTAGGATTGAAACTGGAGGCAATACACCAAAAGCATCCGCAGAAAGATAAATAATTTTTTTAGCATGACCTGCTTTTGAAGGCAATACAATTTTATTGATATGATAAATTGGGTATGAAACTCTTGAGTTTTCAGTAATTGAATGATCGTAGTAATTGATTTCTCCATATTCATCTACAATAACATTTTCAAGCAAAGCATCTCTTTTGATAGCTCTCCAAATGTCTGGCTCATTTTCTTCTGTTAAATCAATAACTTTTGCATAACAACCACCTTCGTAATTGAATACTCCATTATCATCCCATCCATGTTCGTCATCACCAATTAAATATCTTTTTGGATCTGCAGAAAGTGTTGTTTTACCTGTTCCAGAAAGACCGAAGAATACCGCTACATCACCATCTTCACCAACGTTAGCAGAACAGTGCATAGATGCCATTCCTTTAAGTGGTAAATAATAATTCATCATAGAGAACATTCCTTTTTTCATCTCACCACCGTACCAAGTACCACCAATGATTTGAACTTTTTCAGTTAAATTGAATAACACAAAGTTCTCAGAGTTTAGTCCGTGTTCTTTCCAATCTGGATTTGTTGCTTTTGAACCATTCATAACAATGAAATCTGGTTCTCCAAAATTTTCCAATTCATAAATTGAAGGTCTGATGAACATATTTGTTACAAAATGTGCTTGCCAAGCAACTTCCATTACAAAACGAACTTTTAATCTTGTATCCGCATTTGTTCCGCAAAAAGCATCAACAACATATAATTTCGGAGAAGTAGAAAGTTGTTTTAAAACTAATTTTTTTAAATCATGCCAAACTTCTTTTGTAGTAGGAAAGTTAACTTTGTCATCCCAATATATTGTATCTTTTGTGATGTCATCTTTAACGATGTATCTATCTTTAGGAGAACGTCCAGTAAAAACACCTGTTTTAACAGCAACATCACCAGTATCAGTTAAAGCACCTTATTCATATCCTTTTCTTTTATGTGATACTTCTGCTTGATATAATTCTTCATAAGTTGGATTATAAGATACTTCATGGTATCCTGTAATTCCTAAATCATGTAATTCCTGAATAATTTTAATGTTTTTCATTGTATTTATATTTAAAATTCTTGTTATTTAATTCTATTCAAATATAGTTTCGTTTATTCTAAAAAAAGCTGACTTTTATCATGAAAAGTAAAAATGTGCGCAAACGTTTTCGTTGTTTTACAAGGGTTTACAGTGTTTTTGTTCTTACTTTAGCTACAAATAAAAATTGGATTATTAGTATAATTTATCAAAAAAAGCAACCTGATTTATATCATATAAAAATAGCAAACTATTTTAGTTATTTGTTATCGAATTTTATTTTTTTTAAATTTAACCTCTAAATTATAACATTATGTTTGATTGGTTTAATACATTGTTTTATCCTAATAATGAGCCAGATATAACGCAATCGTTGATTGTTTTATTGATAGCGATTAGTGTTGGTTTTTTCGTAGGAAGAGTTAGATTAGGAACAGTATCACTAGGAGTTTCGGCTGTTATGTTTGTGGGGCTGTTTTTAGGGCATTATGGCTATCGAATGGATGAAAGTATTTTGGTTTTTGTCCGTGATTTTGGATTAATTCTTTTTGTTTATGGCATCGGAATTCAAGTTGGTCCTTCTTTCTTTTCCTCATTCAAAAAAGACGGTTTGCTTTTTAATCTTTTAGCAGTTGGTGCTGTTCTTTTAGGAGGCGTAATTACTTATTTTATTCATATAATAACAAAAATTGATATAGAAAATGCAGTAGGTTTAATGTCTGGATCGGTGACTAATACTCCAGGTTTAGGAGCTGCTAAATCAACATTACAGGAAATTCAGAATCAATTTCCTTCCAAAGTTTTTGGAGATCCTACAGTCGCCTATGCCATTACTTATCCGTTAGGGGTTTTTGGAATTATTTTGACGATTATTTTATCAAAATCAGTTTTGAAAATTGATTTAATAAAAGAAAGTCTTTTGATAAAGACCAAAATAGCCAATACTGAAAATGTGATTATTCATGAAAAATGCAGAATTACAAATTCAGCCTTATTAGGTAAAAGTATTTATCAAATTTTCAAAGAATTAGACATTCATAACATTATTATTTCACGATTAAAAAACAGTGGCTCTAAGGTTGTTTATTCTCCTTCATTAGATTCTAAAATTCATGATAAAGATGTTTTAATGGTTGTTGGTGTTCAAAAAGATGTGGATCATTTTATTGAACTTGTGGGTAAAATATCAACTGATTTATTCATTGAATCCGAACAAGATGTGGTTTCAAAATTTATATTAGTCACTAAAAAATCGGCTACTCATAAAACTTTAGCAGAGTTAGATTTGCATAATAAGTTTGATTTAAAAGTAACTCGTGTAATTCGTTCCGGATTAGAATTATTAGCACAACCATCTTTAGAATTATTTTACGGAGACAAACTTTTGATTGTTGGAAATAAAGAAGCAATTAGTGAAGTAGAAAAAATAATTGGCAACTCTGAAAAAAGCCTTTTAGAACCTGATTTTCTGTCTCTTTTTGGAGGTTTAATCATAGGAATTGTAATTGGTTCCATCCCTATTTTTATCCCATCGCTACCAGTTCCTTTAAAATTAGGATTTGCAGCTGGACCACTATTGACTGCTTTATTTATTAGTAGATATGGTGGGGTTGGTGCTATTCATTCCTATATTAATAATGGCGCTATTCATTTTATGAAAGATCTAGGAATATGTCTTTTCTTTGCCGCGGTTGGAATTCATGCAGGTGCAGCTTTTTATGATAATTTCATCAAATTTAATGGCTGGCTTTGGATATATTACGGTTGTTACATTACTTTTATTCCTTTGATTATTATGGTTTTAATAGGCCGATTTGTGTTTAATCTTAATTTTTATCAGCTAGTAGGAATAATGAGCGGAGCATACACTGACCCAGCAGCATTAGCATTTAGTACAAAATACCTAGATTCAGATATTCCCAATCAATCTTACGCCACAGTTTATCCGATGGTTACCATAGCAAGGATATTTATTGCACAATTATTGATCTTGTTATTTGCCAGTTAGCTTTAATTATAAGTAAAATAAAAAGAGGATATCTACATAAGATATCCTCTTTTTTATGGAAGTATAGTTCTAAACTATTCTTCTTTTTCTTCACCAGCTTTTTCAACTCCCGCAGGTGCAGTTGTGTTAGTAGCATTAGGTCTGATTTCGGTGTGACGAATTTCACCTCCAGAAGTTCCAGTTTGTTGTGCAAAAAATACTCCTATAATTGCTATTACAATTGCTAAAAAGGAAACTAAATTTGCTTTAGCATGTTTTTTTGCATTCAAATATAATCCGACAAGTGAAACAATTCCTAATATGTATAAAACCAATGCTAACTTCTCAGCCATTTCTTCATGTTCGTGAATAATTTGTTTTCCAATATTAGGCATATCCTCTACCATTTCTTCAGCACCTTCGCCAGTTCCCATACTAAATGCTGCAAAAATAGCTGCCACGATAAAAAGACAATAAGCAGTGTTTTTTACGGTATTGTTTTTTAAAAGTACACCAACAATTAAAATTCCAAGCCCTAAAATTGTTCCAATAATTGGAAAATGGTTAACTACCATGTGTAAATGTGCGTCGTTCATAATGTTTTTTGTTTAAAAAGTTAAAAAATGAATGTTTTATGTTTAATAAATTATTTATCCTGCCAAAGAAACTCCAATTAAAGTTCCTATTCCGTAAGTCACAGCTGCGGCTGCTAAACCGAAAGCAACTTGTCTGAATCCTGAAAATAGAATGCTTTTACCAGTTAATAATGTAATGGCTGCCCCTATTCCAAAAAGTCCCACAATACTGCTACCTACACTCAATAAAATAGCGTTATTTCCATCTAAAAACATAAATGGATATAAAGGAATAATTGCACCAATAGCAAAAAGAACAAAAGATGCAATTGCTGCTTCCCAGGCAGAACCGCCTAATTCTTCTTTGTCAATTCCTAATTCTTCCGTTATGATTGCATCAATAGCGGTTTCAGGATTTTCGAATGCTTTATCCGCTAACTTTTGAGCTTCTATGACATTCATCCCTTTTGCTTGATAGAGCAAAACCAATTCTTTTTTTTCTTCTTCTGGTGATGCTTCTAATTCTTCAGTTTCCAAATCAATTTGTCTCTGATTTAATTCTCTTGAACTTTGTACCGAAAGCCATTCCCCTAATGCCATCGATATCGCACCTGCCAAAAGACCTGCAATTCCAGTCAACAAAATGGTATTGTTCGAAACAGCTGCTCCAGCAACTCCCATAACTAAACTCATATTAGAAACTAATCCATCATTAGAACCTAATACGGCTGCTCGCAATGCATTCCCTCCTACTGATTTGTGACGGCTTTCAAATTTAGATAATAAACCCCCTGAAACATTAAGCGCAGCATTGTTATTTACTGCTTCAATTATATTAAGGTGATTGTGTTCAAAACCCGTTAATTTTTCGCCATGTTCAATTTTATTTTTAATAGTATTAACTGCAAATTGTTTTTCTATAGTTGATAAACTGCTGATAATAGAATTGTATCCAAAAACTTTACCCAATTTCAATTGGAATTTTGCTCTTGAAGAAGGTGGTGGCATACTATAATTAGAATCAAAAGTCAACATTTTTTCTAGCATGTGCTGCGCATGACCTTTTTCTATTTCGGCTAAACTTTGTAAGACTCTAGAAAGATTTTCGTCAGATTGAATTGCAGCGATACTGTCGTATAAAAAAGCAGTATCAACTTCTGTTTGTAATTGTCCTTTTAGTTTATTTAAATCCATAGTTCTCGATTAATTAGCGATATCAAAGACTCCTTTTGTTACAATTTTTGAGGTAGAATTGATTGTGTTATTTGGAATAAGTTCAATGAATTCTTCTGTTTTTTCACCAACGGTAACAGCTACTTTTTTGAAAGAATATCCATTTTTATCATTTAATAATAAAAGTACGAAATTTTTATTATTTTCTGTAAGTAAAGCGTCGGCAGGAATTGCTAAACCTTTTTTTGAATCTACTACAATATCAGCTTCAACAAACATTCCAGCCATCAAACGCTGTTTTACATTTTGGTCTAAATGTCCGTGTATATTGATTGTTCTATCATTTCCCTCAATTGTATTTCCAACCAGATGAACTTCGGCATCAAATACTTCTTTTGAGGCTTCAGGGACTTTGAATTTAATTTTTTGGCCTTCTTTAATTTTCAATATGTCTTTTTCAAAAACGGATAATTCTACATGTAAATCATTATTATTAACTATTTCTAAAATCACATCTGTTGGTCCCATAAGCATTCCTATATTCGCATTCATTACTGAAATAGAACCAGAAATAGGAGCGTAAATAGTAATAGTTGATGTTAGCTTTCCTTTTTCTGTATTTGAAGGATTGATGTTTAATAAGCGTAATTTTTCTCTAAGACTTTGATAAGTTCCTTTTGCTCTGCGGTATTCACTTTCTGCTTTTAAATAATTTTTTTGTGAGGTGATTTTTTCGGTATACAATGCTTTTTGACGTTCGTATTCTGATTTTAAAAAGTTTATTTGTTCCGCTACATCTAAATATTCTTTTTGGACATCTAAATAATCAGTGCTTTCTAAAGTTAACAGTGCTTGTCCTTTAGTCACTTTATCACCAATAAGAAGTTTTGTAGTTTTTACATAACCACCCATAAACGCGGTTACTTTTGCTCTGTTTTGTGGTGGTACATCAATTTTTCCAGAAGTTTTTACAACGATGTCAAAGTCCTGTTCAACCGGAGTTCCAATTTCAATTCCGGAGGATTTAAACTGAGTTTCTGAAACTGTAATGTCATTAGGATTTGTTGGTACTTTTTCTTCTACTTTAGCATCTTTACAAGCATAAAATAAAGTTGATAGTGCTAATATATATATGATTTTTTTCATGAGTTGTATATTAAAAATTTAGGTATTGAAGGTCTAATTGAGTTTTATTATATTGTAAAACAGCCTCTAAATATTCAATCTGAATAGCCGTTGCATTTTCTAAACTTTGGATGTATTGAAAGAAATCTATTTCTCCTTGTTTGTAACTCATTGTTCCAACTTTAATGATTTCTTCTGATAATTTTTTTCCAAATTGATTGTAATAATTAATTGCTTCTTGATGCTTGGCTAATTCTGCTTTTTTTTCACTGATGAATTTTTCTATTTTTTGTTCTTCCTGTTGTTTTTGTTGTTCCCAACTTTGCAATTCTAATTGTGCTACTTTAACTTTTGAAACAGTTCCCGAAAACAAGATAGGAACGGCTATACCAACTTGAAAGCCATATAAAGATTGTGATAAGCCATTATTTCTTCCTTGAAAATAATCTAGGTTAATATCTGGTAACCAATACTTTTTTTGTAGCCCTAATTGGCTTTGGTAATTTTTTGTAATACTTTCTAAAAAGGCTTTATGAGTTAGGGAACTAGTACTATCACTCAAAGTATTTAGGGGTTCTATAGTGTTGTTTTTAATGTCAATTTTATCGTCAGTTTGTACTAATAAATCTAACATTTCGTACTGCGCTTTTTTATCATTTCTGATTTGTAAAAGCAAGGTTCTAATTTTTCTAAATTTGGCTTGAGCCGTAATTTTTTCTAAATAATTAGTCTCTCCTAATTCAAATTTTCTATCACTAGCTTTAGAGAAATTTTGGTACAAACTATCTAAATATTGATACCTTTTTTCCTGATTTTGCAAGTAAACAATGTGATAATACAAATTAGAAACTCCGAAAGCCAATTTATTTTTTTGAAGTTCAAAGTTGATTTTTTCTTTTTCATATTCTGCTGAATACACCTTTTTTTGAGCGCAATAAATCGTAGGAAACAGAAAACGCTGCTGTGCTCCAAAAACTTTTAGAGGCTGATTATTCATCGCTAGATTATTTTGATCATAGCTATAATACACATTCGTTTTTTCAAATGTATACGCAGATTTTATGTTGGCTTTTGTTTTGTCAACTTGCAATTGAGCTGCTTTTAATCCTTTATTATTTGCAGTTGCTTTAGATAGTAATGTTTCTAATTCAGTATTAGTATTTTGAGCAAACAGTAGTGTTGAAGACAATAAAAACAGTAATAAATATGTGTTGTTTTGATGGATTTTAAATTTTGGTTTTTTGAATTCTTTTTTATCAAAGACTTTATACAAAATAGGCAAAACAATCATGGTCAAGAGTGTTGCTGTAAACAATCCACCTATCACAACGGTTGCTAATGGTCGCTGCACCTCTGCTCCTGCTGATGATGAAATGGCCATTGGCAAAAAGCCTAATGCAGCGGCTGCGGCAGTTAATAATACAGGACGCAAACGATCAGTAGTTCCTTTTAAAATAAGTTGATCCATATCTTTCATTCCGTTATGTTTGAGTTCTTTGAAATGTTCAATAAGTACAATTCCATTTAGTACTGCTATACCAAATAGCGCAATAAATCCTACTCCTGCCGAGATACTAAAAGGTAAATCTCTAATCCATAAGAATAAAATACCTCCTACCGCAGATAATGGAATGGCAGAATAAACCATAAGTGCTTCTTTGATTGTTCCAAAAGCAAAATACAACAGAACAAATATTAAAAACAAAGCAATTGGTACTGCTATCGCTAATCTGGCTTTTGCACTTTCTAAGTTTTCAAATTGCCCACCATATTTCACATAATATCCCGCTGGGAGTTTGATTTTAGCATCTACAATTTTTTGAATATCTACAACTACACTTTGTAAATCACGATTTCTAACATTAATTCCAACAACAATTCGTCGGTTTGTATTGTCTCTAGAAATTTTGGCCGGGCCTTCAGTATATTCAATACTTGCTAATTCGCTCAACGGAATTTGTTGACCTGAAGGAGTTGAGATATAGAGATTTTTCAGGTCATTGATGTCTTTACGATTCGTTTGATCTAAACGAATTACCATATCGAATCTTTTTTCACCTTCAAATACATTACCGACAGTTTTTCCGGCAAAACCTAATGCAATCATTTCATTTAAATCGGCTATGTTTAAACCATATCTTGCAATTTTAGAACGATCATATAAAACGGCCATTTGTGGCAACCCTTCTGTTTTTTCGATAATTATATCCGAAGCTCCAGCAACATTTTTGATAGCAGCTTTGATTTCTTTTGCTTTTTCAGCTAAAACATTTAGGTCTTCGCCAAAAATCTTTACTGCAACATCAGAACGCGTTCCTGAAATGAGTTCGTTAAAACGCATTTCGATGGGCTGTGTAAATTCTATATCCATATTTGGAATTTGAGTTTCAATGGCCGTTTTTATTTTATCCGCTAATTCGTCTTTGCTCGTTGCCGAAACCCATTCTGATTTAGGTTTTAACTTAACGATTACGTCACTTTCTTCCATTGACATTGGATCGGTAGGAACTTCGGCAGCACCAATACGACTGACAACTTGCTCGACTTCTGGGAAATTTTTAAGAATAATTTGTTCTATTTTGGTCGTAGTTCCTATTGTTTTTGTCAATGAAGTTCCAGTTTTTAAAACAGGTTGAATCACAAAATCACCTTCGTCAAGTGTAGGAATAAATTCCCCTCCCATTGTTGAAAACACAACTATTGACATCATCAATAAGCCTACAGCACCATATAAAACTTTTTTGGTATTATTTAAGGCCCATTTGATGGAAGGTAAATATATAGCGTTGAGTTTGCTGATTAGTTTATGAGATAATGAATTTGGGTCTTCAGCTTTTGGTTTTAAAAATATAGACGAAACTACTGGTACATAAGTAAAACAAAACAACATGGCCCCTAATAAAGCAAAACTAAAGGTCATTGCCATAGGTTTAAACATTTTACCTTCAATTCCAGATAAAGACAAAATTGGTATGAAAACAATTAAAATAATAAGTTGTCCAAAAACCGCTGAATTCATCATTTTTGAAGCACTTTTGTAGGTAATTTGATCAATTTCGATTTGGCGAGATTCTTTCGGGAGATTCACTAAATGAGCCGATTTATGTGCAATTTGAAAAGCTATAAATTCAACAATAATAACAGCTCCATCGATAATAATACCAAAATCTATGGCTCCTAAACTCATCAAATTTGCATCAATACCCAATATATTCATGAATGAAATAGCAAAAAGCAAACACAACGGAATAACCGATGCAACAACTAATCCCGAACGCCAGTTTCCTAATAGTAGAATTACAACAAAAATCACAATTAAACAGCCTAAAATAAGGTTTTCAGCTACTGTAAATGTTGTTTTACCAACTAATTCACTTCGTTCTAAAAAGCCATTAATATAAACACCTTTAGGTAGGCTTTTTTGAATTTCTGCAACTCTAGCTTTTACGTCATTAATAACTTGTTTCGAATTCCCTCCTTTGAGCATCATTACTTGGCCGAGTACTTTTTCACCTTCGCCATTTCCTGTAATTGCTCCAAAACGATTAGCGTGACCAAAATTAACTTGAGCCACGTTTTTGACATAAACAGGCAATCCATTTGCATTTTTAATGACAATGTTTTCAATATCTTGAATTGATTTTACTTTCCCTTCAGCACGGATAAAATAACTTTGGTTGATTTTTTCAATGTAAGCTCCTCCAGCAATACTGTTGTTTTTTTCTAAGCAAGTAAAAACATCATTCATTGTGATATTCATCGATTTCAATCGAGAAGGAATTATAGCAATTTCATATTGTTTTAAATAGCCACCCCAAGTATTAATTTCAACCACTCCTTTTATTCCTGATAATTGTCTTTTTACAACCCAGTCTTGTAAGGTTCTTAAATCGGTTACAGAATATAAGTTTTTGAATTCAGGTTTAACTTCTAGAGTATATTGGTAAATTTCTCCCAATCCTGTAGTAATTGGCCCCATTTCTGGCGTTCCAAAACCTTGTGGTATTTTTTCAGAAGCTGCTTTTATTTTTTCAGCAATAAGTTGTCGAGGAAGATAAGTTCCTAAATCATCCTCAAAAACAATCGTTACAACGGAAAGTCCAAATTTAGAAATTGACCGAATTTCTTTTACTCCAGGCAAATTTGCCATTTCAATTTCGACAGGATACGTTATAAACTGTTCAATATCTTGAGTAGAAAGATTGCGAGATGTAGTAATAACTTGTACCTGATTATTTGTAACATCTGGCACTGCTCCAATTGAAATTTGGGTTATTGAAAAAATTCCAAAACCAGAAACAATCAATGTAAAGAGTAAAACAATGAGTTTGTTTTTTAGGCTGAAAGCTATAATTTTTTCTAGCATTTTAATAATATTTATTTTAACAAAAATAGAATTAAAAACCTATAAATAACTTAAGAACAACTTAGGATTTGATTATTTAAATCTTAAGATTACTGTTGTTCCTTTTTGAAGATCGCTTGAGATTTCGAATTTTATTTGAAGTAAATCAGCTATTCTTTTTACAATAGACAATCCCAATCCATTCCCTTTGATTTCAGGATGATTTGTTGCATTTGATCGGTAAAATGGATGGTGAATTTTATCTAAATCATCTGCTTTAATTCCAATTCCTTTATCTGAAATAGAGCATATGGTTTGACCTTCTTTTTTAGTCAATTTGATGGTAATCTCCCCTTCTTCATTAGAGTATTTTATTGCATTACTAATGATATTGCTAATAATTATTGAAACCAAATAGTTGTCAGATTCAATTATATAATCTTTGGAAAAAGAATGGTGTACATTTATTTTCTTAGCATTTATTTTTCCCGAATAAAGAATTAAACTGTCTAAAATTAAAGCATTTAAATACACTTTTTCAATTTTCAAACTCTGTTTCTGGTTTTCAAAACGTGCCAAAAGCAATAATTGATCTACTAAATTGTTTAATCGGTTGACTTCCTTAATGCTGTATACAATTTTATCTTCGTATTCAGATTGGGTTCTTGGTTTCCGAATTAAAACTTCAAGAGTTCCTTTTAGCACTGTTAAAGGTGTCCTTAATTCATGTGAAGCATCTGAGGTAAATTGTTTTTCTCTTTCTACGGCATTTTCAATTCGGTCTAATAAATTGTTTATCGTCTGTGAAAGTGTATATAATTCATCTCTATTTTGGGGTAATGGAATTCTAGATTTAAGATTATCTTTGGTAATAATATTGGAAGTTTCAATAATAGAACTTATTGGTTTTATGCTTCTTCCGGCAATTAATCTAGCTATAACAAAAAGAATTAATAGGATTAATGGGTATGCAATCATCAATATTTTTGACAAATTATGAAGTACCATTTTAGCATCTTCTAATGACATTGCAACAGATAAATAGCCTTTTTTAATTCCGTTTTGGAATATAGGAATCTGGATTTGGCGTATTGACTTATGAACTAATTCAGTATCAAAAAGTTCATAATCGGGTATTTTTGAATTAAAAGCTAAAGTGTGAATTTTTAGATTTGGAGATTTTTCTGCAATTAAACCATTTAGATCAAAAAATTGAACAAAAACAGGATTTACCGCCACTGTATTATGTTCTCTTTCCATCCATTCTTCATCATGAATCAAGCCGATATGATCTCCTTTAATTTCAATTTCAGTTAAGTGTTTTTCGGCTTCACTTTTAATGTCATTATTAATATGGCTATAAACCGTAAACTTTACGATAGAATATATGACAAGAAAGACAACAAAAATTAATAATCCTGTTGTGATGATGTAATTGAAAGCGATTCTATTTTTAAAAGAAAGTTGTTGCATTTTTATTTAATCATTTGCAATGTAACCAACACCACGTATGGTTTTGATTAGTTCTTGATCTTTGTTTAGATTCAGTTTTTTGCGAATAGCATTTATAAAGACATCAATTACACCTGTATCATATTCAAAATGAATATCCCAAACTTCTTCAATAATTTGATTTCTAGTACAAACTTTTCCTTTGTTTTTGATGAGATAAACTAACAATTCATATTCTCTTTGAGTAAATAAAATTTCTTGGCTCTCAACTGTAACTTGATGTTTAGAGATGTTTATTTTAATATTTCCTAGCGTTAAAATAGTATCTGTATTTTCATTTCTGAAATGAATTTTGATACGTTCTAACAATTCATCAAAACTGAATGGTTTTTTAATGTAATCATTTGCACCCGCTTTCAATCCTTCAATAGTTTCTTGAACGGTATCTTTTGCGGTAAGAAATATAATAGGTGTTTTTAAATCTGTTTTTCGGATGGATTGACAAACGTCTATTCCTGTCATTTGTGGTAACATCCAATCTAACAGAATCAAATTTAATTTTTGGCTTAAAGCCAAATCATAGCCCGTTTTGCCATCATGAGCAATTAAAACCTCATATCCCTCCTCTTCTAAACCTTGTTTAAGAAAATTTGCAATTCCAACTTCGTCTTCAACTATTAAAATTTTCATCATTTATTGCATAATAAACTTGAATCCTATGGTAGCTATATTTGCCTTTAAATCATCACTTCGTTTGTAATGATTGAATCTGAAATCAATATTTTTAAGTCCAAATTGCCAAATTTTAGTTTCTGTAAATATATCGGTATAACTGATTCCAAAACCAAATTGATTAGAGTTTAAAGTGGCTAAATCTGGATCAGAAGTATAAAATTCTTCAGTTGACAAATGTGTTTCGTATGGCGCATAATACTTAGATTTTGTTTGCGTATAATAGCGATACATTGGAAAAACAGTGAACTTATCAGATACTTTAACAGGAAGCTCAACGCTAGCAGTATGCGATTGAATGTTCCAATCATCGGAATAGTATCTATAGTAGGTTCGCAACACAAATCGTTCGTTAATATAATAGTTTAAACGTGCACCTAAAGGAAGTTTAAATCGCGTGTCTGGTAATCGTTCTATATCGTCAGCTAATTTATAAACCGCTACATTAGAGGTGCTTTCGTAATTATTGATATACTGTGCTTGACCAATGTAATAATTAGCTTTGTCGGCAAAATAAATTCGGTGATATGGTGTTGACAATAATCCTTGTTGTTGCAATACATCAAAAAATATTGAAAATTGTAATTTCTTAGTCACTACCTGAGACAAACCAAAAGAAGCCGAATATGAATTTCTGTTCACGCCACTTACAGGTTGAAATGCTGATGGCAAATAACTATTTGTAGAAATTCCATTTTGATCAAGAATAGTTACTCCACTGAAATATCCTTGATTTAAGAAATTATTACCGTAATTACCATATTCGTGAAGTTCTGTTGGATAAATAGGTCTCCATTGATCCAGATATGCATTTGCTTTTAAATTTAATTCGGTATTTTTATCGTTAAATAATGCAGCTATTCCGCCACCAAATCCTATAGATGTATAATCATATTCATTAGAAAACGATACATCAGCATTCCAAATAAAATTTCTAGAATCACTACTGTGACTATAATTTGCTGTTACGGCTACTAATTGGTCACTTTTTGAAGCGCCAGATGAAGCTTGCCAAGGAGTCCCTTCTGGACCTGTAACTGCTTTAGTTTGTGACAGGCGATCATCGTCGTCGTCGTCATCTCCACCTCCGCCTGAAGCTCCTGTGGCATTAAATGGGTTTATATTACTTGAGGAAGCGGATGAATATGCAGATATTCCTAAATCAACAGTCAAAACATCATTATCATTTAATGGCATGGCAATAACTATATTTGAAGTTATATCGGTCAGTTTTTCAGAACCAATACCACCTGATACCACTGAATGTGCTCCATCTTGGTTATAATAACTAGCTAAAAAATCAACTTCTGCACTCTCCAAAACTCTTTTTTTGAACTCTACGGAAGAATTATCCTTTTGCGCAAAAGCAATGGTGCTAATGAATAACGTGAATACTATTATTTTAATTTTCATTTGAAATGATTGGTATTAAATTTTTTAATAGAAGTTGATGAAATTAATTACATCCACAACCTCCACCTGATTTACCACCGTTAGCACCCGCAGCAGCTTCACGATATACTTGAAAGGCGGTTTCGTAGCGTTCTGTACTTCTAGCAGAAAGTTTCATGTCAGGATCATTAATCTTTTCTTTTTCATATTCTCGTACGGTTGTGCAGGATTGAAAAAGTAAAATCACTAAAAACACAAAAGCTATTTTTTGTATCATTCTATTCATCTTTATATTATTCATATTTTTTTGTGTCAATTCCTTTTGAAGAATGAATTTTGCCTTTGTCATCAACAATGATGCATTCAATTCCTTTTAGTTGGTTCACTAAATCTAATCCTACATCCACTCCAAGTACAAAAATTCCTGTTGCCAATGCATCAGCAATTTCAGTTTGTTTTGCAAAAACAGATACACTAACAACACCCATTGCCGGATAACCTGTTCTAGGATCTATAATATGAGAATAGCGAATGCCATTGAAAATTACATATTTCTCATAACTTCCTGAAGTTTCTACAGCACTATTTTCTAAAGGAAAGGTTGCGAAGATTTTATTTTTATTCATTGGATTTACAATGCCCACCGTCCAAAGTTTTCCATCAGGTTGTTTTCCCCAAGTATTGATATCACCAGAAACATTTACAATTCCGGATATACATCCTTTAGAAATCAACAATTCTTTTATTTTATCCGCAATATATCCTTGACCAATTCCGCCAAGACCTAATTTCATTCCTTCGTTTTTCAAAAAAATAGTTTGTTCTTTTGGGTCTAAAATAATGTTCTTATATCCAATTTTAGCAACTGATTTTTTTACAGCTTCTGCTGTAGGCATTTCTTTCATGCTGCCATCAAATTTCCAAATTTTATCCATTGACGCATATGAAATGTCAAACGCACCAGATGTAATTTGTGAAATTTTAATTGAACGCTCCACCAAATCAAATACTTCTCGATCAACTTTTACTGCTTTTTTCCCTGCATTGTGGTTAACTTCTGAAATTTGTGTTGTGGGAATCCAATCTGAAATTAAGTTTTCAATTCGTTTTACTTCAGCTACAGCCAAATCACAATATTTATTTCCTTCAACAGTATCCTTAGCTACTACAGTAATCTCAAGTGGACTACCTAACATGGATAACTTTCTTTTGTGAATTATTTGTCCAAAACTCACAAAAGAAATTAATAAAGCGACGATGACAATTTTAGCTTTCATTATTTTTCAAAAGAATGAAGAAGTTCAATATATTCGGGTGCAGAAACATTTTTAAAGCCAGTCATTCCAAGGACTTTTCCTGTTTTGTCTAGCAGTACAACTAAAGGAAAATTTCCGTTTTTATTGTATTTTTCGGCTAATTTCTTATTGCTCTCCGTTAATTCTGGAGCTAATTGATTGGCTTTTTTCTTTGGAAAATCAGCTTTGTAAATCACCCAATTTTTTTCAGAATCAATTTTAAAAGCTTCTGATTCCCAAATCATTTTTTCTAATTTTATACAAGGAGCGCACCAATCAGAACCTGAAAAAATCAAGAGGATATTTTTATTTTCTTTTTCAGCTACCGTTTTTGCGTTGTCAAAAGTAGTTTGCCAGTTCTGTGCATATGTAAAAGTTCCTATAAAAAGAAGCAGTATTACCATCGATTTTTTCATTGATCCACTTTTTAAAATTATTTCAAGGTAAAATTATTCATTTAAATCCTAAACTATTAAATTGTAGCTATATTTTAAGCGAATATTAATTTTAATAAAATATTAAGCAAGGCATAAAAACAAGCCTAAATAGTTTAGTTACATTTGTACTCAAATTATTTTATTATGCAATTGTTAAAGAAATTTTCTCCTTTTTATAATCTTACTCTTTTTTATATCTCAGTAAGCTTGATTTTGAGAGTTGTTTTGCTCTTCCATCCTATCACACAATCTACATTTGTTTTTACAGATACAATCAAAATATTTCTTTATGGAATCATTTCTGATTTTTTTGTATTCACCGTTCTTAGTGGATTATTATGGATATATCTTATTTTTATTTCTAATTCAAAATACTATAAACCAACAGGCTATATTATTTTCGGCCTCTTTGTTGCGCTATTTTTATATGTTGCTTTTGGCAATACTATTTTGAATGAATATGGTGGTGCTTTACCCAAAATAGGAATGATATTTATAGGTCTAAAAACACTTTTGTTCGGCTTGTTATTATTTCTTCCTAAGTATAGAAGTAAAATTAGATTTTGGCTTTTCAGCTTTGTGATGTTTCTATTTGTTGTTTTGATTTTACAAAACGCAATAAGCGAATATTTTTTCTGGAATGAATTTGGAGTAAAATACAATTTTATTGCTGTAAATTATCTGGTTTATACCAATGAGGTTATTGGAAATATTATGCAATCCTATCCTGTAATTCCTTTATTTACAGGTTTGTTTATTATTGCTGGAATTGTTACTTATTTTATAACAAAACGTTCTAAAAACTACATTGAAAGCATTCCTTCCTTTACGGATAAAATTAAAATTTCAGGAATTTATCTTACTTTATTAGGACTTTCTTTAACTGCAATCCCCTTTATGGCAGACAAAGAGAACTCTCAAAATATTTTTGCAAATGAACTACAATCAAATGGTGTTTATAAGTTTTATTTGGCTTTTATACATAGTGAATTAGACTATTTTAAGTTTTACAAAACGATTCCTAATAATGAGGCGTATGCACAACTTAAAGAACAATTAACTACTATTTCTGGCGAAAATACATTACGACAAATAAAAAACACTGCTGCAGAAAATCATAAAAATGTAGTTCTAATAACTATTGAAAGTTATAGTGCTGATTTTATGAAAATGTATGGAAATGATAAAAACATCACTCCTTTTTTAGATAGTTTGGCAACTAAAAGTTTACTGTTTACTAATTTATATGCTGTAGGAAATAGAACGGTTCGAGGCCTTGAGGCTGTAACTTTATGTTTCCCTCCAACTGCTGGTGAAAGTGTTGTAAAAAGACAGGATAATAAAAATAAGTTTTCGACAGGAAGTATATTCAAACAAAAAGGATATAATGTAAAATACCTTTATGGAGGCGATGCGTTTTTTGACAATATGGAAGATTTCTTTTCAGGAAATGGATATGAAATTGTAGATAAAAAAGCCTTTGCTCCTGAAGAAATTACTTTTGATAATGTTTGGGGAGTTTGTGATGAAGATATGGCGAATAAAGCTATTGAAGTGATGAACTCTGAAGCTAAAACAGGAAAACCATTTTTTAATCATTGGATGACAGTGAGTAATCATAGACCATTTACTTATCCAAATAATAAAATTGATATTCCTGGAGATGCAAAATCACGCGATGGTGGTGTGAAATATACGGATTACGCCTTGAATAAGTTTTTTAAAATGGCGCAAAAACAGCCTTGGTATAACAATACAATTTTTGTTATCCTGGCAGATCATTGTGCGTCAAGTGCTGGAAAAACAGAACTTCCAGTTGATAAATATAGAATTCCTGCAATGATTTATAGTCCAGGTGGTTTTGTTGAGGCAAAAAAATATACGAATCTGATGTCTCAAATTGATGTTATGCCAACAGTATTTGGGTTATTAAATTTTAATTACCAAAGTAAATTTTACGGTCAGGATGTTCTGAAACCAGATTATAAGCCGAGAGCTTTAATTGCTACTTATCAAGATTTAGGTTTAATAAAAGATAATGTATTGACTGTTATTTCCCCTAAACAATTGGTGAAACAATTTCAATTGACATTAAAACCTGATCCAAAAGTAGCTGCAGATTTCCAAATCTATTATGAGCAAGTACCATTAAGTAAGGAACGTACTGATTTAGTGAATCAAACTATTGGATATTACCAAACTGCTTCGGATATTTTGAAGAAAAAGAAATATCAGAAACAATAGTTAATTGTAGTACTTGGTTTCGGGTTTATTAGTTGTAAATTTGATTTATATTATATTCTTATGTTTCGCCATAAAGGAAAAAATAGAACTTTCATTCATAATTTACGTCTGGCAACCCTATTGTCATTTGTGGCTGGGATTGTTAATATAACAGGAGTTTTAGCCATAAAAACATTAACTACAAATGTTACGGGGCATTTTGCCTATTTTGCAGAAGAAGTAATGCGGCAGGATTTTTCGGCGGCTATTACTTTTTTTGTATTTACTATTTTCTTTTTAATTGGGTCATTTACGTCTAATTTTTTATCTGAATTAATTTCAAAAACAAATCCAAATTTTTCTCATGTGATTCCAATTTCATTAGAAATTTTAGTTTTATTTGGCGTGGGAATTTTTGGAATTGAATCTGATTTGTCTTCTTTTGATGGGAAATGGATTGCTTTTGCGATGCTTTTTGCTATGGGAATCCAAAACTCTTTGGTTACAAAAATTTCACAATCTACGGTTAGAACAACACATTTAACGGGCCTTTTTACAGATTTAGGGATTGAATTATCTCAATTGTTTTTTTACAAAAAACCAGAGGAAACAAAACGGTTGAAAACAAATATTTATTTGAGATTGTCAATTATCAGCTTCTTTTTTGTTGGTTGTTTTTCTGGAGGTTTTCTATATAGTTTTATTAAAATGAAAACGCTTTTAGTTTCTGTATTTTTTTTATTGATTGCACTTATGTATGATTATATGAGATTTCAATTTCATATTATTAAAAGAAAAAGTAGAAGTTATTTGTAAAAGAAAACGTTTTTTTTCTAGTTAAAAGAATACATAATTGTGATCAAAGTAATTCCTGTAATTAAAACCCAAAGCAAGCTACCTTGAAGCAATGCTTTGATTCCAACAGATTTTAGTACATTTATATTCAATCCTGCTCCAATTAAAAATAATGTTACGGTAAGTCCAATTTTTGCTATTCCAACAAAATAAGAACCTACAAGAGCTATTTGATGAAAATAGGTATTTAATATCATGACTAAAATGAATGCTCCTATGAAATAAGGAATTTTAATTTTTCCGGATTTATTTTTAAAAAGAATAGAGGTAATTAAAGCTACTGGAATAATCCACAAAGCTCTTGCTAATTTTACTGTTGTAGCTATTTGTAAAGCTTCAGTTCCATATTTACTGGCTGCGCCAATAACAGAACTCGTATCATGAATTGCAATAGCGCACCATAAACCAAACTCGTTTTGTGATAAATGTAAGGCGTGGCCAATGATTGGAAACAAAAATAAAGCTACCGAATTCAATATAAAAATAACCCCTAAAGCCACTGAAGTCTGTTTTTCATCTGATTTAATTACTGGGGCAATCGCCGCAATTGCACTACCACCACAAATAGCAGTCCCACAAGAAATTAGGTGTGATGTTTTTTTTTCTATTTTTAACCATTTTCCTAGGAATGTACCCAGAATTAAAGTACTTACTATTGAGGCAATTGTAACTAGTAATCCTTCTTGACTTGCCACAATAGCGTTATTGATATTCATACCAAATCCCAATCCTACAACGGAAAATTGCAATAGTATTGTAGTAGCTTTGTGGTTAAGCTGCAAAAAAGGATTTCCAAATAAGTTGGCAATAATCAAACCCATTAGCAAAGCTATTCCAGGAGATGCATAAGAAGTCATGCACAATAAAAGAAATGCTCCAAAAACAATTTGTTGCCCAATTCTAATATTCTCAAAAATTGCGTATAGACTTTTGCTAAGTATTTTTTGATTTGTTCTCATTGCATAGTAATTCAGTATTACTATACAAAGGTCTATTGATTAATTAGGATTAACCAATTGTATAATATAATCTACTATAACTTTAAATTATGAATTCCTGAAATATTTTTGATAAACAATTCAGAAAGAGCATTCACTTTACCATGCAAAGTGATAATGTAGAAAAAACGTTCTATTAGTAAATTTTCAACATCTAATATGGTTAGTTCATTGTTTTTAAGCTCTTTTTCAATGGCATGAACAGAAATAAAAGCAACACAATTAGAGTTCATTAAGTAGGATTTTATACTTTCTGTACTGCCTAATTGCATTTCAATATTTAATTGTGAAAGATTAATATTAAAAGGTTTTAAAGCATATTCAATAACTTCAAGTGTTCCTGAACCTTGTTCTCGCATTACAAAAGACATGGTTTTAAGATCTTCAGCACTAATTTTATTTTTGTTAGCAAGGCTATTTTTAGTATTGCAAACTAACACTAATTCATCTTTTAAAAACGGAGTATATTTAATCGATGTGTTTTTAGATTGCCCTTCCACTATTCCAATTTCAATTTCTTTTTTGAGTAAGGCATTTTCAATTTGTTCGGTATTTCCATTTAACAAATTGACTTTAATATCTAGCGCTTTTTGATGAAAACGAGCTAATATTGGCGGTATTATATATTGTGAAATGGTTGTGCTGGCTCCTAATCGTAGCATTCCATGTTGCTCATTTATTAGAGCGCCCATTTCAAAATCAATTTCTCTATAAATTTCAAAAATATTTTTGGTGTGTTTTAGCAATGCTTCCCCGGCAATTGTTAAAGAAATTTTAGAACCATTTCTTTCAAAAAGCTTGATTTTATATTGCTCCTCCAGTTCTTGAATGTGCTTTGAAATGGCAGGTTGTGTAATAAACAATTCTGTTGCAGCTTTGGTAAAACTTAATCTATTGGCAACAGTATAAAATACTTTAAGTCTAAAATCCATAGTAATATTATTTTAACAGTATTTAAATTTATAACAACCCGTTGTATTTTCTAAGAAACCATTCTATTGTCAGTAAACTCAGAATTAATCCTAATAGCCATTTCCAATCAATCAAAGGGGATTTTGTAATAATTTCTTTTTGTATGTCTTTATATTCTGGATTTTCTATAAGTGATTGAATTAGTTGGTCAATTTGATTTGGGAAATAACTTGTACCGCTTGTTTGTTTTGCTAACTGCTGCAATCTTTCAACATCTGGATTTACAAATTGTTTTTCAATGTCAAAATCTAATATTTTGAAATGACTTGAATAGGACGTTTTAGAATTTAATTCATTTACCGAAAAAGAATAATTTCCCGCAGGAAGTCCGTCAAGATTCACCTTATACGAATTTGTTCCTTTTAATAGATCGTAGTTTTTAGTTTGCTTTGTTTCGGTATTCGTAACTTTAATTGCTAATCGTGCTTTTTCGTCAAACTCATAGTTTTTATTGAAATATTGTGCTGAAATTTCGATAGCTTCTCCAGAATTATAAAAATTTTCGTGTTCAACAACTAATGATTTTCTACTAGAATTAGATGCTAAAAACTGAATGATTTTATCTATTAAAAGATCAAATTTTTCAAATGATTGCTTGTCAATATAACTCTGCAAACGCCATTTCCAAATATTTTCTCCTAAAAGAAAAGCAGAACGTTTTCCTTGATTTTCAGCAAAAGCTAATAGCGGTGCATTTGTTTCTAAAGCTCTTATTTTTGAAGAAAGCAATACATGAATATTCCCAGTAGTATTAATTGTGCCAAAAGTATTTTGCAAAGGTGGGAAATTTTCAAAGCCTATATTATCGGTTGCAAAGAGATTAAATTGCGAATTAAATTTAGCCAAATAATCTTCTTTTTGACCACTCATTTTAAAGCTAAAGACATTTTGATATTGGTTCAAAAAAGAGAAATCAGTATTTGTTCCTGTAATGATAAACGTATTTACATCAGCTGATTTTGCGTTTTCTAAAACAGATTTAAATGAAGCGTCAGGTTGATATAAAATAAGAATATTGTAATTTTGTAAAATATTGATTTCTTTTGGTTTAACTATATTTACCTTTCGTTGAAGATTAGATTCAATTGATCGTTTCAAAGCGCCAATATCAGGATGATTTAATGCAGAAACAATAGCAATATTTGTTTTTTGATCTATAATTTCTACAGCAAAATTCTTGATATTATTATAGTTGTTTTTCTCCTTTTCAATTGAATTTACACTGGCTTTAAATAGTTGCAATCCTATTTTATCTGCAGGCAAAAATAAGGTTACAACCGCAGATTTTTTTAATGGCGAAAATGTAATATTTTGTTTGCTGATGACTTTATTTCCTTGTGATATACTGAAAATAGCCGTTATTGTCTTGTCTCCTGAATATTGAATAAAAGTTTCTACAGGAAATTTATTTTTATAAAAAACATTTTTGTTCACGTTCAACTGATTTATTTTTAAATCCATAAACCGTGTGGTGTCTCCTACTATTAAAGGATAAACTTTATTGCTCGAATCAAAACTGTACAAATAGTCATTTCCAGTAGTTTGATTGCCATCGGTAAGCAGAACAGTTGGGTATAATGTGTTTTTATAATTTTTTTTTAAATCTTTGGCAATAGCATCTAGATTGGTTTGTTTTCCTTTAAAGTTGAATTTTTCTGAAGGTTGAAATTCACTATCAAACTGAAATGATTGTACTTCGTATTTGTCTTGTATCGCCTTATTTGAAATAATCTTTTTATATAGTTCAAGGGTTTTGTCTTTAGCATTTAATGCTACGATAGAACTAGAATTATCAACTACAACAGCTAAGGTAGGTTTTGAAATTTCTAAATTTTTTCTGCTAATAATTGGATTTATTAACAGAATAAAAACTCCAAAAATTATAAAAAAACGTAAAAAAGCCAATAACAAATACAGATTTGATTTGTTATTGGCTTTATAAAGATATTGAAAAAACGACAAACCGCCAGCAATTACTATAGAAAGTAGTATTAATAGAACGGTTGCTGTTGTCATTCTTTTTTATTTTAAATAATGAATTTAAATTTTGAATTCTGCCACCATTTAAAATTCATCATTCATCATTTATAATTTATAATAATTTTTATGTAAGCATTCCACCGCATACATTCAGAACTTGTCCTGTAACGAATGCGCTCATATCAGAAGCAAAGAAAAGACATGCATTTGCAACATCTTCAGTTGTACCGCCACGTTTCAAAGGAATTCCATCTCTCCATCCTTTAACTACGTCCTCATTTAGTTTAGCAGTCATTTCAGTTTCGATAAATCCTGGAGCAATAACATTACAACGAATATTACGAGAACCTAATTCAAGAGCAACTGATTTTGAAAATCCAATAACTCCAGCTTTAGAAGCCGCATAATTAGTTTGACCTGCATTTCCTTTTACACCAACAACACTACTCATATTGATAATTGAACCAGAACGTTGTTTCAAGAATGTTTTTTGAATTGCTTTAGTCATGTTGAAAACAGATTTTAAATTCACATCAATTACTTGATCAAAATCAGCTTCAGACATACGCATCAACAGGTTGTCCTTTGTAATTCCAGCATTATTGATTACAATATCAACAGTTCCAAAATCATTCAAAACAGCATCTACAAATGCTTGAGCCTCATCAAAATCAGCTGCATTAGATTGGTATCCTTTAGCTTTAATTCCAAGAGCATTCAACTCATTTTCTAAAGCTAAAGCAGATTCAACAGATGAACTGTAAGTAAATGCTACATTTGCTCCATGTTTTGCAAAAACTTCAGCAACTCCTTTTCCAATTCCACGACTTGCGCCAGTAATAATGGCTACTTTTCCTTCTAGTAATTTCATATTCTAAAATTAGATTTATTTTTATTTGAAGTTATTCCCTGCTATTCATTTCAATCTTTGTAAGTTTAAAAAAAACAAAACTTACAAAGGATTTCCATTGCTATCAGGACTATTTTATTCCTGTCAAATATAACAATAATTGTGGTTTTTTGAAATAATCCTTATTCAATTATACCATTTTTATAGTGCTTAATTACTATTCTTGTAAAAATTAAAACGGATATAAATTAAATTAAAAAAGCTTTACCGTAGTAAAGCTTTCAATTTGTTTTTAGATAAAATTAAAAAGCAACATTCCATCTAGGTAATTTTGCATTTTCATCTAAGAAATTTTGTAAAACTTGACCTTCTACAAATGTTGGAATTCCTTTTGTTTTTTCATTATACGTTTCATACCAAAGCACTTCAAGTCTTTCGATATTTTCTAGCTTCATTTGTGCTGGCCAAGAATATTTTCTTCCTGTTTTAGCAAATTGATGACCATTTACGATTTTGTCATACAATCCACCATTTTTGCTTTTTAGTGTTCCGTCATTTTGAACCGTCCCAGTAGAACCTACCATGATCAATTCTTTATCATCTCCATTTAAAGCATAAACTAGAAAAACTCCACTTCCAGTTTCAGATGCATTACAAACTTCTTCTAAACTATCTTCTTGACCAAAAGTAAAACTATTATTTACTTTGAACTTTTTTAACTCTTTGTACATTTTCTTTTCTATTGTATTTATTAAAAAAATACCCCACGAAAACCGTGAGGTATTTTATATCTTAGATTCTGTTTAGGATTAACCTAAAACTTCTTTTACTTTTTTACCAATTTCAGCAGGAGAATCAACTACGTGAATTCCATTCTCTCTCATGATTTGTTTTTTAGCTTCTGCTGTATCGTCAGAACCACCAACAATTGCACCTGCATGTCCCATTGTTCTTCCAGCTGGAGCAGTAACTCCTGCAATAAAACCAACAACTGGTTTACGGTTTCCATCAGCTTTAATCCATTTAGCAGCATCAGCTTCTAATTGACCACCAATTTCACCAATCATTACAATACATTCTGTTTCTGGATCGTTCATCAATAATTCAACAGCTTCTTTAGTAGTTGTTCCAATGATTGGATCTCCACCAATACCGATAGCAGTTGTGATTCCTAATCCTTGTTTTACAACTTGATCAGCTGCTTCATACGTTAAAGTTCCAGATTTAGAAACAATACCTACAGTACCTTTTTTGAAAACGAAACCTGGCATGATACCGACTTTAGCTTCACCTGGTGTGATTACACCTGGACAGTTAGGACCAATTAATCTGGCGTTTCTTTCTTTTACATAACCGTTTGCTTTAATCATATCAGCTACTGGAATACCTTCCGTAATTGCTATAATCACTTTGATTCCAGCATCAGCAGCTTCCATAATTGCATCGGCTGCAAAAGCTGGTGGTACAAAAATAATAGTTGTATCAGCACCTGCTTGATCAACTGCATCTTTTACAGTATTAAAAACGGGTCTGTCTAAATGTGTAGTTCCACCTTTTCCTGGTGTAACTCCACCTACAACATTTGTACCGTATTCAATCATTTGTGAAGCATGGAATGTACCTTCGCTTCCTGTAAATCCTTGAACAATTATTTTGGAATCTTTATTAACTAAAACACTCATGATATATTTTTTATGTAGTTTTTAAAATCGTGTCACAAAAGTATAAAATTGTAAGCAGTAATTGGTATTCAAAATTCAGTTTTTTATTGCTAAATTTAAGATATTTGGCTCATTTGATAGCCTCTATATAATTTATTGTCTTTTATTTGCCAAATTGCTATAAAATGTGCCAAAAGCATTTCTTCTCTTGGGTTTTCAATTGTCTTGACAAAGTGAGAATATCGAACAGAAATTAAATCGTTTTCAGCAACAATATGACTAATTCGTACTTTAGATCTCACGTAAGCTTTGTTCAATTCAGCAGCTAAATTTATTATGGAATCATAATTCATTTGGATAAAACCTTTACTACTATTCCAATCCAAAACAATTTCAGGATGTATAAAGTCTTTCATGACTTCACTATCAATTAGTGCATCTGATTTGTAAAATTTTTGAACAATTTCTTTAGGTGACATACTATTTCAGTTTATTTAGAATTTCAGGAATTTTTTTAATATTCGCTAGTTGCTTCAATTTTTCTCTTGATTCTTCAATTGGGGTTCCAAAATAGGATTTACCACCTTCAACGGATTTAGTAACGCCTGTTTGTCCAAGTATTACGGCTTTTGCACCAATTGTTATTCCGCTTGTTGTGCCTACTTGTCCCCATAATGTAACTTCGTCTTCAATAATCACACAACCTGCAATTCCTGTTTGAGAAGCTATTAAACATTTTTTGCCTATTACGGTATCATGTCCAACATGAACCTGATTGTCAATTTTTGTTCCTGCACCAATTGTAGTATCTCCAGAAACACCTTTGTCTATTGTGCAAAGTGCTCCAATACCTACATTATCTTCAATAACAACTCTTCCTCCTGAAATTAATTGATCAAATCCTTCTGCGCGTTTTTTATAATAAAAAGCATCTGCACCAAGAACAGTTCCAGCATGAATAATAACATTATCTCCAATTATGGTATGATCATAAATTGAGACATTAGAATGAATTAGACAATTTTTCCCAATACTAACATGGTTTCCAATAAAAGTGTTGGGTTGAATTATGGTGTTTTCGCCTATTTTAGCTGAAGAAGCTATTGAAACATTTGAAAACTGAAAAGGTCTAAAGTGTTTTGTTAAAGTGTTGAAATCTCTAAACGGATCGTCAGAAATCAATAACGCTTTTCCTTCAGGGCAATCTACTTTTTTATTAATTAAAACAATAGTTGCAGCCGAATTTAATGCCTTTTCATAATATTTAGGATGATCTACAAAAACAATATCACCTGATTCAACAACATGAATCTCATTCATGCCTGATACAGGGAAATTTTCATTACCAACATATTCACAGTTGATAATAGTAGCAATTTCTTTTAGGGTTTGTGTTTTTGAAAATTTCATTTATTACTTTTAGTTGTTAGTTGGTGGTTGATGGTTTTGAAACAATCAACCATCAACCAGAAACTAAATCTATTCCTTAACTCGTTCCATATAAGAACCTGTTGTGGTATCTATTTTAATTTTGTCCCCTTCATTGATAAACAAAGGAACATTTACTGTAGCTCCTGTTTCAACTGTAGCGGATTTTGTAGCATTTGTTGCTGTATTTCCTTTAACTCCCGGTTCAGCATAAGTAACTTCAAGAACTACTGAAGCTGGCATATCAACTGAAAGCGGTAAATCAGTTTCAGTATTGATACTAATCATTACGTTTTCACCTTCTTTCAATAATTCTGGTGAATCTAAAACATTTTTGTTTAATGATATTTGTTCAAAAGATTCTACATTCATAAAATGAAATAAATCACCTTCAGGATATAAAAATTGGAATTTGTGGTTTTCTACACGTACTTCTTCAATTTTATGCCCAGCAGAAAATGTATTGTCCAATACTTTTCCGTTCGTTAAGCTTTTAAGTTTTGTTCTAACAAAAGCAGGACCTTTACCTGGTTTTACGTGAAGAAATTCAATGATTTTATAAATATCGTTGTTGTATTTAATACACAATCCGTTTTTAATATCTGATGTAGATGCCATTTTAAGTTTATTTGTTGATTCGTTTATTTATTAATTTGTTTGGTTTCAAAATCACTTATTTGTTTTCGGTTAAACAAATAAACGATTGAACTTTTATTTAAGAATTTCCAGAATATCCTTTCATGATTCCTCTTGAAGAATTTCTAATAAAATCTAATATTTCATCACGTTCTGGAGTTGCTTCCATTTCCGCCTCGATGATTCCAATTGCTTGAGTTGTATTGTAATTTTTTTGATATAAAATTCTGTAAATATCTTGAATTTCTCTTATTTTTTCAGGAGTAAATCCTCTTCTTCTAAGTCCAACAGAATTTATTCCAACAAAAGACAAAGGTTCTTTTGCAGCTTTAGTATAAGGGGGAACGTCTTTTCTCAATAAAGAACCTCCTGAAATCATAGCGTGATCACCAACACTAATAAATTGATGAACCGCTGATAATCCTCCAATAATAGCATAATTCCCGATGGTAACATGTCCTCCTAAAAGTACTCCATTGACAATAATAGCATTATCTCCTACATGACAATCGTGAGCAATATGGGCAGCTGCCATGATTAGACAATTGTTTCCAATCAATGTTTGACCCGATGCAATTGTACCTCTATTAATGGTTACACATTCTCTGATTGTACAATTGTCTCCAATTATTGCCAGTGAATCTTCTCCGCCAAATTTTAAATCTTGTGGAACTGCAGAAATTACTGCGCCTGGAAAAATATTACAATTTTTTCCAATTCTTGCGCCTTCCATTATGGTAACATTAGAACCAATCCAAGTTCCATCACCAATAACAACATTATTGTGAATGGTTGTAAACGGCTCTATTACTACATTTTTGGCGATTTTTGCGCCTGGATGAACATATGCTAACGGTTGATTCATATTCTTTATTTAATCGTTTAACTGTTGAATTGATTAACCGAATAAACGATCAGCCAAATCAACAAAAAAATTACTGTTTTCTAGCAATTTGTGCCATTAATTCTGCTTCAGCCACAAGTTTTCCATTTGCGTAAGCATTGGCTTGCATATGACAAATTCCTCTTCTTATTGGTGTAATCAAATCACATTTAAAAATTAAGGTATCGCCAGGAAGTACTTTGTGTTTGAACTTAACATTATCTATTTTCATAAAATAGGTCAAATAATTTTCTGGATCTGGAACTGTACTAAGTACTAATATCCCACCTGTTTGTGCCATTGCTTCCACAATGATTACACCAGGCATTACTGGAGCTCCAGGAAAATGTCCTACAAAGAAACCTTCGTTCATAGTAACGTTTTTCAAACCTACAATGTGGCTATCAGACATTTCTATAATTCTGTCAATAAATAAAAATGGAGGTCTGTGAGGCAGAACCGACATGATTTTATGAATATCCATCAATGGCTCTTGATTCAAATCATAAACAGGAACAAAATTACGTTGTTCAATTTTTATGATTTTAGCCATTTTTTTTGCAAACTGAGTGTTTACAAAATGTCCAGGTTTATTAGCTATAATTTTACCTTGAATTCGTGTTCCTATTAAAGATAAATCTCCAACAACATCAAGTAATTTGTGTCTTGCAGCTTCGTTTGGATAATGTAATGTAAGATTATCTAATATTCCGTTTGACTTTACAGTTAGTTCGTCTTTACCAAAAACCTTTTTTAGATTTTCCATTGTAGACGCTGAAATTTCTTTATCTACATATACGATAGCGTTATTTAAATCGCCTCCTTTTATTAAACCATTTTCTAATAATGATTCTAATTCATGTAAAAAACTGAAAGTTCTTGACTCGGAGATTTCTGTTTTAAAATCATCAAGGCTTTTCATCGTTGCATTTTGAGTTCCTAAAATTTTAGTTCCAAAATCAACCATAGTTGTAATACAATAATGATCGCTTGGCATTACTAAAATTTCACTTCCTGTAGCCTCGTCAGTAAAAGAAATTACTTCTTTAACAACATAAACATTTCGTTTTGCTTCTTGTTCTTCGATTCCAGCTTTTTCAACAGCTTCAACAAAGTATTTAGATGAACCGTCCATGATAGGAAGTTCGGATGCATTTAATTCAATAATAACATTATCTAAATCACAACCTACTAATGCAGCTAAAACATGTTCTGGGGTTTGAATTTTAACACCAAGTTTCTCTAAATTAGTTCCTCTTTGTGTATTCACAACATAATTTGCATCAGCCTCAACTATAGGATGACCTTCCAAATCTAATCTTACAAATGTAAAACCATTATTGACTGGAGCAGGTTTAAAAGTCATTGTAACTTCTTTTCCTGTGTGTAATCCAACTCCTGTTAGTGAGATTTGTGTTTTGATGGTTTTCTGTTTAACCATTGTTTCCATTTTTTTGGTTTAATATTTCTTTTTTTAATTCTTCTAATTCAGCAACTATTTTAGGTAA
Organism: uncultured Flavobacterium sp.; assembly: GCA_963512955.1. Classification (GTDB taxonomy): domain Bacteria; phylum Bacteroidota; class Bacteroidia; order Flavobacteriales; family Flavobacteriaceae; genus Flavobacterium. Next base: position 39,626 of record CAUPOP010000011.1, on the reverse strand, counting down.
ATTCTTGAAATGAACATATGATTTACTAAAATCATTGTATCCAAATGTTGGACTTCCTTGTAAGATTTCATCATCTTTAATGTTCCTTCCTACGCCTGATTGGGCCTGAATTCTAACATTATTTCCTATTGTTAAATGCCCAGCAATTCCTACCTGACCACCTATCATTCCGTTTTTTCCTATTTTAGTTGAACCAGCCACTCCTGTTTGTGCTGCTATAACGGTGTTCTCTCCTATTTCTACATTATGGGCAATCTGAATTTGATTGTCAAGCTTCACTCCTTTTCGGATTATTGTAGAACCCATAGTAGCTCTATCAATAGTTGTACAAGAACCTATATCAACATTGTCTTCAATTACCACATTACCTATTTGAGGTATTTTATTGTAAGTTCCGTCAGGATTTGGTGCAAAACCAAAACCATCAGCGCCAATTATTGCTCCAGAATGAATAGTACAATTATTGCCAATAACTGTCTCAGAATAGATTTTTGCACCCGCAAAAATAGTCACATTATCTCCTAAAACAACATTATCTCCTAAGAAACAATTAGGATAAATTTTGACATTATTACCTAAAACCACATTTTGCCCTAAATAACTAAAACTACCTAAATATAAATTTTCGCCGTATTTTGCGCTTTCAGAAATAAATGAAGGCTGTTCAATCCCGGTTTTATTTAATTTAACTTGATTGTAAAATTCTAATAATTTTGAAAAAGATGCATAAGCATCTTCAACTTTTATCAATGTAGTAGTTAGTTCATGTTCAGGAACAAAGGTGTCATTAACAATTGTCACAGAAGCCTTTGTGGTATATATGTAATTCAGGTATTTAGGATTTGCTAAAAAAGTAAGCGATCCTTCATAACCTTCTTCAATTTTAGACAATTGAGAAACTTCAGCATTGGGATTCCCAACTACTTCTCCTTCTAAAATTCCCGCTATTTGTTCTGCTGTAAATTTCATTCCGACAAAAATATAAAAAATAGATTTTAATATGGTATTTTTATATGAGTTGTTTTGGGAAACAGGTATAATATTTAGTAACTAATTTTGATAATGATTTTAAATTCAATTGGTCAGATGCTTCAATAACATCTTCAATTGTTTTATCTTTTTTCAAAATCCGAATAGGCTCTGCAGCTTTACTGTAGGCTTGATTCTTAATTTTTCCTTTAAAAATAAAATAGTTTGTTTCAGTTAAAGTAATTCCGTTTTCAGAAGCAAAGCGTTCTTTTAGAGGAATTAAGTCGTCTAATTCAACTTTTTCATTCGTTAATTTTATTTTTGGTAAATCACGATTTACAATCATTTTACTCAAAGATGACAAAATGAAATCGTCTTGACTTTGCCATGCTTTCAAGGCACTTATAATATCGAAATCATCCAATTGTGAAAACAAATCTAACGTTTTCTCATCAAAATCTCCTAAAGTAATTTTATTGTTCAAAAAGAATTTCAAAGGTTCACTACACGGTAATTGTACTCCTTTTAGCGTTAGCTCTTTGGCACGTTTTAAGACTTTCGTCAAAATCAATTCTGCTACTAAACTTGTCTTGTGTAAATATGCCTGCCAATACATCAAACGTCTTGACATCAGAAATTTTTCTACGGAATAAACACCTTTTTCTTCAATTACTAAGTGGTCATCTGCCACATTCATCATTTGAATTAAACGTTCTGAATTTACATTTCCTTCTGCTACACCGGAATAAAAACTATCTCGTTTTAAATAGTCCATTCTATCCATATCCAATTGACTAGAAATCAATTGCAACATAAATTTCCTGTTGTATTCCCCTTTAAAAACCTGAATTGCAAGACTTAATTGTCCTTTAAATTCAACGTTTAATTGGTTCATAAACAACAATGAAATTTCTTCATGATGTACATCTTCAACAATACTTTTTTCCATTGCATGAGAAAAAGGACCGTGACCAATATCGTGTAATAAAATAGCGATATATAATGCGTTTTCTTCTTCAGCAGAGATTGAAATTCCTTTAAAACGCAATACTTCAACCGCTTTTTGCATTAAATGCATACAGCCTAAAGCGTGATGAAAACGAGTGTGATTAGCTCCTGGATAAACTAAATATGATAATCCCATTTGCGATATTCGTCGCAAGCGCTGAAAATAAGAATGCTGAATCAAATCATAAATTAAAGCGTTGGGAATCGTAATAAATCCATAAATAGGATCATTAAATATTTTAAGTTTGTTGATTTGACTCACAATGACAAGTAGTTTAGGTCAACAAATATAAGGAAATTTGATTGTATTATTAAAATGGTTTTTCATCAAAACCATCAATAGCAAACGAAACAAAGAACGCTACGTTTTGGGTATAAAAAAAGGAGCGTTTTAGCGCTCCTTTTTTATAGATTGATTTAGATTAAAGTCTTCTAATCCAAATATTTCTGAATTGGTTTTTACAACCATGATCTTGTAATGAGATTACATCTTCTCCATGAGGTGAAGGATAATTGTGTAAACCAATGTATAATGTTAAACCATTAATAGTTGCATTATTTTGAACTAAAACACCGTTAAGAAACACTGTGATTCTAGCAGGAGCATCAATTAATCCATTTTCTTTAAAGCGAGGCGCAGTATAAACGACATCATAAGTATTCCATTCTAATGGTGTTTTCATAGCATTAACTAATGGCGGATGATCTTTATAAATACTTCCTGCTTGTCCATTACTATAGGTTCTGTTGTTGTAAGAATCCAATACTTGAAGTTCGTATCTGTTTTGGAAAAACACACCGCTATTTCCTCTCCATTGTCCACCATCTAATACTACATCTGGTGCGCTCCACTCAATATGCATTTGGCAATCTCCGAATGCCATTTTAGTTTGAATTGCTCCTGAACCAGGAACTACTTCCATATAGTCTTTATCAACTATTTTCCAACCTGCTGGTTTAGTAGTATCTTTTTGATCAACCCATTGATCTAAATTTTTACCGTCAAATAAAATAATGGCATCTGATGGAGCATCGCCTATTTTCTTAGCAGGTGTAATTACTTTTACTTCTGGTTCCCAAATTTCAGTCATTTCCGGTTTCATCGGCATCGGATTAACTGCTGGAGGAGTGTTTACATAATCATGTTGCGCCATGGCAACTGTAGCCGAAAATAAAGCTATAGTTAAAAAATAAGTTGTAATTTTTTTAGATTTCATAAAAAATATGGTTTGGTTTGATAAAAGCATAAAATTAAAATAAAATTGCTTGCTTTTACATCCCTATCAAAAAAAATCACAGATTAATGTTTAATCGTTTATTTTTTCTTTTTTAATTTTTCTAATTCTTAAAATGGCAATAATTAAGATTGCTGTTGAAACGGTGATTTTAAAATACGCTTTAGCATTGTGCTCTAACGAAAGGTCACTTAGGTCAAATGACAAAAGAGCCATAAGAAATAAGGCTATTCCTAATGTAACTAAAAGTTGTGTTTTTTGAGAGTAGTTCATTGTTTTAATAGGTGTTTTTATTCTTCAAAATTGTCGTAAAATATAAAATATTTAAAAGGAATTGATTAGTATCAAATTTATACAAAATATTTCTTTTTTAAGATTTGTTTATTCAAATCAAGCCAAATCTCATGATTTCTTAATACGAAAAGTGGTATTCTGTTGCGGATTGCGTGAGAGATAAGAGCGGTATCCTTTTTCGTTTATGGGATGTTTATGGATTAGCAATTTAGCTCTAACGAAAAGATTTAGCGTATAGCCCGACCGAAGGGCACGCCAAAGTTATAATTATCAAAGGAGATTACTATTGCGAGAAAAATTATAATAATTTTAGCAAGTCCCCGTTTGAAAAAGCAGTAAATTGGCACATTGATTTAATCTTTTTGAAAGCGGACTAACACACTTATGGATACAATAAAAATACTTTGGGTTGATGACGAAATTGATCTTTTGAAACCACATATTTTGTTTCTAGAAAAGAAAAATTATGAAGTGACTACCTTCAATAATGGGCTTGACGCGATTGGTATTTTTGAAGAAAATAATTTTGACATTGTTTTTCTAGATGAAAATATGCCTGGTATGAGCGGTCTGGAAACTTTGTCCGAAATGAAGGAGAAGAAATCAGCTATTCCGATCATTATGATTACCAAAAGTGAGGAAGAGTATATAATGGAAGAAGCAATAGGTTCTAAAATTGCCGATTATCTGATAAAACCAGTCAATCCGAACCAGATTTTGCTGAGTTTGAAGAAAAACTTAGATCATTCTCGACTAATATCCCAAAAGACAACTTTAGATTATCAGAAAGAGTTTCGGAAAATCACTATGGAAATGTCGATGGTCAATTCATATGAAGATTGGATTGAATTGTATAAAAAATTAATTTTTTGGGAACTTGAATTGGAAAATATCAATGATCAAAGTATGATTGAAATTTTGGAATCCCAAAAAATTGAAGCCAATTCGCAATTTGGAAAATTTATTGAGCGTAATTATGAAGATTGGTTCGAGCCTAAAGCGGATAAACCCATACAATCTCATACTTTATTCAAAGAATTAGTGGTTCCCGAAATTAAGAAAAAAGACAAGCCAATACTTTTTGTTGTTATTGATAATTTGCGATACGATCAATGGAAAGCCTTTGAAAATGTGGTAAGTAATTATTATAAACTTGAGAAAGAAGTTCCGTATTATGCTATTTTACCTACGGCAACACAATATGCTAGAAATGCAATTTTTTCGGGTTTGACTCCCCTTGAAATGGAAAAGCAGTTTCCGCAATATTGGAAAAATGATCCAGAAGAAGGAGGTAAAAATCTATTTGAAGCTGAATTCTTAACAGCCCAATTAAAACGATTAGGGTTAAATATTAAGCAAGATTATTTTAAAATTACCAATCTAGCAAGCGGAAAGAAATTAGTTGAAAGTTTTAAAGCTTTAAAAAACAATGATTTGGTTACCGTTGTTTATAATTTTGTTGATATGCTTTCACATGCTAAAACAGAAATGGATGTTGTCAAAGAATTAGCTCCTGATGACAAAGCATACCGCTCTTTAACGCTGAGTTGGTTCAAAAATTCACCACTTTTAGAAATGATTCAACAAGCTCAAAAATTAGGTTTTAAATTGATTTTAACCACTGATCATGGGACAATTAATGTAAAAAACCCGTCAAAAGTTGTAGGAGATAAAAACACTAGTCTAAATTTGCGTTATAAAACAGGGCGAAGTTTGACCTATGAATATAAAGATGTTTATGCGGTCAAAGAACCTAAAAAAATAGGATTACCTAGTATAAATATGAGTAGTTCTTATATTTTTGCAAAAAATGATTTGTTTTTGGCCTATGTAAATAACTACAACCATTATGTAAGTTATTACAAAAACACGTATCAACATGGTGGAATTTCATTGGAAGAAATGATTATTCCGTTTTTGGTTTTTAATCCAAAATAAAACAATTACGAGACCTGTTTTTAGTTGGTTTGCAAGAACTTTAAACTTTAAATTTTAAACAAAATAAAGTATGGAAATTACTTTTTCATTAGAAGAAATTAATACTGTTGCCGATCAAATTATAGCAGAAAATCCTAATAAAGTGATTCTTTTTCATGGAGAAATGGGGGTTGGAAAAACTACTTTAATAAAACAATTGTGTAAAAAATTAGGCGTTCTTGAAGCCACAAGTAGTCCAACTTTTTCTTTAGTTAATGAATATCAAACTAAAGATAATCAGATAGTTTATCATTTTGATTTTTACAGATTAAAACAGGAAATGGAAGCTTTAGACATGGGAGCTGATGATTATTTATATTCTGGAAATTGGTGCTTTATTGAATGGGCCGAAAAAATACCAAACTTAATCCCTGAAGAACATTCTGTAATAACAATTGAATTGCTTCCCGACAACAAACGTTTCTTACGCTTAGATTAAAAATCAAAAGTTGGAATAGCTGTCTTTAGACTTATAGTTTTTCAAGAAATTTCTTTGAGAAATGCAATTCATAAAAGAGCGGATTTTTTAAAACTTTTGTGTAAATTGCACTCTAATTTAACATTACCAATGTCAATAATTATAACTCCATTCACAAAATTACAGCTTTTGCCCCAAGAGGAAAAACTAGAAATAGCAAGAAAAAAGAGCGAGCTTTTTATTGGTATCCCAAAAGAAACCAGTTACCAAGAACGCCGAATTTGCCTTACTCCTGACGCTGTAAACTCATTGACCTGCCATGGACATAGAGTGATGATTGAGTCTGGTGCTGGTGAAAGTTCTAGTTATTCAGACAAAGAGTATAGTGACGCAGGTGCCGAAGTAACTCAGGACACTAAAAAAGTATTTAGCTGCCCAATGATATTAAAAGTGGAGCCGGCTAGTGTTGCTGAAATTGAAATGATGAATCCTAAAACGATTTTGATCTCGGCGATTCAAATTAAAACTAGAAAAAAATCCTATTTCGAAGCTTTAGCCAAGAAAAAAATTACCGCGCTTGCTTTTGAATATATAAAAGATGAAGATGGAACTTATCCCGCTGTAAAATCATTGAGTGAGATTGCAGGAACCGCCTCAATTTTAATCGCGGCAGAATTAATGATTACCAACGAATTTGGAAAAGGACTATTATTTGGAAATATTACTGGCGTTCCTCCTACTGATGTTGTTATTCTTGGAGCAGGAACAGTTGGTGAATTTGCTGCTAAAACAGCTATTGGCTTAGGAGCTAATGTCAAAGTTTTTGACAATTCAATTACCAAATTACGTCGTTTACAAAATAATCTAAATCAACGCATTTTCACTTCTACTATACAGCCAAAATCACTATTAAAAGCACTCAGAAGGTGTGACGTAGCCATTGGCGCAATGAGAGGATTAGAACGCTGTCCTGTTGTTGTTACTGAAACGATGGTAGAACACATGAAAAGAGGAGCCGTAATTGTTGATGTAAGCATTGATACAGGAGGCTGTTTTGAAACTTCAGAAGTTACTTCTCATGAAAAACCAACCTTTATAAAAAACAATGTGTTGCATTATTGTGTTCCTAATATTCCTTCTCGTTATTCTAAAACGGCATCCTTATCTATTAGTAATATAATTACACCTTATTTGATGCAAATAGCTGAATATGGAGGAATTGAAAGCGCACTTCGTTGTGATAAAGGCTTGAAAAATGGAGTTTATATGTATCATGGAATACTAACCAACAAAGCAATTGGCGAATGGTTTGAATTACCGGATAGTGATATTAATTTAATTGTTTTTTAAGTAAACTTTCATTTACCTTTGCGCAAAAAAATACTTCATGAAGTTTATACATCGTTTTGCATATTATTTTATCGGTTTGATTATGGGAATGTTTTTTGTTGCTATGGTTTTTAGCGGAAAAGACACGCGTTGCAATTATTTTCCAAATGCTAGGGTTTTGAATGATTTAAGAAATAAACCATTCAATTATTCTGATAAAGCATCTCAGATATTAGCTGAAAAATGGATTGATACAACGGATATCAAAAACACATTACAATATGGAGACGTTGATTTTGATCAAAGCAATATTGAAGTTGAAAAAGGCAAATTATACGTTATTGACGGAAAAACTGTAAAAAATCAACCCATTACTCTTAAAGTTATAAACTATTCCGATAGAGCAGTTTTACAGGATATTATAAAAAAATAATCTCTTTAAAATTACATTTTTAAACCCATTCTATTGCTGGCAAATTGTTTGCTTTCAGATATTCATTTGTTTTGCTAAAATGTTTGTTGCCAAACCATTTTCCTTGATTGGCACTCATAGGAGAAGGATGTCCTGATTCCAACACCAAATGTTTGTTTCGGTCAATTTTAAGTCCTTTTTTGTGTGCAAAACTTCCCCAAAGTAGGAAAACAACATGCTCTTTTTGGTCAGAAATTTTCTGAATTACAGCGTCAGTAAAAACATTCCATTTCAAGTGTTTGTGACTATTTGGATTATCTTCTCTAACCGTCAAAGATGCATTTAAAAGCAGTACTCCTTGCTTAGCCCAAAACTCTAAGTTGCCTGAGGTAGGGAAAAACAGTTCGCCTAAATCATCGGTCATTTCTCTAAAGATATTTCTCAATGAAGGTGGAATTCGAATTCCGTCATTTACAGAAAAACAGAGTCCGTTAGCCTCACCTTTACCGTGGTATGGATCTTGCCCTATAATAACTACTTTTACATCTTTAAAATCACAATAATTAAATGCAGAAAAAATCAAATCTTTTGGAGGATAGCAGGTGTGATTTTTATACTCATCATCAACAAACTTCATTAAATCCTGAAAATAGGGTTTCTGAATTTCATCTGATAAAAGAGTTTGCAATTCTGAATTGAGATTGATTTGCATAGCATATATTTTGCAACAAAGTAAGCGAAGTTTTTCACAAAGTCAATAAAAAAGTGACGTATTTCACTTTGAAACTTTGTAACTTTGAAAACTTACAACTTAGTCCATAAAATGATATCTATTACCGAAAAGACATTACAAGATTTACAATTTCCAACTGTACTCGAAACTATTTCGGCTATTTGCAATACTCATATTGGAAAACAAAAAGCATTAGAAATTACCCCTTTCAAAGATAAAGAAACCTTGATGAAAGCATTAATGCAAACATCAGAGTACGTGTCGTCGTTTCAAAATAACAACGCAATTCCTAACCATGGTTTTGATGCCATCACTCATGAAATCAAATTCCTAGCTATAGAAGACAGTTTTCTTGAAGTAGGAAGTTTTAGAAAAATAGCAACAATATCAGCAACGGTAAATTTTCTTTTGAATTTCTTCAAAAAATTCGATGACTATTACCCTAATTTAAATTCTAGAGCATTACAAGTTGAAATGACGAAAGATATCATTTCAATGGTAGATGAAGTTGTTGATAAATATGGCGAAATTAAGGACAATGCATCACCTGATTTATTGAATATAAGACGCAATATGAATGCGGTTCGTGGCAAGGTAAACCAGAGTTTTGGTGTAGCTTTAACCCAATATAATTCATTAGGATATTTAGATGATATCAAAGAAAGTTTTGTGCAAAACAGAAGGGTTCTTGCCGTTCTTGCTATGTACAGACGTAAGGTTAAAGGTTCTATTTTAGGTAGTTCGAAAACGGGAAGTATTGCTTACATTGAACCCGAAACAACCCTTAAATATTCTAGAGAATTAAGCAATTTAGAATACGAAGAGAAAGAAGAAATCACACGTATTTTAAAACAATTATCCAATCAAATACGTCCTTTTTTACCGCTATTAATTGAATATCAAGATTTTTTAAGTGATATTGATGTAATTGCTGCCAAAGCGAAATATGCGAATAAAATCAACGGAATCCTTCCTACTATTACAGAAGAGCGTCGCCTTTATTTTAGAGATGCCTTCCATCCTATTTTGTATTTGAACAACAAGCAAAAAAACGAAATTACGCATCCGCAAACTATTGAGTTAGGTCAGGAAAATCGAATTATAGTCATTTCAGGACCTAATGCAGGAGGAAAAACTATTTCGTTAAAAACTGTTGGATTACTACAACTAATGCTACAATCTGGGATGTTAATTCCTGTTCATGAGCGCAGTGAAACCTTTTTGTTTGATAGAATTTTAACAGATATTGGAGACAATCAATCTATTGAAAATCATTTAAGTACTTATAGTTACCGATTAAAGAACATGAACTACTTTTTGAAAAAATGTAATAGAAAAACGATGTTCTTGATAGATGAATTTGGTACAGGATCTGATCCAGAATTAGGAGGTGCGTTAGCTGAAATTTTCTTAGAGGAATTTTATCACAGAGAAGCTTTCGGGATAATTACTACGCATTATTCAAACCTGAAAATTCTAGCTAACGAATTGCCTTTTGCCACAAATGCCAACATGCTTTTTGATGAAAAATCATTAGAACCAATGTATAAATTAGCTTTAGGGCAAGCAGGAAGTTCGTTTACATTTGAAGTAGCACAAAAAAATGGAATTCCTTTTAGCTTAATTAATCGTGCCAAAAAGAAAATTGAAGTTGGAAAAGTGCGTTTTGACAAAACAATTGCAACTCTTCAAAAAGAGCGCTCCAAACTCGAAAAAACCTCTCAAACGCTAAAAGAAGAAGAATCCAAAGCACGTGAAGAAGGTAAGAAAATGGAAAATATCAATGTGAAAATTAAGCAAAAGTTAGAAAGCTATCAAGAATTGTATGACAGCAATCAAAAGACAATTTACATTGGTCAAAAAATAGAAGATATTGCTGAAAAATATTTTAATAATAAAAACAAAAAAGACCTTATTGGAGAATTTCTGAAAATTATTGAAATAGAGAATTCAAAACGAAAAAAAGCAACTGCTAAAGAAACCAAAGAATTGGTTCAAAAGAAAAAAGAAATTATTGAAGAAGTTACCGTTCAAGTCGAAGAAATTCGAGCTGCTAAGAAAGAAAAGAAACTAAAACCTATAATTGTAAAACCTAAACCAATATTAAAAGTTGGCGATCGCGTTCGTATGATTGATGGTAAAGCAGTAGGAAGTATTGATAGTATAGAAAAAAATAAAGCTACAGTTAATTACGGTGTATTTACTTCAAAAGTTGATTTAGACTCACTAGAATTAGTTGAAGCAGTAAAAAAATAATTATTAAATATGCTCAATCTTCCTAAAAACAAAAAAATCATTCTTTTTGATGGTGTTTGCAATTTATGCAGTTCATCTGTTCAATTTATAATTAAGCATGATAAAAAAGATGTTTTTAGATTCGTAGCCTTACAATCTGATTTAGGTCAAGATATTTTAAAACACATTGGAATTGATACTAAAAACATAGATAGTATAATTCTCTATCAACCAGGAATTGCATACTATTATAAATCAGAAGCAGCTATAGAAATTTCAAGGAATTTAAGCGGTGTTATTTATCTTGGAACGCTGTTAGCAATCTTTCCAAAGTCAGTTGCAAATTCTATTTATGATTACGTTGCTAGCAATCGATACAAATGGTATGGAAAACGAGAATCCTGTTTTGTACCAACGGCTGAATTAAATTTAAAATTTTTGTAAAAAAATTGCGGATTATGACATTTATCATATCCTAACAACAATAGTAGTGTTAAATTTGATTAATCTTAAAAATCTTAATTATGGGAAATTTATCACTATATTCTTGGGGGAACGGCTCATTTATTATGATAGTTGTTTTTGGTTTGGTAATAATTGGTTTAATAGCAGCCGTATTTATGATGATGAACTCTGATAAAAAGAAGAAATAAGATTCCAAAAAAAAGAGGATATTCATAGAATATCCTCTTTTTTGTTTTTATAAAGATTAAAAATATTAACTTCTAATCAATTTTCTGTATTTAAGACGTTTTGGAGTCAAATCACCACCTAAACGTTTCTTTTTGTTTTCTTCATAATCAGAAAAACCACCTTCAAAATAATACACTTCAGAGTTGCCTTCAAAAGCTAGAATGTGAGTACAAATTCTATCTAAGAACCATCTGTCGTGAGAAATTACAACGGCACAACCAGCAAAATTCTCTAAACCTTCTTCTAAAGCTCTAAGCGTATTAATATCCAAATCATTCGTAGGCTCATCCAGTAATAATACGTTACCCTCTTCTTTCAGAGTCATAGCTAAATGCAAACGGTTTCTTTCACCACCTGACAGCATCGAAACTTTTTTGTTTTGGTCACTTCCACCAAAGTTAAAACGACTTAAATAAGCACGCGAATTTACTTGACGACCTCCCATCATGATTAATTCTTGACCATCACAGAAGTTTTCCCAAATTGTTTTATCTGGATTTATATTAGAATGCGCTTGATCAACATAAGCGATTTTAACGGTTTCACCAATTAAAAACTCTCCTGCGTCTGGTTTCTCTTCACCCATTATCATTCTGAAAATAGTAGATTTACCAGCACCATTTGGTCCAATAATCCCAACAATTCCAGCCTGAGGCAAAGTAAAATTCAAATTATCATATAATAATTTATCGCCAAAAGCTTTAGCAACATCTTTAGCTTCAATTACATTAGTTCCTAAACGAGGACCATTTGGAATATAGATTTCTAGATTCTCATCCAATTGTTTTTGATCTTCATTCAACAATTTATCGTAATTCTGTAAACGTGCTTTTTGTTTGGTTTGACGTCCTTTAGCTCCTTGGCGAACCCAATCCAACTCGCGTTCTAAGGTTTTTCTACGTTTTGAAGCTACTTTCTCTTCTTGTGCCATACGGTTTGATTTTTGGTCTAACCAAGAAGAATAATTTCCTTTCCATGGAATACCTTCTCCTCTATCCAATTCCAAAATCCATCCTGCAACATTATCTAAGAAATATCTATCGTGAGTAACGGCAATTACAGTTCCAGCATATTGAGCTAAATGTTGTTCTAACCAAAGTACCGATTCAGCATCTAAGTGATTGGTAGGCTCATCCAGAAGTAATACATCAGGTTGCTGCAACAACAAACGACATAAAGCTACTCGGCGACGCTCTCCACCAGATAAATTTTTGATAGGAGTATCTCCTTCTGGAGTTCGTAGCGCATCCATTGCAATCTCTAATTTGGTGTCAATTTCCCACGCACCTAGAGCATCAATTTTGTCCTGCAATGCAGCTTGACGATCCATTAACTTATCCATTTTATCAGCATCTTCATAGTTTTCAGGAAGACCAAATAAATCGTTTATGTTGTTGTATTCTTCTAATACTGCCATAGTTTCGGCAACACCTTCTTTTACAATTTCAATTACTGTTTTAGAATCATCTAAAATAGGTTCTTGTTCTAAATACCCAACCGTATAACCTGGTGCAAAAACAACATCTCCTTGGTAGTTTTTATCAACTCCAGCAATAATCTTCAAAAGAGAAGATTTTCCAGAACCGTTTAAACCTAAAATACCAATTTTAGCACCATAAAAGAAACTCAAATAAATGTCTTTTAATACTTGTTTGTTACTACTTGAATACGTTTTACTCAATTTTGACATTGAGAATATTACTTTTTTATCGTCAGCCATTTTTTAATAAAATTTAAAATTCAATATTAATCTAATTATACTCTTCCTTTCAAAGAGCTAAAAACCCATGCATTAGCAAGAAATCCAACTCCTACAGCTGCAAACCCCCAGCCAGCAACATCATCGTATCTAAAAGCGCCTAATGCGATAAGCAATAATCCCATCAAAATCATTATTAATGTTGCCCATCCTAAAATGGTATTTTTATTCATTCCCATACGTTTGGTATTTTATTTTAAAGGTGCAAATATCGGAATTTTGTACGCTAATTAAATATTTTATAAAGCATTTCTCTTAATAAATCAGATTGTGGTAACGCATTTGCTCCTACTCCTTTACTTTTTACATCAATATCTCGCAAAGCAGTTACAATTTGACTTACTTTTTTCATTGGATAATTTTTTAGCGCAACATCATAATCTTTCAAGAAATACGGACTAACACCAAGAGCTGTAGCTACATTTTTAGGATTACGATCTTTCAATCCATGGTATTTTAATATTTTAATATAAAAACCAAAGATTGTACTTGTAGTGACTATCAAAGGATTTGCTTTTGGATTATTCGAGAAATATTGAACAATTTGGAATGCTTTCAATTGATTACGCGAACCAAGTGCATTTAACAATTCAAAATTATTATAATCTTTACTAAATCCTATATTTTCTTCAATATGCTTTGGAGTAATAGTACTTCCTACAGGTAAAATAATCTGTAATTTTTCAAGTTCATTATTTATTTTACTCAAATCTGTTCCTAAAAACTCAACTAACATTGCAGAAGCTTTAGGTTCAATGGCATATTTTTTACCCGATAAAACTCTTTTTATCCAATCCCCGACTTGGTTTTCGTATAATTTTTTACTTTCAAAAACAACACCTTTTTGCCCTAAAAGCTTAGTTACTTTTTTACGTTTATCTAAGGTTTTGTATTTGTAACAAAAAACTAAAACGGTACTTGGCAAAGGATTATCAACATAACTTTCAATTTTATCAATCGTTCTGGAGAGTTCTTGAGCTTCTTTAACAATTACCACTTGACGATCTGCCATCATTGGGTAGCGCTTAGCGGTTGAAACAACATCTTCAATTGTTACATCGCGCCCATATAAAACAGTTTGATTGAAGCCTTTTTCTTCTTCAGACAATATATTTTGCTCAATATAATCAGATAGTTTGTCAATATAATAAGGTTCTTCACCCATCAAAAAGTAGATCGGTTTGATGTTTCCCCCTTTAATATCGTTTACAATTTTTAGTACTTCATCCATTATTTTTTGTGTAAGGTTTAAACCGTAAAGTTTGTAGGATCGTGTAAAACTTTAAACTTTAAATTTTAAACTTATTTTATACTTTTGTCAAATGCAAAAACTGAATTTTTCTTCTTATTCTTTTCGTCTCAAAAATAGCGAAAATAAAGTGTCTATTTTTGATGAAATCAGGAAAAAATTTATCATTCTCACACCAGAAGAATGGGTTCGTCAGCATGTAGTTCAATTTCTTTTGGAAGAAAAAAAATATCCAAAATCATTAATAAATGTCGAAAAAGTTTTAAAAGTCAACGGATTACGAAAACGGTATGATGTTGTTGTCTTTAATCCTGATGGTTCAATTTATATTCTAATTGAATGCAAAGCCCCTCAAATAAAAATAGCACAATCTACTTTTGACCAAATTGCACGCTATAATATGACCATGCAATCACAATTTTTGATGGTTACTAATGGTTTGAATCATTACTTTTGCCAGATGGATTTTGAAAACGAGAAATATCAATTTCTACCAGAATTACCTAATTATATGTCTAAAATTTTATCTGAATGAAAGTAGCAGTTGTTATCCTTAATTGGAATGGAGTACAATTATTAGAACAATTTTTACCTTCAATAGTTAAAAATTCTCCAGAAGCGACCGTTTATGTTGCTGATAATGCTTCAACGGATAATTCCATTTCCTATGTAAATACTTTTTTTCCTACTGTTAAAATCATCAAAAACGACTTGAATTTAGGTTTTGCAGGTGGTTATAATGAAGCGTTAAAAAGTGTTGATGCTGATGTATTTGCTTTAGTAAATTCAGATATTGAAGTAACAGAAAATTGGCTAAAACCTATCATTGCTACTTTCGAAAACGAACCTAAAACAGCTATTATCCAACCTAAAATTTTGGATTACAAACGTAAAGAATATTTTGAATATGCAGGTGCAGCTGGTGGATTCATTGATAAGTATGGTTATCCATATTGTCGTGGTCGTATTTTTGAAACTTTGGAAAAAGATAATGGACAATATGATGATACTTGTGAAATATTTTGGGCTACGGGTGCGTGTTTTTTTATACGAAGTTCCGTTTACAAGGAATTAAAAGGTTTTGATGCTGATTTTTTTGCTCATCAAGAAGAAATTGATTTGTGTTGGCGCACTATTAATAAAGGATATATCATTATGTATAATTCTGCCTCGGTGGTGTATCATGTAGGTGGCGCAACATTACAACAAGGTAATCCAAAGAAAACATTTTTGAATTTTAGGAATTCATTACTTATGTTAACTAAAAACTTACCGCAAAAAGAAATTTATAGTATTCTTTTTCAACGAATGTTATTAGACGGAATTGCGGCAATTCAATTTTTACTTAAAGGAAAAATAAATCATTTCTTAGCTATTCTAAAAGCACATGCTTCCTTTTATAAACTTTTTAGCACTCATTATAAAAAAAGAGAATTAATTCAAGTTGATAAATACTATACCGTAAAAAGTATCGTTTACTTATATTTTATAAAAAATGTTACGATATTTAAGGATATTTTGACATCCAAATAAATTAGAATAACCTAAATTTGTAATTCACGTTTAATTAAAATTAATTTTTATGAGAAAAATTGTAATTGCTTTATCAGTTTTAGCACTTTTAACTTCTTGTGTTTCTAAAAAGAAATATTCAGAACTTGAAGCTAAAAACAAAGAAACTCAAGATTTATTGAATACTTGTACTGTTAAGCTAAATTCTTGTTTAGAAGAAAAAGCAGGACTTGCTGCTACAGCTGCTACATTGAAAGAGCACAATCAAAATTTAATAAATGTTTCAAAAGACATGACAATCTTGTCTACTAAAGGAGCTGAAAATATTGAAAAAGCATTAGAATCTATTAAAGAAAAAGATTTGAAAATTAGTAGAATGCAAGATGCTTTAACTAAAAAAGATAGTGTTACACTTGCAGTTGTTACTAGTTTAAAAAGTGCTGTTGGTTTATCAGATCCAGATATTGAAATAAATGTTGAAAAAGGAGTAGTTTTTATTTCTATTGCAGACAAACTATTGTTTAAAACAGGAAGTTATGATGTAACCGATAAAGCTAAAGGAGTTTTAGCTAAAGTTGCTAAAGTTGTAAATGACAAACCTGATTTTGAATGTATGGTTGAAGGTCATACAGATAGCGTTCCTTACAATGGTTCTGGAATTTTGTTAGACAACTGGGATTTGAGCGTAAAACGTTCTACTTCAATAATTCGTGTGTTAACAAATCAATTAGGAGTTAAACCATCACAATTAATTGCTGCAGGTAGAAGTTCTTATGTGCCTTTAGTAGCAAACGATTCTGCTGAAAATAGAGCGCGTAACAGAAGAACTCGTATTGTTGTATTGCCTAAAATTGACCAATTTTATGAAATGGTTGAAAAAGAAATGAAAAAACAACAATAGTAATTTTCATTACTAAATTATAAAAAAACGTCTTGATTGCTCAAGACGTTTTTTTATGAGTATTACGGAATACTTTCTTAAATAACTTCTAAACTTCCTTTACCTTCTCTGACAACAATAGGTTCATCACCTGACAAATCTATGATTGTAGATCCCATATTATCCCCATAACCACCATCAATAACCATATCAACAAGGTTCTGCCATTTCTCAAAAATAAGTTCTGGATCAGTAGTATATTCAATCACATCATCGTCATCATGAATCGAAGTTGAAACAATAGGGTTTCCTAATTGACGAACAATTTCCAACGCAATTGAATTATCTGGTACACGAATACCAACAGTTGTTTTCTTTTTAAATTCTTTCGGCAAATTAGCATTTCCTGGAAGAATGAAAGTATAAGGTCCTGGCAAGGCTCTTTTCAAAATTTTAAAAGTTGCGGTGTCAATTTGTTTAACATAATCTGATAAATTACTCAAATCATGACAAATAAAAGAAAAGTTTGCTTTGTCTAACTTCACCCCTTTTATTTTCGCAATTCGTTCTAATGCTTTGGTATTTGTAATGTCACAACCCAAACCATAAACGGTATCGGTTGGATAAATAACCAGACCTCCATCTTTCAAAACCTTTACCACTTTGGCTATAGCCGCTTCGTTAGGTTTGTCTTCATATATTTTTATAAATTGAGCCATTTTTTTTCTAGTTTAAACTTTTTTATCCAATAACATCCAATTTTGCAAAGCGCAGCAGCAATTTTTTAATTCCGCCTACTTCAAAACGGATTTCAGCTTTTTTATCTGCTCCTGCTCCCTCTAAGTTAATGATTTCTCCTTTACCAAAACGCTCATGCATAACAATATTTCCAACTATTAATTTATTGTCAAATAAATTAGCACTGCCAGAAGATGAATTATTGCTAGAAACAGGCTTTAATTTCCGAAGATTAATATCTGATTTGGGTTCGTTATCTGTAATGTATTTTGGCGGTGTACCAGCAACTGGTTTTGCCAATCGCAATTTTGATTTATCAACATCTCCAAAAATATCACTGTCAATCATAGGTTTATACCTGTAATTAGATTCCATTGGAGTTATATATTCTAAATATTGGCTGTCAATTTCTTCGATAAATCGTGAAGGCTCACTATCAGTAAGTTTTCCCCAGCGATAACGAGATTGCGCATAAGTAAGATACGCTTGATGCTCTGCGCGTGTTAATGCCACATAAAACAAACGGCGTTCTTCTTCAAGCTCAGAACGCGTACTCATACTCATGGCACTTGGAAACAAATCTTCTTCCATTCCAACTACAAATACATGTGGGAATTCTAATCCTTTTGCTAAATGTATAGTCATTAAGGCCACACGATCTTCATCACTAGTATCTTTATCTAAATCCGTAGCTAAGGCTACATCTTCCATGAATTCTGATAATGCACCACGAGCGCCATCAATTTCTTTTTGCCCTTCAGTAAAGTCCTTTATACCGTTTAATAATTCTTCTATATTCTGAATTTTTGCCATTCCTTCTGGAGTAGCATCTTTTTTTAATTCTTGAACTAATCCTGTTTTTTTGGAAACATGATCTGTTATATAAAAAGCATCTTGATTTTCATTAATAACCTGAAAACTCTGAATCATAGTGACAAAATCCGTCAGTTTTTGCTTGGTTCCTGAATTTAATTTCAAGTCAATTTTATCAATATTTTGCATAACTTCCCAAATGGAACGCTTGTAATGATTTGCAGCAATGGTAAGTTTTTCCACTGTTGTGTCACCAATTCCACGAGCAGGGTAATTGATTACACGTATCAATGCTTCTTCATCTTTTGGATTGATTACCAATCTCAAATAACATAAAACATCTTTGATTTCTTTTCTTTGATAAAAGGACAAACCACCATAAATTCGGTATGGAATATCTCTTTTTCTCAAAGCATCTTCCATCGCTCGAGATTGTGCATTGGTTCGGTACAAAATGGCAAATGCGCCATTATGCAATTGGTTTTGCATTTTCTGTTCAAAAATGGTACTGGCTACAAAACGCCCTTCTTCGGCATCTGTTAAACTGCGATGCACTTTTATCTTTGGACCAAAATCATTTGCTGTCCAAACAATTTTATCAAGCTTCGTTTTATTTTTGTCGATTATCGTATTGGCAGCTTCCACAATATTTTTTGTAGAACGATAATTCTGTTCTAATCTAAAGGTTTTTACACCTTCATAATCTTTCTGAAAATTTAGAATATTGTTAATATTAGCTCCTCGGAACGCATAAATACTTTGCGCATCATCACCTACAACACATATATTTTGAAATTTATCGGATAGCGCACGAACAATAAGATACTGGGAATGGTTTGTATCTTGGTACTCATCCACTAGAATATAACGAAATCTATTTTGGTATTTGGCTAAAACTTCTGGGAAACGAGTTAGTAATTCATTCGTTTTTAATAATAAATCATCAAAATCCATAGCGCCAGCTTTGAAACAACGATCTACATAATTTTGATAAATCTCCCCTAATCGCGGTTTTTTGGACATGGCGTCCGCTTCCTGTAATTCAGGATTATTAAAATAGGCTTTTACGGTGATTAAACTATTTTTATAACTTGAAATTCGGCTCAGAACTTGTTTCGGTTTATATACATCACGATCCAATTGCATTTCTTTAATAATAGAAGAAATTAATCGGACAGAATCCTGAGAATCGTAAATCGTAAAATTTGAAGGATAACCTAAATGATCCGCTTCAGAACGCAAAATACGAGCAAAAACAGAGTGAAAAGTTCCCATCCAAAGATTCTTAGCTTCTCCTGCTCCTACAATTTGAGCAATTCTATTTTTCATTTCACGAGCTGCTTTATTAGTAAAAGTCAGCGATAAAATACTAAATGAGTCTACTCCTTGGCTCATTAAATAAGCAATTCTAATGGTCAACACACGTGTTTTTCCAGAACCAGCACCTGCAATGATAATCATAGGACCATCCTTTTGGAGAACAGGTTCCCGTTGTGCTTCGTTGAGTTGATCGATATATTTCTGCATGTAATTTTTAAATTATTGTATGCAAAAATAGCGATTTTGAATGAGGTTTTGAATTTTTAAAAGGAACAAAAAAGCATTTCTACACATCCTGTTTTATTTGTAAAAAACATCGTAAGCAAAACGAATTAATGTGCCTATAACTACTACTAAAAAGAATATCCGAATAAAACTATTTCCTTTATTAATAGCTAATTTGGCACCCAGCAAACCTCCGAATGCATTACTGGCCGCCATAGGAATTGCAATTGCCCAAATGATTTTACCTTTCAACATAAACAAGCATATAGAGCCAAAATTTGTAGCCAAGTTTACCATTTTAGCATTTGCGGAGGCGTGAAGAAAATCAAAACCCATTAGCGCAATGAAAGCTACAACTAAAAAACTTCCAGTTCCAGGTCCAATAAATCCATCGTACAAACCAACAATAAAACTGATAGAAACTGCATTTATAAGCTGTTTTTTATAAGATAGATTTTTTTCGATATGCTGACCAAAATTTTTCTTGGCATAAGTATAAACAACCAAAAAAGATAGTACTACTAGTAACAATGGTTTCATGAAATCATTACTTACATAAGTCAATAAGGTAGAACCCAAAAAAGCAGATGGAAATGCTAAAACCATCATAATGGCTAATAATTTCCAATTCATATCGACTTTTTTAAGATACTGAAAGGCTGCAAATGAAGTCCCGCTGAAAGCAGGAACTTTTAAAGTTCCAATAACTGTTGAAACAGGTAGATTAGGTAACAAAATAAGTCCTACTGGAGTTTGAATAAGTCCACCACCTCCAACAACAGCATCTATAAACCCTGCAGCGAAAGCGGCCAAACATAATAAAATCAAGATATAGGTTTCCAATAGCGAGTCTTTTAAATAAGAATTTACTCGGGTAAAATTAGGTTTCCTGCATAAATATTACAATCAAAAAGTATATTTTTGTTCCTTTAAATTTAAAAAGATGGATTCTACAAAAATCATAGAAATTTTAGCTTATACAATTCCTTCAATAGTAACAGGAGCAGTTGCTTATTACTTATTTCAATCCTATTTTAAAGATCAACAAAATACCCGAAGATGGTTGTTACAAAAAGAAACTCAAAAAGAGGCTTTGCCATTGCGTTTACAAGCGTATGAGCGTATGACTTTATTTTTAGAACGCATTAGTTTAACAAAATTATTGATTCGTATAACGCCTATTTCTAATGATAAAAATGATTATGAGAATTTAGTTATTGCTCATATCGAGCAGGAATTTGAACATAATTTAACACAACAAATTTATATTTCAGATGAGTGTTGGAGCATTATAACAACTGCAAAAAATTCAACTATACAAATGATTCGAAAAGCAAATAGAACTGAAGGTATTGATAATGCAGACCAAATTAGAGAATTACTTTTGAATAATTTGTTAGAAAAACAATCGCCAAGTAATGCTGCTTTAGCTTTTATCAAAAATGAAGTTAGTCAATTGTGGTAAACTATTTACTGTTCTTTTAATAAGCGATTCAATTGAAATTTTTCTGAATCATTTAAGTTTGAGAGAATGTTTTCAAATTGAGTTCTCATTTCGGGATCCTTTAATAACTTACGAATAGCTTCTCTACCAAATTTTGAAAACTGCCACATATGATGCGTTGTAGCATTGACTAAATTTATCAAAACAGCATCATTTATGAAATGAAAACCGATAAGTTTTTCTAAAGCATTTTGTCGAGTTGTTGCTTCAAAATTAGTTGAGGAATACGCAATCAATTCTGCTATTAATTCCTGCTTATTTTCGGGATAATCTGCTGTAGATAAAGCAAGTGACAACCACAATGTCCTTAAATTGTAATCATTGAATCCAATCCATGATTTTGATTTATCTAAATATTTATTTCTATATTCTGGAAAATTATTCCACAAATTATACAATGCTACTTCTTGTGTTTGGTATGATTTATCATCTAATAAGGTTTCGTAATAAGGCCTGAAACTTTCTGGAATTTCTGTTAAAGTAGCTGCAACTGCTTGGCGAACTTGTATTTCATTGGTGTCAAGTGCAAGCTTTAGAAGTGCTTCTTTGTCTTCAAAATTTTCATTTTTCAATTGGTTCACTATCGCTTCTTTTATAAAAGAAGAAACTTTGGATTGTAATGTTTTAGCAAAAAAATCTTGTTTTTCAGCTATTGATTTATTCTTTACTTTATCTACTTCTATTAAAAGCTGAATGGATTTATTTTTATTTAATAAACTATTGATTTGTTTTGAATTAATAACACTTAACTCAAGCCAATTTTTGCTAAATTCATTCAAATCATAATTTGAAACTTTCTTTATTTCATTAAAAAAATCTTCGGTATTTACCGTTTGAAAAGAATATTTTTTCAGATAGTTTTTTATTACTTTTTTAAAAGCTTCATGACCAATTTCTTCATCCAAAACAAATAATGCCCAAGCTCCTTTTTGATAAAAACTTAAAGAACTGGCTTTTTCATTCAAAACAGGAATAGTATCTGTCTTGGAAGCAAATTTTAATTGCTGCGCATATCCATATAATTTGGAATAAAAATAATCTTCACCATAAATTTCTTTTTCAGCCAATAAAGCATAATAAGTTGCAAAACCTTCTTGTAACCAATGATGTTTTCCGTTTTCGGCAGTGATTAAATTTCCAAACCACTGGTGCGCTAATTCATGTGCGTTTACATTCGTATAACTTCTATCTTCAAAACCAACAGAATCAACTAAATAACGAGTGGTAAACAGAGTTGCGCTAGTGTTTTCCATTCCGGCATATAAAAAATCACGTACCGGAATTTGTTTGTAAATTTGCCATGGATACTTCACTCCTATTTCTTTTTCTAGAAAGTCAAACATTCGTTTTGAATTTCTATAAGTAGGTTCAAACTTTGTATTTTGATTTGGTTCAAAATACATTTCTAAAGGAATTCCCGAATTAGAATAAACTGTTTTTTTATCAAATTTACCAATGGCAAGCATCAACAAATAAGAACTCATAGGCTTTTGCATGTTGTAATTCCAATACGTCATATTGTTATTCTGGACTTTATTTTTTAAAATTCCATTTGAAATTACGGTATATTTTGAGTCAAAAACAACCGTCATATTGAAGATTACTTTTTCATTAACATCATCAAAGCTTGGAAACCAATGACTGGTGTATTTTCCTTGTCCTTGTGTCCAAATTTGTAAATTATCTTTTTCTTTACTTCCAATAAAATATAAAGCCTGCTTAGGTTTTACACTATAATTAAAGGAGATGTTATTTTTTTTACTTTTTTTAAAAGGATAAATTATAGCTAAATATTTACCATTATTAATGAAGTTTACCTTTTTTTCATTTAAGTAAATTTCATCAAATTCGATATTTTGAGCATCAATTTTGATGGTATCAATTGGTTTTAAAACATCGAACCAATAGCTTCCACTCCCAGAAACATTTTTATCTTCAGGATTAATCGTGATTTGCGCACTTACAAATTTGAAATCAACAAATTTTGTTTGTTGTGCAAAGCTGAAAACAGAAATTAAAAGAAATAAATATTTCATTATTAAAAAGTTATAACAACTGATTAGAAGCGTATAGAACTATTTTTGTATTCTTTCTTGAAACATATTTAGTAGTTGAGTTACTGTATTCCAATTTCGAATGGTAGCTGTTAAATTAAGTTTTTTCTCAATATATTTTTGATCAAATCTAGTCTTTCCTGCACCTACAGCGTACTTAATATAAATTTTATTTTTATCAATACTAGCTTCGTCAGGTTTTACTTGACTCATTTTCAAATCATTAATATGATCCGTTCGCAATTCAATTGAAACAAAAGCCACGTATAGTTTCTTCAAATCAATGTCTTTTTCCTTTAAAAAAGGATTGTTTTTAAAACAATTTTCTAAATCAGAAATGTTAACCACAACAACTGGAACTTCATGACCAAAAACTTTGAAAATTTCCTGCTTTATTTTAAAACCAACGGCAGCAGCATTTTCTTCTTCGGTATCCACAAAAACATTTCCAGACTGAATGTAGGTTTCTACATTTTGAAAACCAATAGCTTCCAAAGTTGTTTTCAGAGCTTCCATTTTTATCATATTATGACCGGAAACATTAATACCACGGAGCAATGCGAGATGAGTTGTCATTCTTAAATTTTTAATTTAATCAAAGATATTGTGTTTGAAAAGAATTTGAAATTTTAATTCTTTCAATTATTCCTCTTTTTTTACAAACCCTTTTTCTTTAAGATTGGTATAAACTTTCTCCCCAATAGCTCTACCCCAACTTTGTCCAGCCTGCATTGATTCTTGCATAATTTGAGGCATGGTCGCAATTACCTTTTTGCCTAAGGCGGATTGATAGAATTCTGTCAATTCTCTTATTTCTGATTCTGAATAATATTTATCATAAATAGGTATAATCATATTAATTAAAACGTCTGAATTCAATTCTTTTAAAAAATTATTCCAAAACTCTTCAGGAACATTAGGATAACTTTGTTTAAAACTAGAAATCATGGTTTGACCAACTTGAACGCCTAATTTTCCAGAACCAGTTATTTCTAGAAGCCTTTTAATATCATTTGTTTTTGATACCGATTGAGAAAATCCATTCGTGAAAATTCCACAGAATAAGAGTGTGATTAAAATTTGTTTCATTTTTCTATTTAGTATTTATCATGAATATATAACCAGGAATTAATCCTAGCATTTCTTTTCAAATATATGAATTTTCGTATGCGTTTTTGTAATAAGAGCTATTTTCTAATTTCCAAACAAAAAACTATCTTCGCAGTATGCAGCAAAACCTATTACAAACTCCCATTGAATACCTCAAAGGCGTTGGTCCTAATCGGGGCGAATTACTCCGTAAGGAATTGGGAATTCATAAGTATGGGGATTTGGTTAATTTTTTCCCTAATAGGTATATAGACAGAACTCGTTATTACAAAATTAATGAGCTTCAAAACAATGCTGCTGAAGTCCAAATTATCGGAAAAATTATTGCTATTAAAACCGTAGAATTTGCCAAAGGAAGAAAACGCTTAGTAGCAACTTTTGTAGATGATACAGGACAAATGGAACTGGTTTGGTTTCAAGGTCACAAATGGATTCGGGAGAGTTTAAAAATAAATGAAGTTTGTGTTATTTTCGGAAAATGCAGTTCATTTAATGGACTATTTAACATGGCCCATCCTGAAATTGAATTATTAGCAGAACACGAAAAAAACTTACGTTCTGCTATGCAGCCTGTATATCCATCTACAGAAACCTTAGCCAATAGAGGCATTAGCAATAGAGTAATCAATAAAATGATGCAACAATTGTTTCTGGAAACGCAAACATTGTTTACAGAAACTTTACCCGATTATCTTATCAACGAACTTAAGCTCGTTCCTAAAAAAACAGCTTTATTTAATATTCATTTTCCAAAGAATAGTGAGCTTTTGGCGAAAGCCCAATTCCGATTAAAATTTGAAGAATTGTTTTTTATCCAATTACAATTAATCACTAAAAACTTAATCAGAAAGCACAAAATTAAAGGGCATCCTTTTACAACTGTTGGAAAGTATTTCAATGAATTTTATCAAAATCATTTGCCTTTTGAACTCACAAATGCTCAAAAAAGAGTGCTTAAAGAGATTCGGACAGATATGGGAAGTAATGCCCAAATGAACCGTTTGTTACAAGGAGATGTGGGTTCTGGTAAAACTATTGTAGCCTTTATGAGTATGCTGTTAGCCCTTGATAATGGTTTTCAGGCTTGCTTAATGGCACCAACCGAAATCTTAGCAAATCAACATTTTATAGGATTATCAGAATTAGCTAAAACCCTTGATATAAATATTCAAATCCTTACAGGATCAACTAAAACTGCCGCTCGAAAAATAATTCATGAAGACTTAGAAAATGGAAGTTTACACATTCTAATTGGTACACATGCTTTATTAGAAGATAAGGTTAAATTTAAAAATTTAGGTTTAGCCGTAATTGACGAACAACATCGTTTTGGAGTGGAACAGCGTTCAAAACTTTGGAAGAAAAACGAAATTCCGCCACATATTTTGGTAATGACCGCCACTCCTATTCCAAGAACTTTGGCAATGAGTTTGTACGGTGATTTAGATATTTCTGTAATTGATGAGTTGCCGCCTGGCCGAAAACCCATTCAAACCGTGCATCGTTTTGACAGCAACCGCTTGAAAGTATGGAAATTTATAAGAGACGAAATTGCCATTGGCAGACAAATTTATATTGTATATCCTTTAATTCAGGAATCTGAAAAAATGGATTTCAAAGATTTAATGGACGGATACGAAAGTATTTCCCGTGATTTTCCTTTGCCTCAGTATTCTATTTCTATTCTTCACGGAAAAATGAAACCAGCCGACAAAGATTCAGAAATGAAACGATTCTCAGAGGGAAAAACAAATATTATGGTAGCCACAACTGTGATTGAAGTTGGCGTGAATATTCCTAATGCTAGTGTGATGATTATAGAAAGTGCAGAACGTTTTGGATTATCACAATTACACCAACTTAGAGGTCGTGTGGGTCGTGGTGCCGAACAAAGTTATTGCATTTTGATGACGAGTCATAAATTGAGTTCTGACAGTAAAACTCGAATGGAAACTATGGTTCAAACTAATGACGGATTTGAAATTGCCGAAGTTGACCTTAAACTTCGTGGACCAGGAGACTTAATGGGAACGCAACAAAGTGGTGTACTTAATCTTCAAATTGCCGATATTGTTCGAGATCGAGATATCTTAATGCTAGCTAGGAATTATGCACTCAAAATACTGCGAGATGACGCTCCTTTACAGAAACCAGAACATCAAACGCTACGAGCAGTTTTCATCGAATTGACTAAAAAGAAAAATATTTGGAATTACATTAGTTAGTCTTTTTTAACTTAGTATTACTATTTGTATATACAACTGTTAAATTAAAGCAAAGGAATGTTTTTTTTGAGTCCAAAAGTATAACTTTGTTAATTGCGTTAAAAAGACACATTAATACTACTCTTACACTATAAATATGAAGATAAAATACGTTGTTTACACACTCTTAACTGCCGGAATCATTGGATTCATTTCGTATAGAATCATTGAAAACAAAAGTGAATCTGGAGATCCTAAAGGTCCAAACGGAAAAGACAAACCTATTAATGTAAGTGGGATTGTACTTAAAAGTGGAACTTTTGACAACAATCTATCGCTTTCTGGATCAATTGAAGCTAACGAGCAAGTAGAAATTAGATCTGAAGTTTCAGGAATTGTTGAAGGTATTTATTTTAGTGAAGGTAGCAATGTTGCTAAAGGACAGGTTCTTTTTAAAGTAAATGATGTGGAATTAAAAGCGCAATTAATTCAAGCAACTACCAAAGAAGGATTAGCTTCTGAGAATGAAAGACGTGCTAAATTACTTTTGCAAAAAGAAGCCATTAGTCAAGAAGAATATGATGTTGCTAGATCTGATTATAAATCCGCTCAAGCACAAACTCAATTAATTAAAGCTCAAATTTCAAAAACATCTGTGAGAGCTCCTTTTTCTGGAAAAATTGGATTGCGTTCAATTTCGCCAGGAACTTATGTAACGCCTTCCATTTTAGTAGCTAAATTAGTTAATATTGGCAAACTGAAAATCACATTTTCTATTCCTGAAAAATATACTTCACAAGTTAAATTAAATACTTTTATAAGTTTTAAAGTAGCTGGTTCTGATGAAAAATATACGGCTAAAGTATATGCCATTGAACCTGAAGTTGAAGTTGCTACTAGAACTTTGAAAGTTCGTGCTTTAGCAGAAAACAAAGACGGTAAATTATTACCTGGTACATTTGCAAATGTAGAATTACCATTGGATATAATTAAAGACGCAATAGTGGTTCCTTCTGAAGCAGTAATTCCTGTACAAGACGGAAAGAAAGTTTTTATCAATAATAACGGCTTTGCAAAAGAAGTTATGATTGAAACCGCTACTAGAACGGATGCTACTGTATTAGTTCTTAAAGGGTTGAATCCTGGAGATACATTATTAACTAGTGGAGTTATGTCGTTAAAAGATGAAACTCCTGTTATTGTAAAAATAAAATAGTTTACAATTATAAATTTCAACTATTAGAAATTCTAATTCAAAACTATTAAATCCTAAAATCAAAAATGAGTTTATCAACCACAAGTATAAGAAGACCCGTATTTACTATCGTTGTAAATTTAGCCATCATCCTTTTTGGATTAATTGGTTACAGTTTTCTTGGAATTAGAGAATTTCCTTCTATTGATCCTGCGCAAGTTTCTATTCGTACAAATTATGCTGGAGCAAATTCAGATATTATTGAATCCCAAATTACAGAACCTTTAGAAAAAGCGATTAATTCTATTGATGGTATTCGAAATGTGACTTCTTCTAGTATTCAAGGTAGTAGCAATATAACGGTCGAATTTAATTTAGATAAAAATCTCGAAGAAGCTGCAAATGATGTCCGTGATAAAGTTTCACAAGCCATTCGTAGTTTACCTCAAGATATTGATGCGCCACCCGTGGTTTCTAAGGCTGATGCCAATGGTGAAGCTATTATTTCTATGACAGTTCAAAGTGATTCCAGAAGCGCTTTAGAACTAAGTGATTATGCTGAAAATGTTATCGGTCAACGTTTGGAAACTATTCCTGGTGTCAGTGGAATTCAAATTTGGGGACAAAAAAGATATGCGATGCGTTTGTGGATTGATCCTGTGAAATTAGCCTCTTACGGTTGTACTGTTTCAGAAGTGCGAGAAGCTTTAAACAAACAAAATGTCGAATTACCTTCCGGAAAAATAACAGGCGCTAATACAGAACTTACCGTAAAAACAGTTGGTAATTTAGCCACAGCAGAAGAATTTAATAATATAATCATTCGCTCAGAAGGAGAAAAAATAGTACGTTTTAGTGATGTAGGTAACGCGGTTATGGGTGCCGAAAATATTGAAACTAAAATGACGCAATCTGGAACGCCATTAGTTGGTGTTGCGATTGTACCTCTTCCGGGAGCAAATTATTTAGATATTTCAAAAGAATTTTACAAAGAATATCAAATTTTAAAAAAGGACTTACCTAAAGATATTCATTTGAATATCGTAATTGACAATACCGTTTTTGTAAAAAAATCAGTTATTGAAGTAGCAGAAACATTAGGGATTTCGATTCTTTTGGTAATCTTAATTATCTATTTATTCTTTAGAGATTGGGCAATTGCGTTTAGACCTTTAATAGATATTCCGGTATCCTTGATAGCTACGTTTTTTATCATGTGGTTGTTCGGTTTCTCCATAAATGTACTTACACTATTGGCAATTGTATTGGCAACAGGTTTAGTGGTTGATGATGGAATTGTGGTTACGGAGAATATTTTCAAAAAAGTAGAAGAAGGCATGACTCCGATAGAAGCGGCCATAAAAGGTTCAAACGAAATCTTTTTTGCAGTTATCTCTATTTCAATAACCTTGGCAGCGGTATTTTTACCAGTAATCTTCCTAGAAGGATTTGTGGGTCGATTATTTCGAGAATTCGGTGTCGTCATTGGTGCTGCTGTATTGATATCAGCATTTGTTTCGCTTACATTAACACCAATGTTGAATGCTTATTTGATGAAAGGTGGCGAGCAAAAAAAATCAAATTTCTATATCAGAACTGAACCTTATTTCTTAAGATTAAATAGTGGTTATGCTGATGCGCTGAATCGTTTTATGAAAAGAAAATGGTTGAGTTTTCCAATATTAATTGCGTGTTTTGGTTTAATTTATCTCTTTTTTAATTTACTAAAAAAAGAAACTGCGCCCTATGATGACCGAAGCGGATTGATGATGAGCATCACTGCACCAGAAGGTTCTTCTTATGAATATACGGATCGTTTCATGCAGGAATTATCACAATTAATTGACGATTCTATTCCAGAGAAAAAAGTTGCTTTAATTATTACTTCACCAGGTTTTGGTGCATCAACCGTAAATAGTGGAAGAATCCGAATTTCTTTGACTGAACCAAACGAAAGAAACCGTTCTCAAAAAGAAATCGCCGAAAAGCTAACCAAATGGACCAACCAATATTCTGAAGCAAAAACAGCCGTATTGGAACAGCCTACAATTGCAGTTAACAGACGCGGTGGTTTACCAATTCAGTATATTATTCAAGCGCCAAACTTTGAAAAATTACGTGAAAAGATTCCGTTATTTATGGATGAAGCCTCAAAAAACGAAACTTTTTCTACAACAGATGTTAACTTGAAATTTAACAAGCCTGAAATAAATGTAACCATTGACCGTGAAAAAGCGGAAAGTTTAGGAATTTCAGTAATTGATATTGCTCAAACCTTACAACTTTCGTTAAGCGGACAACGTTTTGGTTATTTTATGAGAAATGGAAAACAATATCAAGTAATTGGACAATTTGATCAAAAAGATCGTTCTACTCCACTTGATTTAACTTCTATGTATGTAAAAAACAACAAAGGAGAATTGATTCAAATGGATAATGTTGTTACAATTGAAGAGAAAAGTAATCCTCCACAATTGTACCATAATAACCGATACATGTCTGCAACAGTGTCAGCTGGTCTGGCTCCAGGCAAAAGTATGAGCGATGGTATTGATGCAATGAATGAAATTAAAGAAAAAGTATTAGATGACACTTTCACTACTGATTTAGGTGGCGAATCTCGAGATTTTGTGGAGAGTAGCTCGAATACTTCATTTGCATTTGGTCTAGCATTAGTATTAATATTTTTAATTCTTGCCGCTCAATTTGAAAGTTTTATCGATCCATTAATCATCATTTTAACTGTTCCAATGGCAGTTGCAGGAGCTTTATTTTCATTGTGGTTGTTTGACCAAACTTGGAATATTTTCAGCCAGATTGGAACTGTAATGTTAATAGGTTTAGTGACTAAAAATGGAATTTTAATAGTTGAGTTTGCAAATCAGCTTCGCGAACAAGGAAAATCAAAACTGGATGCCATTTTAGAAGCTTCAGAAGCGCGTCTTCGTCCTATTTTGATGACAAGTTTAGCTATTTCATTAGGAGCTTTACCTATCGCAATGTCGCTTGGTGCTGCTTCAACTAGTAGAATTGGTATGGGAGTTGTGATTGTTGGCGGAACTATTTTTTCTTTAGTTTTAACGCTATTCGTAATTCCTGCAATGTATTTGATGTGGTCCAAAGCTAGAAAACATTATCCAGAATTTGATCACATTGAAGAATATGAAAAAGAAAGCAAATAAGATGATACATTCTAAATATATATTTAAAACGCTGGTTTTAGTTTTGTTTTGTGCATTAAAAACCAATGCACAAGAAATCTTAACTGTTGATGATGCTATAAAAATAGCTTTAGAAAACAATTATGAGATAAAAATTGCTTCTAATAATTTGTTAATTGATAAAGCAAATGTTTCTTATGGAAATGCTGGAATGTTACCAAAAGCTACTGCGACAATTGTTGACAATAACGGTATTCAAAAACTTTCGCAAACACGAGCTGACGGAACCGTTAATAATATGGACAATGCCAAAAATAACAGTTTAAATTATGGTGTTGGTTTAGATTGGACCGTTTTTGATGGATTCAAAATGTTTGCAAAAAAGGAACAATTAGATGAATTAAAAAAACTAGGAGAAGCACAATTAAAATTGACTATAATTACTAAAATTAGTGATGTTAATGCAACCTATTATGACTTAGTTCAACAGCAACAGCAGCTAATGGCGCTTGACTCAACTATTGTGATCTCTAATCAACGATTGGCTTTAGCCAAAAATAGATTTACAATTGGTAAAGCTTCAAAACTGGAAGTTTTAAACGCCCAAGTAGATTTGAATACCGATAAAGTAGCTTTCCTTAGACAAAAAGAATTATATACCAATACTAAAATTCTATTGAATCAGATTCTTGCGAGAGAAGCAAAAATTGATTTTAAAGTAATTGATACAATTCTTGTTGATAATAAATTAGTATTGGCTGAATTGATCGCTTTGGCAGAAAAACAAAATCCTCAATTAGAAACTCAAATCATTAATAAAAAGATTGCTGAATTGCAGTTGAAGCAAATAAAAGCAGCAAGATATCCAACTGTAAAATTAAATTCTGCTTATAATTTTTCAGAAAGCCACTCAAGTCTTGGTTTTACAACTCAATCTTCTGCAAGAGGGCTCAATTATGGGTTTAGTGCTACTTTAAATTTATTTGATGGTTTTTCTCAAAACAGGAATGAGACTATTAGCCAAATCCAAATTGACAATTCTAAAATCGCTATTGATCAGCAAAACCTTGCTTTGCAATCCCAATTAGCTATTTCATATCAAACCTATTTAACCAATTTAGAATTGATTGCTTTGGAAGAAAAAAACGAAGCTATAGCAAAACAAAACCTTACTATCACTCTAGATAAATTTAGAATAGGAACTATAACTACATTAGAATTCAGAACGGCACAATTGAATTATGTTAATGCTACTGTGCGTTATAGTAATGCGCAATTTCAAGCAAAATTATCCGAAATTGCATTAAGAGAACTTGCTGGAAATTTAAATTTCTAATTTTGACCGCTTAAAAAAATAAAAATGATTTCATACAATACTAAGGATTGGTTTACTTTCATCTTTCGCATTCACAAAGCAGATACCTTTAGAACATTAATTCCTATAATGCTAGCTATTGCTGTTTATGCAGGAATTATTGGATATCTAGAAGTTGAATATTGGAAATTATCTGAAGATAGTTATATCAAAAACATAACTATCATGCACGGAATGTTAGGATTCGTAATTTCATTATTGCTAGTTTTTAGAACAAATACTGCCTATGATCGTTGGTGGGAAGGAAGAAGAATGTGGGGAAGTTTAGTTAATAATAGTAGAAATTTAGCAATCAAATTAGCGGCAATTTTGAAAGATGAAAAAGATCGAAATTACTTCCGAAAAATGATTCCGAGTTACGCTTCCATTCTGCATAAACATTTAAATGATAGTGACACCAGTAAGCAATTATTTGATGATGTGGATTTAGAAATTGATCATCACACACATAAACCCAATCAGGTTGCTAAAATGTTATTTCATAAAATAAATGATTTGTATGATTCCAAAAAAATTACGGGCGACCAATTAATTCTTTTAAATACCGAATTACAATCGTTTACAGATATTTGTGGCGCTTGCGAAAGAATTAAAAACACTCCTATTCCCTACTCCTATAGTGCATTCATTAAAAAATTCATTTTCTTTTATGTAATGACATTGCCATTTGGCTATTCCTTCAGCTTAGGATATTATGTAGTTCCAGTTGTAGTGTTTATTTTTTATGTTTTAGCTAGTTTAGAATTAATTGCAGAAGAAATTGAAGATCCTTTTGGTCCAGATCAAAATGATTTACCAACCAAAAAAATTGCGGAAAACATCAAAAAGCATATTGAAGAATTACTTTAATTTTTTTATAATTATTTTGTTATTCCGACTGTTATTTTCATTAAATTTAAAATTCTGTTTTTTAGAAAATTAATTCATGAATTCAAAGCGTACTTTTATTAATCCACCTGAATTAACGAATGAAAAATCGTTGAAGACTTTAGTGGAAAACCGTACCGTATATTCTTTAAATCATTGTGAATTAAACCTTTTTGAAACTTACGAATCTTCTCAATTGGTTCCATTAAAATTTAATGATTTGGTTGTTACAAGTATGCTCAGAGGCAAAAAAGTGATGCATCTTTTTGATGATCCTGGATTTGAATATTTACCTGGAGAAACCGTTGTTATCCCGTCAAATGTGGGAATGAAAATTGATTTTCCCGAAGCGTCAAAAAACAATCCTACACAATGTTTAGCATTAGCAATTGATCAAGCTAAAATTACAGAAACCTTACATTTTTTGAATGAGCGCTATCCAAAAGAAGGAAATTCTCAATTTTGGCATTTGAACTACCAAAATTATTTTTTTTATAATAATGTAGAGTTGGCCACAACAATTAACAAATTAATAAAAGAATGTATGAGTACGTCAATTACCAAAGATGCTTTGGCGGATTTAACTTTACAAGAATTATTGATTCGTATTATTCAAACACAAACTGCAAAAGCTATTGATGATGGTTTATTCACAGATCCTAATAATCCTATAACACAAGTAATTGAATACATTCGGTTGAACTTAAAGGAAAATATAAGTCTTAAGCGTTTGAGTGAAAAATCATGTATGAGTACGACTTCTTTTTATAGATTATTTAAAAGAGAATTAGGAATGAGTCCAATAGAGTTTGTACTAAATGAAAAGATAAGATGCGCCAAACAATTACTCAAAAACCCAACAATTCAAATCAATGAAGTTTGTTATTTATCTGGTTTTGAAGATAGTAATTATTTCATTCGTTTGTTTAAAAAACATGAAGGTATTACCCCTAAACAATACCAATTATTACATGTTAATTAGATTATTCAAGGTAAATAACCGGTTCTAATAAAAGTTCTTCTTCGGCTGTGAAAATTCGATATTCTATTTGAAATGTTTTTTTTAATGGTGTTTCTAAAGAAAAACCTCCAACTCCAAAAGCATCAATTACATCCAAAGTAAAATGAGCATGTTTCCAATATTCGAATAAATCTTTGTCTACCCAAAATTCTGTGTTTTCGATAATTCCAATACAAACATCACCCATTCTTTGAAAAAAACCTCCTTTTTCAAAACACTGAGGTTGCGTTCCCTCACAACATCCACCCGCTTGATAAAACATTAAGTCACCGTGTTTTTGCTGTAATATTTTAATTAATTCTACAGCTTTTTCTGTTGCATCGATTCTTTTTATCATTTTTTCTATTTTAAAACAAAACCTGACAAATTATTAAAATCTGCCAGGTTTAAAATTATATAAATAATTAGTAATCAACTAAAAGAAACCTAATTTCTTTTTATCATAAGAAATCAACATATTTTTAGTTTGACGATAATGACCCAACATCATTTTATGATTTTCACGACCAATACCAGATTGTTTATACCCTCCAAATGGTGCACCAGCTGGATACGCATGATATTGATTAACCCATACACGACCCGCTTGAATAGCTCTTGGAACCTGATAAATTTCATGTGCATCACGCGTCCAAACTCCGGCTCCTAAACCATACATTGTATCATTTGCAATTTCAATTGCTTCTTCAGTCGTTTTGAAAGTTGTTACTGCTAAAACAGGTCCGAAAATTTCTTCTTGGAAAATACGCATTTTATTATGCCCTTTGAAAAGTGTTGGTTTGATATAATAACCACCATCAAGACTTCCTCCTAAAGCATTTTCTTCACCACCAATAAGTACTTCAGCACCTTCTTCTTTACCTAATTTGATATAAGAAAGTATTTTTTCTTTTTGAACCAAGGACGCTTGTGCCCCCATCATTGTAGTTTTATCCAAAGGATTACCCAATTTGATAGCAGCTGTTCTTTCGATTACTTTAGCAATAAATTTATCGTATATATCTTCGTGTACTAATAACCTAGAAGGACAAGTACAAATTTCTCCTTGATTCAAAGCAAACATGACCGCACCTTCTACTGCTTTATCAAAGAAATCATCATCAGCATCACCCACAGATTTCATAAAAATATTTGGTGATTTTCCGCCTAATTCTAATGTTACAGGAATAATGTTTTCAGTTGCATATTGCATCACCAAACGACCTGTCGTAGTTGAACCTGTAAATGCTGCTTTTGAAACTTTTTTATTGGTAACCAATGCACGACCAAGTTCAGCTCCGAAACCATTTACAATATTTACAACTCCCGGAGGCAAAATATCTCCTATTAATTCCATCAAGACCATAATAGAAATTGGAGTACTTTCAGCTGGTTTTAAAACAACTGTATTTCCCGCTGCTAATGCTGGAGCTAATTTCCATACCGCCATTAAAATTGGAAAATTCCAAGGAATAATTTGAGCAATTACTCCTAATGGTTCACTCAATGCTATTGAAACTGTTTGAGAATCTAATTCGGCAATGGAACTCTCTTCAGCACGAATTACACCTGCAAAATACCTGAAATGGTCTATCGCCAAAGGAATATCTGCAGCCAAAGTTTCACGTATTGCTTTACCATTATCAATAGTTTCTACGGTTGCTATATATTCAAGATTATCTTCAATAACCTGTGCTATTTTATTTAACAAAATACTACGTTCTGTAACAGATGTTTTTCCCCAAGTTTGAAAAGCATCATATGCCACATCAACCGCTATTGCTAAATCTTCTTTAGTAGAATGCGCTGCTCTTGTGTAAACTTTCCCATCAACTGGAGAAACTACATCAAAATATTGTCCACCAACTGGTGCAACAAATTTACCTCCTATGTAATTATCATACTTTGCCTTAAATTCAGGTCTTTGGGCTATATTGCTCATATTTAAATTTTTTAGTTTATTCAAAAGTAGCTTGATATAAATCATCAAAATAGCACAATTAATGCAACTAATAGCATTAAATTTTCATATGTGTTTTTTTAATGTTATTTTATTATATAATTAACAAATATTTTGACTTAAAAATATCAATAACTCATTTTAAATATTTTTTTAAGGCTTAAAATCATTCATAAAAAACAAAAAAAATTGTTTCTTACTCCAAACTGCAATCCTTATATTTGCACCCGAGACCGAGGGTCGAAAATCTCATTAAAATTGACAGATGAAAATATCTTATAATTGGTTAAAACAATTTATTAAAATAGACTGGAATTCAGAAGAAACATCAGCATTACTAACAGATTTAGGTCTTGAAGTAGAAGTTGTTGAAAAATACCAATCGGTTAAAGGTGGCTTAGAGGGTATTGTAGTAGGACACGTTCTTACTTGTATTCCACATCCTGATGCTGACAGACTAAAAATTACTACCGTTGACTTAGGAAATGGCGTTCCTCTACAAATTGTTTGTGGAGCTAGTAATGTTGCGGCAGGACAAAAAGTTCCAGTTGCAACTATCGGAACTACATTATATGACAAAGAAGGAGTTTCTTTCCAAATTAAAAAAGGAAAGATTAGAGGACAAGAAAGTCACGGAATGATTTGTGCCGAAGATGAGTTAGGTCTTGGTGATAGCCATGATGGAATTATGATTCTAGATGATTCATTAGTTGCAGGAACTCCAGCCGCTACTGTTTTTAAAATTGAAAATGACGAAGTTTTCGAAATTGGATTGACTCCTAATCGTGCTGATGCCATGAGCCATTTAGGAACTGCTCGTGATTTAAGAGCTGGTATGTTGCAAAGTGGTGTAAATGTAGAATTGATTACACCATCAGTAAGTAATTTTAGAGTTGATAAGAGAACTTTAAAAATTGATGTTGACGTAAAGGAAACTAAATTAGCACCAAGATATTGTGGTGTTACTATTTCTGGAATTACTGTTAAACCTTCCCCTGCTTGGTTACAAAATAGATTAAAAGCTATTGGATTAAATCCAAAAAATAATATTATTGATGCAACAAACTATGTTTTACATGAATTAGGACAACCTCTTCATGCTTTTGATGCATCACATATAACTGGAAAAGTAATTGTTAAAACACTTCCTGCAGGAACTAAGTTCACAACTTTGGACGATGTCGAAAGAACTTTACACGAAGAAGATTTAATGATTTGTGACGAAAAAGGTCCTTTATGTATAGCGGGAGTTTTTGGCGGAAAAAAATCAGGAGTGTCTGAAAATACCAATTCCATTTTCTTAGAAAGTGCTTATTTTAATCCCGTAAGCATTCGTAAAACAGCTAAAAGACATCAATTAAATACCGATGCTTCATTCCGATTTGAAAGAGGAATTGATCCAACAATTACACAATATGCTTTAAAACGTGCTGCCCTATTAATAAAAGAAATAGCAGGTGGCGAAGTAACATCAGATGTAATTGATTTATATCCGAAAAAAATTGAAGATTTTACAGTATTCTTAAATTTTAGTAAAGCGGCTAAAATCATTGGTCAAGAAATACCAAAAGATATCATCAAAAAAATATTAGTTTCATTAGATATTAAAGTAAATAGTGTTTCTGATGCAGGTTTGGGGCTTACAATTCCTGCTTATCGAGTAGATGTACAAAGAGAAATAGACGTTATTGAAGAAATTCTTCGCGTTTATGGATACAACAACATCAGTTTTTCTAAAAAACTAAATGCATCCGTTTCAAATTCGCCAAGAACAGAAGATTATAAAGTTCAGAATAGCGTTGCCGCACAATTGAATTCACAAGGATTTCATGAAATGATGGCAAATTCATTGACAACAGCTACATATGCTACACTTTCCGAAGTATTAAGTCCAGAGCACAATGTAACTATGCTAAATCCGTTAAGTAATGATTTAGCAACAATGCGACAATCCTTATTGTTTTCAGGATTAGAAGCTATATCTTATAATATCAATCGAAAAAATGCAGATTTAAAATTATTTGAATTCGGAAAATCATACCATAATTATCCAACTGGTTATGAAGAGAAAAAACATTTAACCTTATTTCTTTCTGGTAATCGAAACCAAGAAAGTTGGACAAATGCTCAAAAACCTTCTGATTTCTTTTTATTCAAAGGATATATTGAAGCGATTCTTTCTAGACTTGGAATTCAAAAAATACAAAATCAACCCGTAACATCAGATGTTTTTTCTGAAGGAATTGCAATTGGCTTTGGAAAAGATACTCTAGTAGAATTAGGTGTAGTTAAAAAATCAATCACGAAGCATTTTGGGATTAAACAAGAAGTATTTTTTGCTGATTTTAACTGGGCAATAATTTTAAAATTGATTTCTAATAAAATTAAATATACTGAAATTCCAAAATACCCTGAAGTAAAAAGAGATTTGGCATTGTTAATTGATCAAAACATTAGTTACGGAAGTATTTATGATATTGCGCGTCAAACTGAAAAATCATTATTAAAAGATGTTAATCTATTTGATGTTTACGAAGGAAATAATCTTCCAGAAGGAAAGAAATCTTATGCATTAAGTTTTACTATTCAAGACAATTCAAAAACATTAACCGATGCGCAGATTGATAAAATTATGAGCAAATTGCAAAATAATTTTGAAAAAGAGCTTGGAGCAAGTTTGAGATAGTTTCAACTTAACTCAATTATAATCCCAATTTTAGAAATAGAATTGGGATTTTTTTTGTTCTTTATATTTCTAAATTTTATTACTTATCATATCAAAATACTCATCCTCTAGTTGCATAATGAGGTTTGTTTATGTCATCACTAAACTATTTTAATATTCAATTACAGATAAACAAAAAACCAACCTCTAATATAAATTGCAAAAAAAAGCCTCACATTACTGTGAGGCTTTTATATTCAAAAATCAAGAAATTATTTTTTCTCAGTTTTTTCCATTTTAGCTTTCAATGCTGCTAATACATCATTGTTATCACCTAAAGTTGCAGCTGGTGCATTTGTAGATGCAGATGAAGTATTTTCAGTAACAGCTTTCACATTTTTCTCTTCTTCTTCACGGAAGATAGCAGTGTGAGAAGCAACTACTCTTTTGAATTCTTTATTGAATTCAATTACTTTGAAATCAGCAGTTTCACCTTTTTTCAATTTTTTACCGTCTTCTTTTTCAAGGTGACGTGTAGGAATGAAAGCAACAATATCGTCACCAAATTCTACAGTAGCTCCTTTGTCAACGATTTCAGAAATTTCACCTGTGTGGATAGTTCCAACTGCGAAAGAATCTTCGTATTGATCCCAAGGATTAGCAGTAGTTTGTTTGTGACCTAAAGATAATTTACGTCCTTCAACATCTAATTCTAATACAACTACGTCTAAT
>CAUPOP010000010.1:0-79195 GCA_963512955.1 uncultured Flavobacterium sp. | reverse complement strand
TTATACCGTTACTGTTAAAGATGAAAATAGTTGTTCAAAAACCGAACAAGTACTCATAACCCAACCTGACGAAATAGTTATTTCAGGAGCACAAACAAATGTTAGTTGTTTTGGCGATAGTGATGGAACTGCAACTGCTTCTGCAACAGGAGGAACTGGCCTTTATTCATATTCTTGGAACACAATTCCAGTTCAAACCGCAGCAAAAGCAATAGGACTTGCAGCAGGAACATATACGGTAACTGTGACAGACGTAAATAGTTGTATTAAAACCCATTCTGTAACTATAACTCAGCCCTTGGCTGGACTTTCTTCATCAATATCAAATTCTAATAATGTTAGTTGTTCAGGAGGAAATAATGGAAACGCAACAGTTTTGGCAACAGGCGGAACAGCGCCTTATTTTTATTATTGGAATACAACTCCAGTTCAAAATTTGGCTACAGCCACAGTATTAAAGGTAGGAACTTACACTGTTTTGGTTACTGATTTTAATGGTTGTAGTACTTCAAGTTCAATCACGATTACAGAGCCAGTAGGAATAACTGCAACAACTACCCAAACCAATGTTTTATGTGCCGGAGATAACACAGGTTCAGCTACAGTTATTACCACTGGTGGTGTAGGATCTTATTCATATTCTTGGGATACTATTCCAATACAAAATTCCAGTACTGCAACTAACCTGAAAGCGGGATTATATACTGTTACCATTTCAGATGAAAATAACTGTTCTATAACCAAACAAGTTACGATAACGGAACCAAATGGTATCATAACTTCAATAGGCTCACAAAAAAATGTAGATTGTTTTGGAAATAATACTGGTGCTGCGACAATATTAGCTAGTGGAGGAAATGGGACGCTAAGTTATTCCTGGAATACAATCCCTATAAATACAATAGCTACCGCTACAGGTTTGAGCGCAGGAAAATATGCTGTTACAGTAACGGATGCTAATAATTGTTCAAAAATTCAAATAATAACTATTACTGAACCAAATGATATCTTAATTACCACTGATTTTAAAAAGGATATTAGCTGTTTTGGCAATGCCAATGGTTCTATTGCAATTACAATAACAGGCGGAACTCCAAATTACACTTTCGCTTGGACGAAAAATGGGACTCCTTACCAAACCACAGAAGATTTATCTAATCTAGGACCTGGAGTATATAAAGTTACAGTTTCGGATGCTAATAATTGTGGGCCAAAAACCGCTATATTTACCATTATAGAACCACCAATTTTAGAGTTAAATTTAGTAAGCCAAACCAATATATTGTGCTTTGGAGATGCTTCAGGCGCAATAACTACTAATGTTGTTGGAGGAAATGCTCCCTATACATATGCTTGGACTGGACCAAATGGTTTTACAAGTTCTATTCCGAATTTGACAGCTATTTTAGCAGGAACTTATAATCTAAAAGTTACCGATAATTCAGGTTGCTCTGTAAATCTATTTCCAGTAGCAATTACACAACCGTTAGAAATTAGTATTACCGCAACAACGACACCTATTATCTGTTATGGTGGAAATGATGCTTCAATTGATTTGATTATTTCAGGGGGAATTAGCCCCTATCAAACAGTTTGGGGAACAATGGCAACAGGAACCTTTCAAGATAATT
The DNA here is from genome assembly GCA_963512955.1 of uncultured Flavobacterium sp. Lineage (GTDB taxonomy): Bacteria > Bacteroidota > Bacteroidia > Flavobacteriales > Flavobacteriaceae > Flavobacterium. Next base: position 77,564 of record CAUPOP010000010.1, on the reverse strand, counting down.
TATCTGCTGGAGATTATGTAATTACGGTTACAGATGCTAGTGGTTGCGAGAAAAAAATCACGGTTAATATCCCGAATCCTCCAGTGTTTTCAGTTAATCCAATAGTGAAACAAATATCCTGTTTTGGAGCCAAAGACGCGAGTATTAACCTTAATTTAGTTGGAGGCCTTAGTCCTGTAAAATTAGTATGGAACGATGGAAGTACTTCTGGTTTGACTAGGAATAATTTAGGACCAGGTACTTATATAGCTACTATTACTGATGGAAAACCATGTGTTATAACCAGAACATTTATTATTCAAGAGCCACAGCCGTTAGTTGTAGGGGCTAATATTACAAATGCTCTTGATTGTTCAAATGCTAATTCAGGAGCTATTAATTTACTAGTTTCTGGAGGTACCGCTCCTTATTCATACGTGTGGAATAATGGTTCTGTTACAGAAGATTTAAATAATGTACCTGGAGGGAATTATATGGTTACAGTAACTGACTCAAGGGGATGTGTTCAAACAAAACAATATGCAATTACAAGACCTGATCCTATTTCAATTGATGTAAGTACACAACTAATTTTTGATTGTGATCTAAAAACAGTTTCTCTAAAAAATATTGCATTAGCATCTGGAGGTGTTCCACCGTTTATTTATAATTGGTCGAATAGAACTGTTAGTGGGATTGATAAAACGGTAATGGAAACTAATCAAAATGGGGTAGTCATTCTTATGGTTACCGATGCCTTGGGGTGTTTTGCAAACAAGACACTTAATATTGATGTGCCAAAAATTGGAAATACTTCTTTCGCATCAAGTTCTTATGCAAATACCACTTATGGAAGTTATTCAATACAAGATCCTATTCAGTTTGCAAATACTGCAACTGGTGATTATGAAACTATTGTTTGGGATTTTGGTGATGGAAGTGTTTCTAATGAAGAAAATCCAATTCATACGTTTGTAAAAGAAGGTAATTATGTCGTTATCCAAACAGTTACCTATGCTTTTGGATGTGAGTATAAATATACAATAACCTTAAATATTGATAAGGGATATAAGTTAATCATTCCAAATGGTTTTACACCTAATAACGATGGTATTAACGAAACTTTTAAACCTGTTTTTATTGGTATAACATCAATACAATTAGAGGTATACGATACTTGGGGTGAATTGTTATATTCAGAAATAGGAGAAACTCTTCGTGGTTGGGATGGCAAAATTAAGGGAAAGGAATCTGAAAACGGAAACTATTATTATAAGGTAAAAGCGTCCACTTTTTATGGAGGAATTATTAACGAAAATGGCCCTTTTACATTAATAAAATAAGGAAAATCAAAATGAAAATAAAAGTAATAGTATTTATAATTTTGTTTAACCTTTCTTTTTCGGTAAAGGCACAAGATCCTATTTTTACTCAATATTTTATGGTTCCTGAAACTTTGAATCCCGGATTTACTGGTTTTCTAGAAACTACTAACGCAGGAATATTACACAGAACACAATGGCCAGATTTAGATTTTAGAGTTGATAGTGATTTTGGATTTATAAATACTTGGCTAGAAAATGCCAATAGCGGAATAGGAGTTAGTGTTTTAAATCATAGAGAGAAATTTACAGACTATAATTTTTCTCAGGCTAATTTTAATTATGCATATCGGGTTCAATTGAATGAGGATTGGTTTTTCAGACCAGCTATTGAAATTGGTTTTGGTAACAAATCATTTGGTTTTCAAAATATTATTTTAGAGGACCAAATCAATATAGGACAAGGCACAATAAATACTTCCAGTGTTGATCCCCTTTTATTAAATGACAAAGTAAATTTCTTTGATATTTCTATTGGGATGCTTTTTAATAATGAAAATGCTTGGTTTGGTGCGGCTATGAAGCATATAAACAAACCAAATATATCTTTCGCAGCAAATGGGAATGTTCCTTTGGAAATGTTTTTTTCAGCTAACGCAGGTTATGAATTTCTTTTAACGGATTATATTGACATCACTTATTTGCCATATGAAACGAAAATGTTGTTAACTTCAAACTATATGCACCAAGGAGAATATAGTCGATTTGATTTAGGGGCAGGACTTGTTTTTAAAAAAATATTTTTCGGTTTGACGGCTGCTACAAATCCCGGAAAAAAGAGTGTTAATAGTCACTTTTTGACCTCTATAAATGCTTACGGAGGATTACAATATGAGCATTTTAAATTCGGATATTCCTATGACTTCAATACCTCTAAAATTGGAAGGACAGGTGGCATATATGAGCTTTCGGTGATTTATCAATTTGATTTGAAAGTGAAATGTCTTGGCTGTCCCAATTACTATTGATTTAAAGCAGAATGTATTATTCAATACTAATCTAAAAAACATATTTTTCGCAAAAATGGACAATGTCTTAAAAATAATATAATTTTTTTAGCCAAATGCTGATAATTATCATTATTTATAATCAGCTAATAAAATAACTTTGACAGACAAACCTAAATCTTTAAAGCTATGAAAAATAAATGTTTGTTTTTAGTTATAGTTACATTGCTAGTCCTTGTAAGTAATTCAAGCAGTGCTCAATCTAATTTGTGGGTAGCGCCAGAGCATTCTAATAGTTTAAAAAATCCTTTTTTAGGCAATGAAAAAGCAACTGCTGATGGTAAGAAAATATTCAACCAAATGTGTGTTCTATGTCATGGGGAAGAAGGAAAAGGGAATGGGGAAGCTGGTTTAACATTAGAAACTAAACCTGCAAATTTCTTAGCTTTAAAAGTTGTAAATGAAACTGATGGAGCTATTTTTTGGAAAATCACCAATGGAAAATCACCAATGGCAACTTATGAAGAATTATTAACCGAAGACCAACGCTGGAAATTGGTGAATTATATTAGAGTTTTAGGATCAAAAAAATAGTCGAGCTATACGTTTTCAAAAATCTTGTTTTTAATTTTTATTATATTGAAAAAAACTCCAAACCTATTAACACGGTTTGGAGTTTTTGTTTTTTACTATTTGCCAAAAGTGTTTTTTAGATTTTAATCAAACTTTAATTTTACGCTTCATAGCTATTGCAATAAGTATAACAATACTAAACTTCCCTAAGTTACATTGTTGATTGATATTTTTTTAATAACAAAAGAGCTTTTTCTCGTATTTTTTTCTGAAAATAACCGGTCCAACCTAACAAATAACCGGTCATTCCGAATGCTTGTTTGGACCATTTCCAGATATCAAAATCATCGACTTGTTTTATAATTAAACCGTCTTTAAAATTAAATTTAGAATGGATAATATTTGTTACAGGTCTATTGGTTTTACTGAAATTGTAATTTGCAATCCATTTTATTGAGCCTTGAAATTCATCTGCTTTTATATCTGAGAATTCAATTTTCAAATTTCCATTACTGTTTTTCAGTAGCATTTCCCACATTTGAGAAACAGAATTTCCTTTAAGAGTACCAAAAGCGGGATCATAGAAATTGATTTTTGGATGGTAACAAGAACGCATCGTTTTGGCATCAGAATTTTTAAATGCGGTATAGAATTTTATAAGAATTTTTTCGTTTTCAGTCATTTTGTTAGATATAAATAGATTTTTCAGGAATACTAATTTTAAAATTCAATCGAAAGTTGATGCTTACATTTTACTTAATGAATCCATCCAATCCATAGATTTTATGGCTGATACTTTTTCTTCTTCATTCATAAAAACGCGTAATTCTTTGTTGGCTATTTTTTTAGTATATAAAGCCTTAAATCTAAAAATAGTCGTTGCTGTAGCTGGGTCTTTATAAATTTCAATTAAATTTAGATCTTTAAAAGTACCGTAAAACTGTCTGAATTTCGTGCAGGTTTTTGTTAATCGTTCTAAAGTTGTATTTTTAATTACCGAAGGAGTTGCTTCACTTTCGTTAAAAGGCTTAAATTTCGATGTGTTACAAGTCATCAAGACTCTTTTTCCTAACTCATAGGCTTTTGCCTTTTTGGCCTCGCTAACTTCGGATATGGGTAATTTTATGATTTCAACCTTCTCTGGACTAACATCATCTGGAATTGAAACTGCAGTTTTGGATTTGCAACTAAAGAGAATGAGCAGTATTAAAAGGGGGCTTAGTTTTTTCATAATACTTATTTTATTTTTAGTAATAGATTTGGATCGGGGCAGTTTTCTAAATAATAATTATGGTCTTTTTTGCTACAAACACCAGGATAATCGCCAATATTTGTTGCTATATTTTTTATAATCTGAAAATGTAAATGTGGGGCATAATTACCATTTACATTAGCATCTCCTAGAGTTGCTAATTGTTGCCCTTTTGTAAAAAAATCACCCACTTTAATAGTTGCAATACTTTCTAACGATAAATGCCCGTATAAAGTATAAAAAGTTTGGTCTTTGATGCTGTGTTTCAATAGAATTGTTGGCCCATAATCTCCTAAATTATTATTGTAATTAAAACTATGAACTGTTCCATCTAAAGCGGCTAATACTGGTGTACCCGCCTTAATCCATAGATCTAAACCAATGTGGATGTTTCGTTCTTCGGTTTGATTATCATTAAAAACCGTACTTCTTTTATATAGATTTCGCTCTTCATTATAACCACCAAAAGCAACCTTTGCATTGTTTTTAAGCAATTTCTCTTCTATAAATTCCTCAAAGATAGTTGCATCATCAATGGCTAATTTTGATAATTCAATATTGGAAACAGATAAATCTAAAGGCATATATTCAGTATACGATATAGAATTATCTATTACTTTTACATTTTGAATGTCTTTCAAGAGGTTTTCTAAAGTTTCCATAAGTGCTTATTTATAGTGCTAAATTTATAATAAATTCACTGACAATTAAGGTTTATTGCGGGTATTCTGTTTTACAGTCTGTAATCAATAAAAAAAGGATGCTTATAAGAGCATCCTTTTTTACGTATAAAAATTATTTTTTAATATAAATCTGGAAATTTTGAAGGGTTAACTTCGTTCATCATCGCATAGACTTTTTCAAATATATCTTCAGTTGATGGTTTTGAAAAATAATCGCCATCAGTTCCATAAGCAGGTCTGTGCGCTTTTGAAGTTAATGTTTGCGGTTTACTATCTAAATGCTCATATCCATTTTGTTGTTCGATAATTTGTTGTAAAATATATGCAGAAGCTCCACCAGGAACATCTTCATCAATTACTAATAATCGATTTGTTTTAGCAATACTTTTTACAATATCATGATTGATATCAAATGGAAGTAGCGATTGTATATCAATGATTTCACAATCAATTCCTATTTCTTGAAGTTCTTTTGCTGCTTGTTGTACTAATCTCAAAGTAGAACCGTAGGAAACTAATGTGATATCAGCTCCTTCTTTTAGCGTTTCAACAACACCGATTGGGGTTTTAAATTCTCCAAAATTAAGTGGCATTTTTTCTTTTAATCGGTATCCATTTAAACATTCTATAACTAGAGCAGGTTCATCACATTCTAAAAGGGCATTGTAAAATCCTGCCGCTTGTGTCATGTTTCTAGGAACTAAAACATGTATACCTCTTATAGCGTTAATAATCATTCCCATAGGGGAGCCAGAATGCCAAATACCTTCTAAACGATGCCCTCTGGTACGAATAATTAGTGGTGCTTTTTGTTTTCCAACTGTTCTATATTGTAAGGTAGCCAAATCATCACTCATGATTTGTATTGCGTATAATAAATAGTCTAAATATTGAATTTCAGCAATTGGGCGAAGACCTCGTAATGCCATTCCTATTCCTTGTCCCAAAATTGTTGCTTCACGAATTCCTGCATCAGCTACGCGAAGAGCACCATATTTTTCTTGCATACCTTCTAAACCTTGATTTACATCACCAATGTTTCCTGCATCTTCACCAAATACTAATGTTTCAGGATATTTAGTAAAAAGAGCATCAAAGTTATCGCGTATAATCATACGTCCATCAGTGTCTTCTTTAGCGTTTTCTGCATATTTAGGCAACACCTTTTTTACAGAAAACACATTCGATTCAGATTCAGAAAATAAATTACTGCTGAATTTTTGCTGTGTTTTTACTGTGTAATTTTTTATCCAGTTGGCTAATTCTGTTTTTCCATTTTCATTAATTAGCAATCTTAAAACTTTACGAGCAGTAACAAGAATTTCTTTTTTTAAAGGATCTTTTATGTTGTTTAAATTAGCAGTAAGCTTTAAAATCAGCTCTTTATTTTTACTAGTAATAGCAATTGTTTCTAACAAAGAGACAAGCTCTTTTTGTTCTTCAACGATAGGATCAATGAAGGACTTCCAAGCTGCTTTTTTGCCTTCTAAGACTTCTTTTTTGGCTGCTGAATCTATTTCATCAAGTTCTTCTGGCGAAGCAATATTAATCGCAATCATCCATAATTTCATTTGGCGAATGCAATCAAAATCTTTTTCCCAAGCTAATCGCTCTCCGTTTTTATATCTTTCATGAGAACCAGAACTTGAATGTCCTTGCGGCTGTGTCAATTGGTTTACATGAATTAAAACTGGCACATGGTTTTCTCGTGCTATAGTAGCGGCTTTTTCGTAAGTTGCTATTAAATCTACATAATCCCATCCTTTTACGGTTAGAATTTCGAAGCCATTAGTGTTTTCTTCCCTTTGATATCCTTTTAGAATCTCCGAAATACTTTCTTTTGTGGTTTGGTGTTTAGCATGAACTGAAATTCCATATTCATCATCCCAAACACTCATTACCAATGGTACTTGCAAGACTCCTGCAGCATTAATAGTTTCAAAGAAGACCCCTTCGGAGGTACTTGCGTTTCCAATTGTTCCCCATGCAATCTCATTTCCCTCTATTGAAAAATTAGAAGCATTTGTTATTCCTGAAACTTGTCTGTATATTTTTGATGCTTGTGCTAATCCTAATAATCTTGGCATTTGTGCCGCTGTAGGAGAAATATCTGCACTTGAATTTTTTTGTTTTGTTAAGTCCTTCCAAGTTCCATCCTCATTTAAACTATGGGTTACAAAATGACCTCCCATTTGTCTTCCTGCTGACATAGGTTCTTTCTCTATATCTGTATGACCATATAATCCTGCAAAAAACTGTTCAATAGTTAATTCGCCAATAGCCATCATAAATGTTTGATCGCGATAATAGCCAGAACGGAAATCACCATTCTTAAATGACTTTGCCATAGCAAGCTGTGGAACTTCTTTACCATCGCCAAAAATTCCAAATTTCGCCTTTCCTGTTAATACTTCCTTTCGACCTAATAGGCTACATTCTCTGCTTGTTATTGCAATTTTGTAGTCATTCAATACTTCGGTTTTGAAATCTTCAAATGTCAACGTAGAATTGGTTTTTTCTTTTATCATAATTGAAAAGGATCACTTAGTTCGGCAAATTTACTTAAAAACTGGCTATTTTCATAATTCATTAAACAAAATACAATTTTATTATTTACAATCAATTTGCTGTAAACTACTTATTTTTTTAATTAAATTTATCAAAAGAATGATTTTGGTAATAATAATGTAATACATAATGATTTTTGATACTATATTAAAGCCATTTTCTATTAAAAAGATTGATTAATGTTTTTGGCGAAAATGTAACTACAAAGCGTATTTTTTCATTGTAATTCTTTTGGGCTATTTCCCATCCGTTATTGGAATAAACAGGTAAATACATTTCAAAATAGTCTGTAACTAGATTTAATCGAATTCCGCTATCGTAAACAAACTTTTCATTTTGATATTTATTTTTCAATAAACCAATATCACCATATACTTCGATCCAATTCCAGATATTAAAACTACCGTTCAATGTTGTAATCCATTGATTTGCATAGGGTGTATTTAACTTAGATTTAAAACCACCTTCGGCTTGAATAAATTGTTGGCTAAAGAAACCAGTGCTTTCAGAGCGACCATAATAGTTGTAATCAAAAAGATAATCTGTGGGTCTGTCCAATGCAAAACTGAAATAATTAGAGTTAGTATTGTTGTACAAGAAACTTCCCGCGTAGAAACGTAAATTAATTTGGCGATTGTTTTCAAATAATTTTCTATACTCCATTTCAGTAGCTAATTTTCCGAATTTACCTGAAATTTGGACATCTGATATAAAATTGAAATGATTGATAATTTCTGTTCGAGTGTTAATATACTTGATGTTAAATACAGAATAATTCTCAGTTGAATTATCAAAAACGATGTTGCTTTTCTCTCTGTTAACCATAACTTGTCGTAAGAGAATCAATTGTTTTCTATTATCTCTGAAATTTTCTTCTCTAATTCGTAATTGCGCCATTGGGTTTATTCTCAAATAAGCAGCATCTGGCGCATAATGAAAATAAGATCCCGATAATGAATATCTTACGCTGAATAAATTACTGTTTCTGTAATTTTCATTGACAACAAATAGGGCAGAACCAGATAAGTTATTTGATTTAGTGGAGTAAGCAGGATTGACATCAAATATAAAAGGTTTCTCCAAAATAGTTTTATTATGAAGCCTTAATCCAGGAGAAATACCATCATAATAATTATAGGTTAGTGATGGGACATATAAAATCTGATTGTAATAAGGATCTTCTAAATCTTTTAGAAAAGCAAATTTTATTGGTCGATTATTAGGGAAAAAGCCCTCTAATTTTTTCCAGTTATTCCTTAAATTATATTCTGGAACTTCATTTTTATAATTTAAGATTATTTTATCAGCGTTTTTTCGAGCTAATGTGAAAGTACTGTCACATTCTTTGATGTCTAGCCATTCCTTGAAAACCACAGTGCCTTTTTTTATTCCATAAATTGGAATAGGAACGGGGATTTCGGTTCTGTTTTTTATTGAAAAAGTGACACTGTCTTTTGTTTTTGAAACCTTCGAAAACTTATAATCAATGATTTCTCTAGAATCAATTATGGTTTTAAAGAACCAGTCAATATTCTTATTGGTATTTGATTTTAATGCCATTTCAAAATCGGCTCTTGAAACTTGTTGGTTTAAATTTTCCGAATAAAATTGACGGATGCTATTGGTTACGGCGTTTTGTTGCAAATAATTATCTAAAAAACGAAAGCTCAAACCAGCGCGGTATTTACTAGCAATTTGTTCGTTAAATTTGATTAATGCCGTTTTAGGACTTCCTAGGGGTTGGTCTAAATTTTTTCGAGCCATAAGCATATAAAAATAGCTGTATTGCTCATTAAAATCTAGATTAGTTAGATTGTATGTTTTTAATATACCAATACCAGATGCACTACCAAGCATTTTGCTTTGAGGATGGTTTTCCTCAATATATTTCATCATGGTATACACTTGAATTCCATCATAAATCCAGTTGTCTTTTCTCGGATCTAAGCGAAGACTATTTTTCAGATAAGCGTTCAAGTACGTTTTTAAGAACTTAACTTCAAACATGAATTCATCAGAAAATGGACTAATAAAAGAAGGCAATTGATTTAAACCATAAAAAGGATTTCGCTCATAATCAGCTTCTGAAACGATGATTTTTTCGTGAGGATATTTTCCAATCAAACTGTTTGCAAAATCAACAATTCGACTTACTACAATTGCTTTTTGTGGATCTGATAATTTATTGTTTTTGATGTCTGAGAGAACTTCTAAAGAATCGTTTTTATAGCTGTAAAAACTTGATTTTGGTTCTATAAAAAGACTGAAATCTGATCTGTTTTTGCCCGTTAATTTATAAATTGAAAACGACTTATTATCAGTTTGAGTTTCGTCATTCAAATCTGTGACCAACTTGAAGTTTTTTGGAATTTTTATGTCCAAATCAAAATCACAAGTGGCATTAGCAATATCGTCTAAATTGTTGTTACTGTATTTAATGAAGCTATGATTTTCATAGCGGGCAGGCATTAGAAACCAGTTTTTGAGGTTCATACTCCCAGTATATGAAAACCCATACTTAGTAAATTTATCACTTGGAATTTTCGAAAAATAAGTAAGATATAAAGTGATTTTCTGTTTAGGAGCCAATTTTTCTCTCAATTGAACCTCAATATAATCTGGATTTTTTTTCGTTCTTTCCCAAGAAAGAAATGATTTGTCAGAAGTTATGATGGTTAAATTTTTTGTTCCGCCACGTTCTTCTTCCTTAGCAAGGTGAAAACCTCTATAAAATTCATCTGAAAATCGTCTTCCTAAAGGCGTGTTTTTATCTGAATACGCATTGTTCCAATCATTCAAAACAATTGACGATATGGTATCGTTTGTTGTGTTGAAAAACGTGATTTCTTGTTGAACATTAAGTACTTTAGTGACTGGATTTGCTTCAACAGTTAGTTGAGAATGATGCTGAGCAAACAGTTGTGCAGATACTAATAAGACAATAAAAAAGAGCGCTATTTTAGATATTGATTTCAAAAATTTTAAATTTAAAAACGAAACCAATATACGTTTTATTGCCTAAAAATAGAATGATTTTTATATAAAAATGGCTTCAAAAAATAAAATATTTTGAAGCCATTTTTGTTATTTAAAAATTCGGACTTAAATCGTATTTTTTATAGAATTTATCTAAAACAGCAACTACTTCTTCTTCAGTATCTACAATTACAAATAAATCTAAATCAGCGGCACTTACCGTATGTTCTCTTTCTACTAAAACTGTTTTTATCCAAGTTACTAAGCCAGACCAAAAGCTCGAACCTACTAATATAATTGGGAATTTTCCAATTTTTTTGGTTTGAATCAAAGTCATAGCTTCAAATAACTCATCCATAGTTCCAAAACCTCCAGGCATGACTACAAATCCTTGCGAATATTTGACAAACATCACTTTTCTGACAAAAAAGTAATCGAAATTCAGATTCTTATCATGGTCAATATAGGGATTGAAATGTTGTTCAAAAGGCAATTCAATATTCAGACCCACCGAAGCTCCTCCGCCTAAATGCGCACCTTTGTTTCCAGCTTCCATAATTCCAGGTCCACCTCCGGTGATTACACCATATCCAGCTTTACTGATTTTGTATGCAATTTTTTCGGCAAGTAAATAATAATGGTCATTTGGCTTTGTTCTAGCAGATCCAAATATGGTAACACAAGGACCTATTCGTCCCATATTTTCATAACCATTGACAAATTCAGACATAATCTTGAAAATCGCCCAGCTATCATTAGTTCTGATTTCATTCCAAGTTTTACGCTTTAATTTGTCTTGGATTACTTTATCTTCATCGTTATCAAAATCTTCTAATCTCATTCTTTTTATGTTTTTTTGGAGCTATTTCTAGTCATTTACTTTATCTAAAAACTAAAGTAATTCTTTTTTCAAAAACTTTGCGGTATAGCTCTTTTTTATTTTTATAATTTCTTCAGGTGTTCCCTTAGCAACAAGTTGGCCACCACCTTTACCGCCTTCAGGACCAATATCTATAATATAATCGGCTAGTTTGATTACATCCATATTATGTTCTATAATCAAAATTGTATTGCCTTTATCAACGAGTTTATTAATTACATCCATCAATACTCTGATGTCTTCAAAGTGCAAACCTGTTGTAGGTTCATCAAGAATATAAAAAGTATTTCCAGTATCTTTTTTTGACAATTCTCCAGCCAGTTTGATACGTTGTGCTTCACCACCAGAAAGTGTCGTACTTTGTTGTCCCAATGTGATATATCCCAAACCAACATCTTGTAGTGTTTTTACTTTTCGATAAATTTTCGGGATGTTTTCAAAAAATGGAACCGCTTCATCAATTGTCATATTCAAGACATCCGAAATAGATTTTCCTTTGTATCTAATTTCTAATGTTTCTCTGTTAAAACGCTTTCCTTGACAGGTTTCACATTCAACATATACATCTGGCAGAAAGTTCATTTCAATCGTTCGTACACCAGATCCTTCGCAGGTTTCGCAACGTCCACCTTTCACATTAAAGCTGAAACGTCCCGCTTTATATCCACGAATCATACTTTCAGAAGTCATGGTAAATAGATTTCGGATTTCGGTGAAAACTTCCGTATAGGTTGCTGGATTGGAGCGCGGAGTTCGTCCAATAGGGCTTTGGTCGATATCAATTACTTTATCGATATGTTCTAAACCTTCAATTTTTTTGTAAGGTTGTGGTTTCTTAACTCCATTAAAATAGTAAGCATTCAGGATAGGATAAAGTGTTTCGTTGATTAAGGTTGATTTTCCACTTCCAGAAACACCCGTTACACAAATCATTTTTCCCAAAGGCAATTCTATCGAAACATTTTTCAGGTTGTTTCCTGTTGCACCAGTAAGTTTTAGAAATTTACCATTTCCTTCGCGGCGTTTTGCAGGAACTTCGATTTTCATTTCTCCGTTCAAGTACTGCGCCGTCATGGTGTGTGAAGCCAGAATTTCGGCAGGAGTTCCTTCGCTAATTATTTCGCCACCATATTTACCCGCTTTTGGACCAATATCAATAACATAATCAGCACGTTCAATCATGTCTTTATCATGTTCAACAACAATCACAGAATTACCAATATCACGTAATTGTTCTAGTGAATGAATCAGTTTTTCATTGTCTCTTTGATGTAAACCAATGCTCGGTTCGTCAAGAATATAGAGAACACCAACGAGTTGAGAACCAATTTGGGTTGCTAATCGGATGCGCTGTGCCTCGCCACCCGAAAGTGATTTTGAACTTCGGCTTAACGCCAAATAATTCAAGCCAACATTCATCAAAAAGTTCAAACGATCTTTGATTTCTTTGACTACTTCGGTGGCAATGCGTTTTTGTTTATCAGATAAATGATTTTCTAATTCTCTAAACCAAACTGTCAAATCTGAAATGTCCATATCGCACAATTCAGCAATGTTTTTTTCATTGACTTTGAAAAATAAGGCTTCTTTTTTCAGACGTGAACCCTCGCAAACCGGACATTTTACTTCGTCCATAAATTCCTTTGCCCATCGTTTTATTGAAGTAGAACCACTTTCATCATGTTGGTTTTTGATAAAATGTGAAATTCCTTCAAAATCGATTTTATATTCTCGAGCAACACCTAAATCTTTTGAATTAATTACAAATTTCTCTTTTCCTCCATTCAGAATCATTTCCATCGCTTCTTCCGAAATAGTTTCAACGGCATCTGTTAATTTGAAATCGTACTTTTCGCCGATAATTTCCAATTGTTTGAAAATCCAAGAAGATTTGTATTCTCCCAAAGGTGCAAAACCACCATTTTTAATCGATAATTTTGGATTTGGAATAATCTTTTTACTATTGATTTCGTTTATAGTTCCTAAGCCATTACAATCATTACAAGCTCCTTTTGGAGAATTGAAAGAAAATAAGTTGGGTTCTGGATTTTGATAGGAAATACCAGTTGTTGGACACATTAAATTTCTACTGAAATAGCGAATTTCATTGGTATCCTGATCTAAAACGATTAGTACGTTTTCGCCATGATGCATAGCAGTATTGATGCTTTCAGCAAGACGTTTTTGATTGTCAGGAGTATCTTCAACAACCATTCTGTCCACCACAATTTCTATATCGTGAGTTTTATAACGGTCTAATTTCATTCCTGAAATTAAGTCCTGAATTTCACCATTTACACGGACTTTTAAAAATCCTTGTTTGGTTATTTGTTGAAAAAGTTCTGCGTAATGCCCTTTTCTAGCCCTGATAATCGGTGCTAGAATATTAATTCGTTTTCCTGAAAAATCTTGAATAATCAACTCTTTGATTTGCTCGTCAGAGTAAGAAATCATTTTTTCGCCCGTATTGTAGCTGTATGCATCAGCTGCACGAGCATAAAGCAAACGCAGGAAATCGTATATTTCAGTTATTGTTCCTACTGTTGAACGAGGACTTTTGCTGGTTGTTTTTTGTTCAATAGCAATTACAGGCGAAAGACCATCAATTTTATCCACATCAGGACGTTCGAGTCCACCAAGAAATTGTCGTGCGTATGCAGAAAAAGTTTCTACATAACGGCGTTGCCCTTCGGCATAAATGGTATCAAAAGCTAAAGAAGATTTCCCAGAACCCGAAAGACCAGTAATAACTACCAGTTTTTCGCGAGGAATAGAAATATCGATGTTTTTTAGATTGTGTACTCGGGCACCTTGAACCTCAATTGTATTGTCTTTGTCTAACATAGTTTTTTGCAAAAAAGCAAAGTTACCATTTTGATTTATTCTTTCGATACAACAGTTTAGAAGTTTATGTTAAAATCAGAAGTTCAATTTATTCGATTGTCATTGATTTCAGTTTGGTTCTGTATGCCTCTAATGCTACAGATTTAGAGATAAAACCAAAATATTTGTCGTTTTTTAGTACAGGTAAGAATGCTTTTCTTGATTTTTCGAACTTATTCATTACAAGTTCCATGCTGTCATCAGGATAAACAGTTTCTACAGGTTCCGTCATGATTTCTTTAACCAAAGTATATTTAACCCGATAGGTGTTAAAAATTATTTCTCGAATATCGTTAAAATGGACAATGCCTAACAAATGATTTTCTGTATCGACAACAGCAAAAATAACTTGATTAGAATGAGAAATTAAATCGACTAATTTTTCCAGATTTTCATTTGGTGTAACCGTTAAATAATCCGTTTGAATAATAGAATTTGTGTCTAACGTAGAAAGAATATTGGTGTCTTTATTGCTCGTAAAAGCATGTCCTTTTTTAGCTAAATTCTTAACATCTAAGGAATGTTTTTCAAAACGTTTTGAAATTGCAAAACTAATCGATGAAACAATCATCAACGGAATCATTAGGTCGTAACCACCTGTAATTTCTGCAATTAAGAAAATCCCAGTTAATGGCGCGTGAAATAAACCACTTAGTATTCCAGCCATTCCAACCATCGTAAAATTACTAATAGGTAGTTTAGTGAATCCAGTTAAATTTAGAAATTTAGAAAAGAAAAAACCAACATAAGAACCCAAAAACAAAGAAGGTGCAAAGTTTCCTCCATTTCCTCCGCTTCCAAGTGTGATTCCTGTTGCAAATGCTTTTATCATCATGGTGCAACCTACAAATAGTAAAAGTGCCCAACTGTTATTTCTAAAACTGCTAAACAAGGTGTCTTCCAATAATTGCCCGGGATCATTTTCGGACAAAATTTTAATGCTTTCATATCCTTCTCCAAATAATGTTGGAAAAATAAAAATAAGAATGGCTAAAATGGAAGAACCAAACAGTGCTTTTTTATAAGGTCGGAGTTTTAAACGTCCAAAAAAATGTTCTGCTCTCTGAAAATTTCTAGAATAGTAAACAGCAATAAATCCAGTAAATACTCCCAGTAAAACATAAAATGGGATATTATGATAATTAAAAACCTGTTGTTGTCTAAACGATAATAAAATAGTTTCATCCAGAACAATTACAGAAACTAATGCGCCTGTTGCAGCGGCAATCATGATAGGAGTAAAAGCAGAAATACTGACATCAACCAATAAAACTTCGATAGCAAATAATACTCCTGCAATTGGTGCATTGAAAGCTGCGGCTATACCTGCTGCAACTCCACAACCAATTAAGAGTGTTCTGTCTTTATAACTTAACTTGTATTTTTGAGCGTAATTAGAACCAAAAGCAGCACCTGTAATTACAATTGGGCTTTCTAAACCAGCAGATCCTCCTAAACCAACAGTAAGGGAACTAGTGACAATTTGAGCATACATTTGTTTTCTAGGAATGATGCTCGCTTTTTTAGCAACAACATATAAAATTTGTGAAGTTCCTTTTTGAATTGTACCACCTAAAAAGCGTTTGATTACAAAAACAGTCAGTAAAATTCCAATTATTGGCAAAAGGCTATTTAAGAATCCAAACTTCAAAATCCTACTAACATAAGTGGCAAACATGAAAACCCAGTGTGCAAAAGTTTTTAATACAATTACAGCAAAAGCAGCCGAAATACCTACCAAAACAGCAGATAAAAAGATAAATTGCTTTTGAGTTATTTTAGTTTGCGACCAAGCAATGATGCCTTCTAATTTGTAAATAAATTTTTTGAACATGACTTGTTTTATGAGCGTGCTAAAGTACTATTATATTAATTATCTTATATTTTTTAAGCCTTCTTTTTTACTTAAAGGTTTTAAATTGCTGTTATTAATATAGTTTTTAACGGCCTCAGGATTTGTTTTTGCATATTCGCGCAACGCCCACCCAATGGCTTTTTGAATAAAAAACTCCTTTGAATTTTGGTGTTTTTCGCAGATTTCTTTTAGTAAATCAAAATTGGTTTTTTCTTTATAACCCAACTGAAATAAAATAGCACTTCGATTGAGCCACATATTCTCTGAATTAGAAAAGCGATTAATTGTGTTTTTTGTTTCTAAAGGCAATTCTAATAAATATTGCCCTAAAATATATTTAGCAATGGTGTCAACACTATCCCACCAGGAGTTGGTTAAGATTAATTTTTCAATTAGCTGAATATCTTCTTTTTCATAACTTTTTTTGAGTGATTTCAGTAGAATTTCTATCGCACAATAATGAAGTTCACGTTCTGGTTTTGAATATAATTCTAAGGCAATTTCTCTAGCATGTAAAGAAACTTCCGTTTGATTTTCTTTACAGATTTCCTTAAAAATTGTTCGTCTGTCGTCTGTTTTTATTCCAAAAAAAAGAAAATTATTTTTCATGTATTTTGCCATGAAAAAGGCGTTCTCAGGATTCCTTTTTTCGGCATAAGAATTTACTAATGCAAGTATAAAGCTCATATTTGTTTTTTAAAATCCGCTGGCTTTATCATCTCCTCTAAAATCCGCTCCACCTTCCAAGTTGTTATTTGGCAGAACCAATATAGCGTCAACTTTACCAATAACAGGAGTTGTTTTTTCGTTGATAAGATAGCCTTTCGTTTTTAGTGTTTCAATAGTTTTAGGTTCAAATGTATTGGGTTCGAAAGTAATCAAATCGGGTAGCCATTGATGATGAAAACGAGGAGCATTCACGGATTCTTGCATACTCATTCCGTATTCATATACATTCAATATGGTTTGCAAAACAGAAGTAATAATTGTAGAACCACCAGGTGAACCCACTACCATGAATAGTTTTCCATTTTTCTCAACAATTGTAGGTGTCATGGAGCTCAACATTCTTTTTTGAGGAGCGATACTATTGGCTTCATTTCCAACTAAACCAAACATATTTGGCTCTCCAGGTTTTGCACTAAAATCATCCATTTCGTTGTTTAAGAAAAAACCTAATTCGTCACAATAATACTTAGATCCGTAACCGTCATTAATAGTTGTGGTTGCCGCTATAGCATTGCCAAAAGAATCTATTATAGAATAATGAGTTGTTTCGGTGCTTTCATTATAAGAAACTTTACCTTCCTTTATATCAGATGATAAGCTTGCTTTATCAAAACTAAAATTCAACATTCTTTGTTTTAAATAATCATCTGCCATTAATGCTTTTAAAGGAATTTTTACAAAATCAGGGTCGCCTAAATAAAAACTTCTGTCGGCATAGGCTCTTCTTTCGGCCTCAACTATTACTTGAATAGCATTTGAGGAATTATGTCCCATTGTAGAGAGCTCATAGGGAGCAATCATTTTCATGATTTCGGCTAAGCAAATTCCACCACTACTGGGAGGAGACATCGAAATTATATTTAAATTTTTGTAGTCAAAACGCAACGGAGTTCTCCATTTTGCTTCGTATTTCGCCAAATCTTCTAGAGTGATTATAGCGCCATTTTTCTGAAGGTATTTGACTAATATTTTAGCGGTTTTGCCTTTATAAAATTCATCTCTACCATTTTTAGAAATCCTTTTTAAAGTTTCAGCTAGTTCGGGATATTTGATTGTGTCATTCTGCTTGTAAACTGTTGCAAATTTTGTTTTTGAACCGTTGGCTTTTATAATTAAATCCCGATAATCGTGTAATCTTTTTTCTTGTTTTTGGGTTACAACAACCCCTTTCTCTGCTAATGCAATTACGGGTTTCATAATTTCAGACATTGGTAGAGAACCATATTTTTTATGAACTGCAAATACTCCGGCTACCGTACCAGGAACGCCAATAGCAAGAGGAGTCTCTGTACTTTTGCCTTTTATGACATTTTTGTTTTTGTCTAAAAACATATCTTTTGTTGCAGCTAGAGGAGCTTTTTCGCGATAATCTAAAGAGCCAACTTCGCCATTTGCTTTTCTGAAAACCATAAAACCTCCTCCGCCAATATTTCCAGCATAAGGGTAGGCTACAGCCAAAGCTAACTCAGTTGCAACCATTGCATCAAAGGCATTTCCGCCTTTTTTCATGATTTCGATGCCTATTTTTGAAGCTTCTTCACGAGCAGAAACGACCATTCCTTTTTGCGCAATTAAGCCAGTTTGTGCGATTGAATAATTTGAGAATGAAAACAGCAAAGAAATAGAAAGGAATAGTATCGTTTTTTTCATAATTGCTTTAATTTTTCTGATGAAATGTCTTGGAGGTCTTTAAAAAATAATGTGAACTCATTCTCAAATTCAGAATAAAATTTTACAAGTTCCGTATTTGCAAACCGCATTTTTGATTGATTATTAGTTCTAGAATCCATTTGAGTGAGTATTTTGGTAATTCCCTCAACGGTTTGATAACTTACCAGCCAATTGTGTTGAATCATATACGGCATAAAGTTTCTTGTTTTATCACTAAGAACATCGATATTTTTGTCTAATGATTGATAAAAACGAGCTACAAAATCTTCAAGTTTTTCATTACAATAAGAATTCCAATTTTTAGCCAGAAAGTGATCGTAAAAAACATCAACAATGACCCCAGCATAATGATGATAGTTGGTGTGTAAACGTTTCGTACTTTGTCTAAAAACAGGATGTGAATCAGTATAGGTATCAATGGCACGATGAAGAACAATTCCTTTTTGGATATCCAATGGAAAGTTTTCATATTGTTTCCCACGAATGCCATCAGCCATAAAATTGCCAATTTTGATCAAATCGTTATCGCCAGAAAGATAGATATGTGCTAGAAAATTCATTTGACTAAATTAGGTATTTTAATGATGAATTTTGAATTCTAAATGACTTTTATAATTTGTCAATTATTATATTTGTGAGCAATTTAAAATTTATAATCCACAATTAAAATAATAAATAATGACTTTAATAAAATCAATATCTGGAATTAGAGGGACTATTGGAGGCAAAGTAGGGGATAATCTTACTCCAGTTGATGCTGTAAAATTTGCTTCGGCTTATGGTACTTGGTTAAAAAATTATACAGGAAAAGAAAAACTGACTGTGGTTATAGGTCGTGATGCTCGTATTTCGGGTCCAATGATTCATAACTTAGTTGTAAATACTTTAATTGGTCTTGGAATAGATGTAATTGATTTAGGACTTTCAACAACACCAACGGTTGAAGTTGCTGTTCCTTTAGAAAAAGCCGAAGGAGGAATAATCCTGACAGCATCTCATAATCCAAAACAATGGAATGCTTTAAAGTTATTGAACGAAAAAGGAGAATTCTTAAACGGAATTGAAGGTGAGAAGATACTTCAAATAGCAGAAGCAGAAGCTTTTGATTTTTCAGATGTGGATTCTTTAGGTGCTATTATGTTAAATGATGCTTATATGGATATTCATATTGATGAAGTTTTAAATTTAGCATTAGTTGATGTTGATGCTGTGAAAAAAGCAAAATTCAAAGTAGTTGTTGATGGCGTTAATTCTTCAGGTGGGATTATTATTCCAAAATTATTAGAATTGATGGGTGTTGAAGTAGTGAAATTATATTGCGAACCAAATGGCCATTTTCCACATAATCCAGAACCTCTAAAAGAACATTTAACAGATATTTCAGAATTAGTTGTTAAAGAAAAAGCTGATTTAGGAATTGTAGTTGATCCAGATGTAGACCGTTTGGCTTTCATTTGTGAAGACGGAGAAATGTTTGGCGAAGAATATACATTAGTTGCTTGCGCGGATTATGTATTGAGTAAAACTCCTGGAAATACGGTTTCAAATATGTCCTCTTCACGTGCTTTGCGCGATGTGACAAATACACATCAGGGAAGTTACGAAGCGAGTGCAGTAGGAGAAGTTAATGTTGTTGATTTGATGAAAAAGAATAACGCTGTAATTGGTGGTGAAGGAAATGGTGGGATTATCTATCCAGAATTGCATTATGGTCGTGATAGTTTGGTAGGAGTGGCGCTGTTTTTGACTCATTTGGCAAACAAAAAAATCTCAGTTTCGGCTTTACGCGCCTCGTATCCCGAGTATTATATGAGTAAAAATAAAATTGAATTAACTCCGCAAATTGATGTTGATGCAATTCTTGTTGCAATGACCGAAAAATACAAAAATGAAGATATTACAACAATTGATGGTGTTAAAATTGATTTTGCTGAAAATTGGGTTCATTTAAGAAAATCAAATACAGAACCAATTATTCGTATTTATACAGAAGCTTCCTCACAAGAAAAAGCAGATTCTTTAGCATTAAGAATAATTGATGAAATTAAAGCAATAGCAGGAATTTAAAAATGTTTTCTGTTTAAATCCTAAACCCCTTCATTACTATTTTGAAGGGGTTTGTTTTTTATTAAACCAATGTTTTTGAAGCTAAATATTTACAGAATCTAATTTTTCAATCCGTCAAAAAAACAATATCTTTGAATTAAAATAAAACAAAAATGACCCCCGAAGCTACTCCAACTCAATTAGAAAATTATTTTGAACAATTCCGAAATAATATTATAGGCGTTAATCAAGAGTTTCCAACTCCTTATGGACCAAAAAAAATAATTTACACCGATTGGACAGCAAGTGGTCGTTTATACCGTCCTATTGAAGAAAAACTAATGAATGAGTTTGGCCCTTTTGTGGCCAATACACATACTGAAACTACGGTTTCAGGAACGGCAATGACTAAGGCATATCATAAAGCTAGAGGTATAATTAAGCAGCATGTAAATGCAGCTATTGATGATGTTCTGATAACTGATGGAACTGGAATGACCGGAGTTGTCAATAAATTTCAACGTATTTTGGGATTGAAAATTCCTGAAAATTTGAATGAGTTTATGCATCTTCCAGCCGAGAAAAAACCGATTGTTTTTATTTCTCACATGGAACATCATTCTAATCAAACATCTTGGTTGGAAACTATTGCTGATGTGGAAGTGATTCCATCTGATGAAGACGGCTTGTTTAGTTTAGAAAATCTGGCTTTTTTATTAGAGAAATATAAAGATAGAGCACTAAAAATTGCTTCAATAACTTCCTGTTCAAATGTTACAGGAATTAGAACGCCTTATCATCAAGCTGCAAAATTAATGCACAACCATAACGGAGTTTGCTTTGTAGATTTTGCCTGCTCAGGTCCGTATGTAAAAATAGATATGCATCCAGAAGATTCCGAATCGTATTTAGATGCTATTTTCTTTTCACCGCATAAGTTTTTAGGTGGACCTGGAACTTCTGGAGTTTTAGTTTTTAATAAAAAATTATACAACAATATGATTCCTGATTGTCCTGGTGGTGGTACCGTTTCTTGGACAAATCCTTGGGGAGAGCATAAATATATTGACAATATTGAAGATCGAGAAGATGGAGGTACGCCAGGCTTTCTTCAAGTTATAAAAACAGCTTTAGCGATTCAGTTGAAAGAGAAAATGGGAATTGAAAATATTTTGAAACGGGAACATGAAATTGTAGATTATGTTTTTTCAGCATTAGGAAATGTTCCTGATATTAAAATTCTAGCAGGTCAACATCGAGATCGATTGGGAGTGATTTCTTTTTTTGTAGAGGATTTGCATTTCAATCTTGGGGTAAAATTACTAAATGATAAATTTGGAATTCAAACACGTGGAGGATGTAGTTGTGCGGGCACTTATGGGCACTTTCTTTTGCATGTTGACCAAGAGACTTCACATCAATTGATAGACGAAATAAGTTTGGGAGATTTAATCCGAAAACCGGGTTGGATTAGAATGTCGATTCATCCAACTACTACAAATGCAGAAATTGAATTTGTTTGCAATGGCATTAAAGCATTAGCTGAAAATCATAAAACTTGGGCTTTAGATTATGATTATAATAAAGAAACTAATGAATTTGTTCACAAACAAGCAACTCCATTCGAAGATGATTTAGTGAAAAAATGGTTTCTAGTTTAGGGAACTAATTTGGGATAAATTACCTTCTGTGTTTCCATCTTTTGTGCGTCCAGAAATAATATTCAGGAGCTTCAAAAATTTGTTTTTCTACTTCACGTAAAAAGATATTGGTAATTTCAAAATCAGGAATTGATCTGGCATCATCAGTTATTGGTACGAATGTAGCTTCGTAAAAACCTCTTTTTATCTTTTTTACTTTTACAAAAAGAACGGTCAAATCATATCTTTTAGCAAGCATTTCGGCGCCTGTATGAACTGGAACTTCAACGCCCATAAATTTGTCCCAATGAAAAGCTCTGTTTAGTTTTGGTGATTGATCGCTGGCTAAACCATACATGCAAAGTATTCCTTTTTCTTGGTTTTCAGCCATCAAAGGAATTGCTCTTTTAGTTTCGACTAATTCGGCTTTGTATTTAGAGCGAATGTCTCGGATTAATTTATCAAAATATTTATTGGTTATTTTTTTATAAACCCCAATGCCTTTGAAACTTGTTTTTTCGTTAAGCGATAATAACCATTCCCAACTTGCGTAATGAGAAGCTAATAGAATAGTACTTTTTCCCTTTTTTTCAAATTCTTTTACAACTTCAAGATTAGTGATGACAAATCTTTTATTCATTTCTTCAGGTGAAATAGTCATCGTTTTTATCATTTCCAAAAACATATCACATAAATGGTGGTAGGATTTTTTTTCAATAACAAGACGCTCTTTAGCACTCAAGTTTGGGAAAGCTAAAGCTAAATTGTAGCGAACCGTTTTTTTTCGGTAGCCAATAATATAATAGACGATTAGATAAACAAAATCGGAGAACCAATAAAAAAGGCGAAATGGCAGGATAGAAATTATCCATAGAAACGGAAAGGCAATAATGAAAACAAGAAATTGCATGCAGTATTTTTTTATGCAAATATAACTCAAAAAGCAACAATGATATAAATTTTGCATGTGAACTACATCAAACTTCGAGATTTACTATCTTTACCATTAACCATAAATGAATTGTATGAATACTATTTTGATAGCCATAATTGCTATAAATGTTCTAATTAGCTATAAAGGTTTTAATGATTTGTCTTTTTTTAGAAAATATGAATTTCATGTAGGTAGCATTCGTTCAGGAGAACAAATTCGTATGATTTCTTCTGGTTTTCTTCATGCAGATTTAACCCATTTAATTTTTAATATGCTTACGCTTTGGTTTTTCGCGCCAGTTGTGTCGAGTTATTTAGGCAATTTTTCTTTTGGATTAATTTATTTTGGAAGTTTAATTTTCGGGAGTTTGCTAACAATGGTATTTCATAAAAATGATTATGGATATAGAGCAGTTGGGGCATCAGGTGCAGTAACTGGAGTTTTGTATTCTGCTATATTATTGCAACCAGATATGATGCTGGGAATCTTTTTTATCATTCCAATACCTGCGTATCTTTTTGGAATACTGTATTTGTTATATTCTATTTACGGAATGAAGGCTAAGAATGATAATATTGGACATACGGCTCATTTTGGAGGTGCAATAGGCGGGTATTTGATTACTCTTATTAAAGACCCTCAATTGTTTGTCGATCATACTTTAATGGTGGTTTTATTGGCTATTCCAATTATAATTCTTTTTGTGATGGAGAAAACGGGAAAACTTTAATGGCACAACTTTTGAAAGATAATTTCTATAAATAATTAAATATATGATTCCAATGAAAAAAGTAGTATTAGTTTTAGCGATGCTGTTTCTGACAGTAACTTATGCACAAGAAGTTAAGCAAATCCCCCAAATTAGTGTTGCAGGTGAAGGTAAAGTAAAAGTGATTCCAGATCAAGCAGCAATTTCAGTATCTACAGAAACAAAAGGCAATAGTGCTGTGGATGTAAAAAAACTAAACGATCAAAAAATAGAATCTGTTTTGAAATTTATTAAAAAAATGAATTTGTCCCCTGCAGATTATAAAACTCAGCGCGTTTCATTGAATCCGCAATACGATTACGAAAAAAAGAAGCACAGCTATAATGCGACTCAAACCATTGAGATTCTTTTAAAAGATTTATCTAAATATGATGAGTTAATGGAAGGCTTAGTTGACCAAGGAATTAATAGAATTGACAATGTTACATTCCAATCTTCTAAATTAGCCCAATATCAATCAGAAGCAAGAAAATTAGCGATGAAAGAGGCAAAGTTAAAAGCAGAGGATTATGTTTCTGTATTAGGTCAAAAAGTAGGTCGTGCTATGACAATATCAGATAATTCACAAACCTATTATCCACAACCAGTATATGCAGCAATGAAAACTATGGCAATGGATAGGGAAGCTATCCCAAGAGAAACACTTGCGATAGGTGAAATTAATATCACAGCAAATGTGAGTGTAAGTTTTATTTTAGAATAAAAACCACAGAAAATTTATAAATAAAAAAGTCCCGATAAATTATCGGGACTTTTTTTGTGGGGAGAGCAGGATTCGAACCTGCGAAGTTCACACAGCAGATTTACAGTCTGCCCTCGTTGGCCGCTTGAGTATCTCCCCAAAGCTTTATTATTGTTACCTCAATTGTGGTAAGCGGTTGCAAATATAAAAACTGTTTTGTTGTTTCCAAACTAAATTGGAACTTAATTTTAGTATTATTTTTAATTTGTTGGTATTGAATAAAATAAAAAAATCTCCACAAGGGAGATTTTTTTTATTTCTACAAAAGAACCGGTTTATTTAGCTAAAAGTTCAATAATTTTAGCTCTCAACTCTTCGCCTCTTAAATCTTTTGCGACTACTTTACCTGATGCATCAAGTATAAAAGTTGCAGGGATTGATTCTACTTTATATTGTGCAGCAATCGGTTCATCCCAAAATTTTAAATTTGAAACCTGATTCCAAGTCAATTTATCTTTAGCAATTGCTTCTTTCCATTCTTTGGCATCTTTATCTAAAGAAACTCCAATAATATTAAGACCTTTAGAGTGTAACTCTTTATAAATGGCAACAACATTTGGATTTTCTTTTCGACATGGACCACACCATGATGCCCAAAAATCAACTATTGTAACTTTTCCTAAACTTTCTTTTAAGGAAATTATTTTTCCTTGAGGATTAGGTGCAGAAAAGTCAGCTCTTCAGTTAGCAGCTCCTGGTGTAGCTGGTGCAACTGGACTAGCTCCAACTGAAGGTGTTTTCAATTCAGCTAATTTTGTTTTTATTGCTTTTCCTGGTTTAGTGTTTTTCACAGCTTCTTCAAGACTGTTGTACAAAGACTCCGCTTTTTTCATATCAGTACTAGGATCGTTAAGCATTCCTTGAATGATTAATACACTAATATATGATTTTGGGTGAGTTTCAGCATAGGTTAAGTATTTAGCTTTTGAAGCATTACCAACTTCTTGTTGAATTTTAGTAAATTCTTTCATCAATTTATTGATAACAGCAGTATCTTTAGTTTGTTGTGCTGTATTCATCAATTGTGTGTTGCTAGTTTGAAAATCCATTAATTTCTTTTGAACTTTAATGATTTCATTGTTAAAAGTAACGTACTCATCATTATTGTAAGTTCCTGAAACTTTTGATTTTTGGATACTATCTTTATTAACCGCTATAGTAACTTCACCGTTTTCTAGAATCAAAGGGATTTTTCCTTGAGCTCCTTCTAATTGTATGAAATAAAATGCAGGCTCAGTAATTTTTCCTTTCATTTCAAATTTACCATTTTCAACTTTCACAGTATCTTTTGGTACTAATCCCATTCCGTTTTCGTCTTGAGTTTCTAAGACTACTGTTTTACCATTTTCAATTCCTGTTGCAGTACCTGAAATGATGTATTCATCTTTGCCAACTTTGCTACAAGAAAATAATACAACAGTAGCAGAAAGTAATAAAATTATTTTTTTCATTATAAATTAGTTAATTGATTTAAGTCTGCAAAAGTATTTAAAATTATAAAGTATCAATAATTTTACGACTTAAATTTTTGTTATTGTTTTAGTTTTTAAGGTTAAGAATGCGTATAAAGTGTTTTTTTATCACTTTACTTTTGTATATAACACAAAAGCACCCTTTTTGAGAGTGCTTTTGTGTTTTGTATAAAGATTAAATCTAGTCTTGGTTGATTGTTTTTCTCCAAGTAAAAGAATTAAGGATATGTCTTTTTGCAAATCTTCCTGGAGAATCAGCATTAACCATTTTTACATAAGTTGCTTTAGGAACACTGATGTATTCGTAAACACTTCCGTTTGAAAAGTTAATAATCAATCTTCCTTCAACAAATTTATAATCTGTAATTGTTGAAGTTGAAATTGTTTCTGTGTATTCAGGTAAGTTTTGTTTTATAGTTTCAGGATTGATACTAACCAAGAAATGGTAAGCTTCAATAATTTTCTTACTATTTTCTTCTGCAGCTTTTAAACCGTCTTCATCTCCTTGAAATTTATCAGGATGCGCTTCTTTCATCGCGTTGCGGTAAATTGTTTTTAAATCTTTAAGCTCTGCAGTTTTGTCTACATTTAGCAGTTTGCGGTATTCAACTATTTTTTTCATAAATAAGGTAACTACTTGTCTTTTAGTATGAATTTAAAATTATTTAATTTCAGAAATGACAAATTTTTTGCAAAGGTACACTTTTTTTTAACTTTTTGGTTTATCACCAAAAAATATTCAAATAATGACACTTTTTATTCAACCAGAAAATTAAAATTAATTATTGCTGAGGCTTATTGTTTGCCTTGTCGAAGTTTTTTGATTTTTTAGGGTATTTGTTATAACTAATATCACTTGGATTTTCAATGATAGATTTTATAGTAATCCAGTCTCCTACAGCATGATTAGCTTGAGCCATTTTAAAATCCAAAAGATATTCACCGCAAAAATAATTTCCGTTTTCATCTTTCTCTATGATTCCAGTATAAACTCCTTTTTGCAACATTTTTTCTTGTAATGATTTGGACATAATCTGTTTTATTTATAAAATTTCAAGTTACAAAGTTAATCAATTATTGTTTGTTTTATGAAGTTTTACAGTTTCTGATTATCTTTGTTTTTTATGGAAAAAATATTTCGTCCCAGTCCTAATTCTTTTAAAAACACTTTTTGCATATTTCAAGAAGAAAAACTTCATGCTATTGAAGGATTAGTTGCTCAATATCAAAGTAAATCGGGTAGTACCTATTATTATACAAAAATAGGAATGTATAGGCTGTCAAATCATTGGGGACGATTAGCGAATAGTAAGTGGCGATTAGAACCTTTAGAGCCAGAAACAGAATCTAAAATCAAATTAGGTTTTGCTGAATGGACTTCCTTTTACCCTGACAATGCTTTAGATAAGTTGTATTATATAGAACCAAATTACATCAATAATACAGTGAATTATCAGCATAAAAACAATCCAAAGTATGATAAACGAGCAATTCTTAGGACGAGTTTTGAAACTACAAAACGCATAAAACAAATCCGAAATATTCTTGGCTTAACTTCTTGGGCTAAATATTTTGATTATGAAGATATTGATGTTTTAAGAAAAGAAATAGTTGACCAGCTTGTTTTTACGGACAAAACATTAGAACAAATAAAAAGAGAAATAGCAATATAACGTATCGAAATTTCAATATGTTATATTGCCATTGTTATTTGTTATTCTTCTTTTGAAGCAATTGATAATAGATCATTTACAGAAACAGGTTTTGAGATGTATCCAAAAATATCTGCAAATTTTTTAGACTTGTTTTTGTCTTCAATAGCAATTGAAGAACTTACAATGTAGGTGATGATTTTTTTGTTGATTTGTGATTTAATCATTTTCATTTCTTCCATAAATTCCCATCCATCCATTACTGGCATATTGATATCTAATAAGATTATATCAGGAATTGAATCAACATCATTTATTGAATTCTTCAATGCATTAATAGCTTCTTTTCCATTTTTAAATGAAGCGCTTTCTGAAAAAATATCGGATTTCTGTATTATCTTATTTATGATTATTTGGTAAATAGCATCGTCATCTACAACCCAGATTAT
Organism: uncultured Flavobacterium sp.; assembly: GCA_963512955.1. Classification (GTDB taxonomy): domain Bacteria; phylum Bacteroidota; class Bacteroidia; order Flavobacteriales; family Flavobacteriaceae; genus Flavobacterium. The sequence goes on along the minus strand of CAUPOP010000010.1, from coordinate 49,482 downwards.
CTTCTTTTTCATTTCATATAGATTTTAAATGTTGTCCCTTTGTTAGGTTCACTTTCAACAGTAATGTGTCCTCCCATCGCTTCAATTTGATTTCTGGTAATAAATAATCCAATTCCTCTAGAATCTGGATTTACAGTGAATGTTTTATACATTCCAAAAATTTTATCACCATTTCTTTTTAAGTCAATTCCAATTCCATTGTCTTCAATTTCAATAATATTTGTCTCCTTTTCTTTATACCATTTGATTGTGATTATTGGTTTTCTTTGTGGATGCCTATATCGAATAGCATTTGAAATCAAATTATAAAGAATGCTTTCTAAATAGGCTGGATTATAATTAATGTCTAAATCATCTGGAATATCTGAAACAATTGTTACCTCATGCAATTGTATTTGTTCACACAATAGTGTTTCTGTATTTTGGATGTATTGATTTAAGTTTAATGGTTTTGTAACTAAATCTATATTCGTATTTATATTGATGACTTCATTAAGATGATCCATAGTTTCACTAAGTGAATTGGAAACGGATTTTAATAATTGCATCATTTGCTCTCTTTCCTCTTCTGATTCAGATGAATCCATTAAACTTGTAATAGATTCAATGTTACTGGTATGTGATCTCAAATTGTGTGAAACAATATAGGAGAAATTCAATAAACGTTTGTTTTGCTCTGTTACTAATTGAAAGGAGTTGTTTAAGTCATTTTCGGATTCTTTATTTTTTGTGATGTCAATCATAATACCACGCAAACTAACGGCAACATTATTTTCAAAAACAAAATTGACAATATCTCTTATCCAAACAATTTTCCCTGTTTTAGAAATCATTCTGTACTCAAAATCACGGTTTGAATTATCCATTCTGGAAGGATTACAAAACTCAATAACCCAATCTTTATCTTCAGGATGGATATGATTTTCCCAAAAATGAGGTGTTTTCAACCATTCTTTGGATTTATAGCCTAATATATCTTGAACCTTTTGACTGATAAAAGTGAATTTTTCAGTATAAATATCATATTCCCAAACAATACCATCTATGGCATTAATTAAAGATTTAGTTCTTGTTTGTGAATCGAGAATTATTTTTTCAGAAGCCTTACGATCCGTAATGTCTTGTGTTGAAAGAATTACTCTTTTTAATGTGTCTTCATAGCCTTGAATTACATTCCATCTTAAGTTGATGTCACGATATTCTCCATTTGCTATTCGTATTCTAGTATCAATACCAAATTGTTTCGCATCTTGTGAAATGGCAACTAATTGTAGCTTAATGGATTCAATAGTATCATTATCGATTAGTTGTGTAAGATTCTCAAAAAACGTGGTTTTGTCTTCAACTTTAAGTAGATTCAGACATTCATAATTAACATCGATTATTTTTGTTAATGAAACGCAACGATTTATTTCATCTGGATTTTTATCAAAAAAGTCATATACAATTTCAGGGTCTTTGTGCATTAAATTTAAATCATATAAATGCTTTTTTACTCCCGATAAATCTTGCTCCCATAACGGAAGTGGAGAACTGTCAAAGAGTGTTCTAAAACGAGTTTCGCTTTTTTCAATTAAAAACTGCGCTTTTTTACGTAAGGTAATATCTTTTATAAAAACAATATTAGTACTTGGAGCTTCATTTGCTTTCCAAAGTGGTGAAACGGTTACATTGACCCAAATAATTTTCCCAGATTTTGCTATATAACGCTTTTCAGCCGAATATTCTCTGACTTTTCCTTCTCGTAAGTTCTTTAAATTCTGAATGCTTTTACTGATGTCATCAGGATGCGTAAAAAGCGAAAAATTTTTATCTATAAACTCTTCTTGTGTATAGCCTAACATGCTACACAGCTTACTATTTACTTCAATAAAATTTCCGGAATCGGCTCCAATAATTGCAAAACCTACTGTGGCTTGATCAAAAATAGCCTTAAATTTCATTTCGTTTTTTAAAATTGTTGATGATTGATTGTTCACCAATAATTGTAATTCTTTTGGTTTTTCAATAAGTTTTGTTGTTAAAATACCAAATAGAATTGCTAAAATCAGCCCTAATATGCCAGGTAGTAAAATTATAGCATTATTAAAATTCGACTTTTTTGAAATCAAATATATTTTCCAATCACTATCAGGCATTTGATAGGACACAAAATCATTTTTAGTAGTGTCAAATTTATTATGAATAAGAAACTCTTCAGCCTTTGTCTCTGGATTTATCTTTGAAAATTGAAACGAATATTTAGATTTATCGATAGTTTCAATTCCGGAAGCTTTTAGTAAGGAACTGAATTTTATAACAACGGCTGAAAATCCCCAAAATTTATTATCATTATTATAAACAGGAAGTCTGCCAACAATTCCAAAACCTCCTTGTTTTAGATTTAAAGGGCCTGCAAAATAGATTTTTTTGGTTTTAACCGCTTTCCACGCTTCATCTTTAAGAGATTTTGAACTAAGAATGTCTAATCCTAATGCGGCTTCATTCCCTTTCAGAGGATAGACATACTTGATAATTCCGTTTGGAACTAATTGTACAACACTTACAATATGATTTGATTCTAGCAATTGCTTGCTTACTGCATCAAAGTTTTTAGGAATCCCATTATCATTAATAGTGAGAGCAAGGGCAGTTGTGGTTACATAACAGTTTTTGAGCGATTGTTCAATCTTTTGATGAATATCCTTTAAAACAAAATTCATTTCGGTTTCTTGTTCTTCTTTGAGGATGTAATAACGTTGTACGCTAATTAAAATAATAGCGACGCTTAACACAAGGAATATTAAGAAACCTGAAGTCTTAGGTCTAATTACAAACCAATTTACGAAATTTGACCATTTGTTTTTAGTCATCATTTATTGTTTTGATAGGCTTCGGGGCTAAGCGAGTTGTATAGATAATAAAAGTTAATTTTAAATTATCTGTATTTCATTTTCGATTATAAATTTAAAATTAACTATTTTTATTTAAAGTTACTATCAATTTTAAAGAATTATTTAAAACTCTTTTTAGTAAATTTCTTAAATCTCTCGTTTTCTCTTTAATAACAAGGGAATAGCTAAACTAATTTTTATCTTTGTCAAAAGTCTGAGAAGAATAACAAACTTAATTATGGGTAGAAATAACGAAAGAAATATTAAAAAGCATAACGATAAATTGCACAAAGCGCAAGATAAAGTCAAGCAAGCAGAAATTCTTCGTAAGGAAAAATTAAAACAAATAGCGAAGAAGTTTAATGATAGTAAAGCTTCAGAACAATAATAAATACAACTAAATATGGAAGATAAATTTACAGATCTTAAAAAAGGAGTTCAAGAAATAATTGATTTGATTGCAAATAGAAACGGAAGAGAAGCAAACAATAAATTAGCGGAAGTAAGTGAAGAATTAGATGAATTACTTGATTTTCTTGAAGATGATGAAGATTTAATTGAAATTAGTAAATATCAAGTATTGTTGAATCAATTGCATCAAAAAATTATTGCACTTGACGGCCAAATTTAATTTGAAATGGCGCAAAATAAATGCTACTGTGGTTCGCAAAACAATGCATCAGACTGCTGTGAACTCTTTATAAATGGTACAAAAAAAGCACCTACTGCTGAAGCTTTGATGCGCTCTAGATATGTTGCTTATGTTACTCATGCCGTCGATTATTTAGTTGAAACTACTCATGTTTCAGAAAGAAAATATCATTTGAAATCTGATATTTTGAATTGGTCGGTAAGTAATAAATGGTTGAAACTAGAAATTATTAAGGCTACAGAAAACACGGTAGAATTCAAGGCCTATTTTATAGATTGCAACGGAAAAAAACAAATTCATCATGAAGACTCCACTTTTGTCTTCGAAAACGGAAGTTGGTTTTATGTAGATGGATTATTTTATTGAGTTTTTAACTAAAAATTAATAAACGTTTGTTTGAACTACATTTTAAAATGGCGTAAATTTATTTTCTATGGAAAAAGATAATAGAAAAGGATTTTATTTCAAGCAATACGAAGCTCCATTCCAGTCTCCGTTTGACAAACTCTTTGGTATTTTCAAAGAATTAATCACACATACTTCAGGAGATTTTGATGAAGCTATCGATTGGTTACGTGAATTAGATAAAGAATATAAACTTACTGATGAACACTACACAATTGATGATTTCATTGAAGATTTAAAGAAAAAAGGCTATATCCGAGAAGAACTAAAAGACGATGGAACTTCAGGAATAGGAATTACCGCCAAGACTGAACGTGCGATTAGACAACAAGCATTGGACAATATTTTTGGAAATCTAAAACGTTCTGGAACTGGAAATCACAAAACAAAACATGTAGGAAACGGAGATGAACATACGGGTGAATTCCGTGAATTTCATTTTGGGGATGGACTGGAACGAATTTCTTTGACTGAAAGCTTGCGTAATGCCCAAATCAATAATGGTGTTGCTGATTTTATGCTTACAGAAAATGATTTGGTTGTTGAAGAAACCCAGTATAAATCCCAAATGAGTACGGTATTGATGATTGATATTAGTCACAGTATGATTTTGTATGGAGAAGACCGAATTACACCTGCCAAAAAAGTTGCAATGGCTCTAGCTGAATTAATTACAACACGTTATCCAAAAGATACTTTAGATATTTTGGTTTTTGGAAATGATGCTTGGACAATTTCTATCAGTGATTTACCGTATTTAAAAGTCGGGCCTTACCACACTAATACGGTTGCTGGATTACAACTGGCTATGGATTTACTTCGTAGAAAGAGAAATACAAACAAACAAATTTTTATGATTACAGATGGTAAACCAAGCTGTGTTCGTGAAAAAGATGGTTCTTATTATATGAATAGCAATGGTCTTGATGAATATATTGTAGACAAATGTTATACTCAAGCGCAACAAGCTCGAAAATTGCATATTCCCATAACCACATTTATGATTGCAAATGATCCTTATTTGCAAAAATTTGTAAATAGATTTACAGAGGCAAATCAAGGAAAAGCATTTTATACCGGTTTGAAAGGTTTAGGTGAAATGATTTTTGAAGATTATGAAACCAACAGAAAAAAGAGAATAAAATAATTAGAGAAAGAAACAAGTAGAAAGACAATTCACACACATGAAAATAGAAAACATACACACACTCGGCGAATTAAAAAAAGCGGGTTACGAAAGTAAAAGTATTAAGGATGAATTGCGTGCTAACCTTAGAGAAAAAATAAAATCAGGAATCAAAACTTTCGAAGGTGTTCATGGCTTCGAGAATACTGTAATTCCTGAATTAGAACGTGCCATTTTATCCCGTCATAACATCAATTTATTAGGTCTTCGTGGTCAAGCCAAAACTCGGTTGGCTCGAAAAATGATTGAATTGCTAGACGAATACATTCCGTATGTGAGCGGTTCAGAAATTAATGACGATCCGTTAAAACCTATTTCGCGATTTGCTAAAGAAATTATTGCTGCAAAAGGGGATGACACTCCAATTTCTTGGTTGCATCGAAGCGATCGTTTTTATGAAAAATTAGCTACTCCTGATGTTACTGTTGCAGATTTGATAGGTGATGTAGATCCAATAAAAGCAGCTAATTTAAAACTATCTTATGCAGATGATCGTGTGATTCATTTTGGGATGATTCCTCGTGCAAACCGTTCTATTTTTGTCATCAACGAATTACCAGATTTACAAGCTCGAATTCAAGTTGCGTTATTCAATATCCTGCAAGAAGGTGATATTCAAATCAGAGGATTTAAAATCAGAATGCCACTTGACATGCAATTTGTATTCACTGCAAATCCAGAAGATTATACTAACCGAGGAAGTATTGTGACACCATTAAAAGATAGAATTGGTTCCCAAATTTTGACACATTATCCAGAAACTATAAAAATTGCTAGAACAATTACGGAGCAAGAAGCTAAGTTAGATATATTGCAAAGTGATTTAGTTTATGTTCCTTCATTAGCAAAAGATTTATTGGAACAAATTAGTTTTGAAGCTAGAGAAAGTGAATTTATAGATCATAAAAGCGGAGTAAGCGCGCGATTAAGTATTACTGCTTTTGAAAATTTATTAAGTACAGCAGAACGTCGTGCCTTAAAATCAGGAGCAGATAAAACTACTTTACGATTGTCTGATTTTATGGGAATAATTCCTTCTATTACAGGTAAAGTGGAATTGGTTTATGAAGGGGAGCAGGAAGGTGCAGCTCTTGTAGCACAACATTTAATAGGCGATGCCATTCATACGTTCTTCCCAGCTTATTTTCCAAAAATTGAAAAATTAGAAAAACAAGGAGAGAAAAATCCTTATACGGATATTGTAGAATGGTTTTTTGCGGAAAGCGGATTTGAATTATTAGATGATTGTTCTGATGAGGAGTACCAAAAAATCTTAGGAAGTATTGTGCCTCTAGAGGTTTTAATCAAAAAATACCAGCCAGAAATTAAAAAAGAAGATAAGTTTTTTATGAAAGAATTTATTCTTTGGGGGCTAGTTGAATATAAAAAATTGAGCAAAGATCGTTTTTCAGAAGGATATCAATTCAAAGATATTTACGGTAGTTTTATCAATAAATTGTAAATACAAAAAAAGGTTTAGATTAACGTCTAAACCTTTTTTATTTCTTATAAAAAAGTATGCTTTGGCCCATGCTATTTGTTTAATTTCGCCAAAGATTCTTGCCATTTCAATACATTAGAAGCATAAATTGTGCGGTATTTTGCAATTATGATTTGGTGCTTATTTTGGAATTCCATATTCATTTCGTCATTCTGCATTTCATCTCTAAATATGGTTTCAAAATTGAAAACATTCCCTACTAAATTTTTATAATCATTTACTAATTCTTTGTGGGAACCTAAACTGAGTATGGGTTTAATTTCGGTATTGTAGAATTCAATTGCGGTTTCATTGATAGCAAGTCCTTTTTCTACCCAATGATTATTTTTGCAATCTTCTTCATATTTAAAAAAATCAGTAATTAATTTATTGGAAAAGGATTCTGGTAATTTTAGATTTGGTTTGTTTATATGTTGTAAATCCTCCTCAGAATTAAATTGTAATTGATAATTAGGAATAATTGAAGAATTAAATAAATACCAATCAGAATCCATAATCAGATAAATAAGTTTTCTGGTTTTGAGTTTGCCTAACCAAGTTCTATATCGAACAGGACCTCTAGGAAACAGACTTGGGTCAATAACCATTTTGCGAACCTTATTTCCAATTTTGACTTGTAATATTGGAGCAACATGATAACCCCAGTCAATTTTTCCGTTTGGGGATAGTTTTTTTTTATCTGTAAACGAAATTAATTTTGAACTAGACACGGAGTAAATTACAGGTGCAAATGCCCAAATTTTGGCACAAGAATACCCTTTAGATTCAAATAGCAAACTTATGTAATGCGAAATATTATGGCAATTAGCTTGTTGATAACCAAACGGTATTTCTGATTCCATAATTTCCATAAATAAAGCATTTGCTGTATTCTGATCTATAATCGATGCTTTTCGAGCCGTTAGTAGGGGGTGCTTTTTTTTTATGAGTTTGTTTTTTTTAAATTATTAGACTGGAATAACATCAACTTCAACTTTTACTTTATGTTCTCCGGAACTAAAAATGATTCCTTTAAGCGGAGATACATCAGCAAAATCTCTTCCATAAGCAGTTACAATATGTCTTTGTTGCGGAATCATATTGTTAGTTGGGTCAAATTCGCACCAACCCATTTCTGGAATATATACTGATATCCAAGCGTGTGACGCATCAGAACCTTCAAGTTTAGGTTTGCCTTTTGGCGGTAAAGTTTCAATATAACCACTCACGTATCGAGCAGGAATACCAACACTTCTCAAACTAGCAATCGCTAAATGTGAAAAATCTTGACAAACTCCCTTTCTCTCTTTTAAAACGGTTTTTAATGGAGTATTTATATTTGTTGAGCCAGATTTGAATTGGAATTCGGTGTATATTTTTTTGATTAAATTTAAAATTCCTTCAAAAAGCGAAATCTCTGGAAGGAGGCAACTTTGTGCAAAAGCAATTATTTCCTCGTCCCATTGTATGAATTGGCTTGGCAATTGATATTGTAAAACTTCAATTTTTAGTGAATGATCCATTTGGAATTTTTTCCTTGCATCTTCACAGCTAATTGGATTTAAAGGCTGAATAATATCATTAAGAACTTCAATGTCGCTAGATACTAAAACCTTCAGAGATTTATGCGATTCATGAAGCGAAAAATAGTGCAAAGTATTTCCAAAAAAATCCTTCCGACTATAAATTTTGGCAGGTCTAGGTTCAATTTCTATTTTGAAGTTACTGCATATTTGTTTAGCAGAATTCAGCGGTTGTAAGCACACAATACTTTGGTAATTATGAACTGCATTTACGTAGGTATAAATTGTTTGATGTTTTAATTTATATTTCATCAGAATCTATATTTTCAAGTGTGTCCAAAACAGAATGTTGTAGTACGGAATGATTAAAATACAAGCTCGCTAAGTTATTTGAAACATTCGAAATTAATTCGAAAACATTCGAAAGGGTTTGATCTAACTCAGGTCTGAATTGAGTTGCTTCATCTACTTGTATTAAACTTTCGGCATTGATTAATTTTATAATTGTACTTGCTTCCAAAACAGATTTTTCGGCAATGCTCAATCGGTTTGGTTCCATTGTTTTTGGTAATTTATCCAAGTATTGTGAAAGTGTGTCTAATAAATAAGAGAGTGTAAAAGGCAAGTTCTTTTCTAGAAACACCATATTAATAACTGCTTTTAAACTCAAATGCGATTTGTAAATATTTCTATATTGCGCTAATAAATGATGGTTTTCTAGAATTGCTTCCATTAAAACGGTTTCTTCTTCATCAATTTTTTTATAGCTGAAAGTAGATCGTAAAACAGAAATTAAAGTTAGAATTCGCTCTACATTTTTACCAGTTTCCAATAAGTAAAATCCATTATCTCTAGGAAGTGTTTCGTATATATTTCCATAAAATGAAAAAAGACGAATATGCAATTTGTCTAACGCATGATTTACCTGATTGATATTATTTGTATTGGTGTTTTTGAGTGATGATAAACTATCTTCCACTAAATTGATGATGCGTCTGGTATCATGATTCCATTTTTCACTAACCTGATTAATGGTGTTCAGTAAAGCTTGAACATTATAGGTAACCGATCCCGTTTTTCGAGAATCATTTATCAAAAGCAGCAATTCAGAAATAGGGTTTTCAAAAATGGTGTCATTATTAAGTAATTCCCCATCTTTAGATTTGTCACCTACAAATCCTGGATAAGTTTGAGTAAGATGCGTTAATGATTTTAGTAGAACAATTAGAAACTCAGGTTGTTTATTTTCTTTAGTAGTTACGTTTTCATTAAGTCTATTCAGGATTATTTTTAGAAAACTTCTTAGCGCTATTGTTCTTTCGCACAAGCGACCAACCCAAAATAGATTTTCTGCATTTCTACTTGTCAGTGAATTATTTAATTGGTTATTTGTATTTTTTCGTTCTACAATTTTTTCAATATATTCATTTGCGGTATCTGTTATAATCCAAGTATCTTTTGAAATCCCACCTAATTGATTCGAAATTTCAAATTTCCCTTTTACAGCAGAACTTCTTGTCAAGCCTCCCTGCATTACTTTATAATCATCACCATCAGCGACTAAAAAGGCTCTCATGGCAGCGAATCTTGGTTCTATAGTTCCGTTTATAAAAGAAGGAGTTGTTGATAAACTTACTTCTTCTTGAGCTACAAATTCTTTTGGATTTTTTAGAATTAGATTCTTTAAATCCTCTAATTGTTCCTCATTCAATAAACGACCATAAATAGATCTAAAACCTTGTTTTCGGTTTGTCTTTTTGATGATTAATTTGGGTAAATTTTCTAGAACAAAATTCAATTCTTTTGTTTGTCCACACCACCATGTAGCTACTGAATTCATCAGCAATGGTTCGTTAAGTAAAAATTTACATGCATTTTGCATAAATGCCATTAAACCATAATTTTCTAAAACACTAGTTCCCGGAGGGTTTAAAACAGATACATTCCCTAAACGAATTACTTGTAATAAACCGGGAATTCCTAATAAAGAATCTCTTCTTAATTCAAGAGGATCACACCATGCATCATCGAGGCGTTTTATGATTACATCAACACGTTCCAATTGATCTATAGATTTCAACCATACAAAACCATCTCTAACTAACAAATCATTTCCTTGTACTAAAGTATATCCTAAGTATGAAGAAAGGTAGACATGTTCAAAATAGGTTTCATTTCCTGGACCTGGAGTCAGGAAGACCACATTTGGATTTTCATTGGTATTATTCCCTAAGGAATCAACAGTTTGTTGCAACTGACTAAAATAAGGCGAAAGTCTGCTTCGGTATGTTTTTTTATTGAGTTCAGGTAAAACCTTACTCATTACAATTCTATTTTCGAGTGCATATCCTGCTCCAGATGGTGATTGGGTTCGGTTGTCTAATAACCACATTTTTCCATCAGGACCACGCGCTAAATCAACGGCATAATTAAGCAATTGTTTATTGGATTTTTGTTTGATATCAAAGCAAGGTAATAGAAAACCAGAATTATCATATATTAATTCAGGAGGAATAATTGCATTTTTTATCAATAGTTGAGGACCATAAATATCCTTCAAAATCAAATCTAGTAGGTGGGCTCTTTGCTTTAATCCTTTTTCGATTGTTTCCCACTCAGATTGGTGAATTAAAAACGGAATAGGATCAAGTTTCCACGCTCGATTGGATTTATTATTAGAGTCATAAACATTATAGGTAACACCGTTTTCCTTTAATTTTTTTATGATTTCTTGATTACGCAATTCTAATTCTTTAATTCCAATAGAATCTAATGTATCAAAAAGACCTTGCCAATACGGCTTTACTTGGCCGTTTTGGTCCAAAACTTCATCGTATGAATTGATAGTTTCTTTATAGGTATCGAGTAGTCCCAATGAAATATCTTGAATCATTTGTTAATGTTATGTTTTCTGGATTTTATAGTAGCGAAAAATAGTAGTTTTTAACGTGAACAACAATAAATTATTCAAAATAAGACTATTATTTTTTTTGCTTGCCAAAAATGAACAAATCTAATCTACTTAGATTCGGATTGTTTTTTATAATTATTTCTTAATATACAAATATTGAAAAAAAAACACTATTTATTGAAATTATATAATAATAATTCAAGTATTTTTTATTTGTATATCTTTAATTTGATAATTTTATTCTTCTTAATTACGAATAATTTAAAATCTATTTAAATCATAAAAAAAAACAATACTAATTGGCTTCATTTACAAAAATGAAAACTCGAATGAAGTATCTTGATTTGGCTTTATTTCTAGTTTTGAATAAACATATAAATAGTACTTTAGCGTAATAAATATAAAGTCATGTTATATCTAGTTTTAAGTATTATTTGCAGCGTAACTGTTGGAGTTCTTTTTAAAATTGCTCGAAAAAATATACGTAGTACTACCCAAATTGTAGCTTCTAATTACGTGTTTGCTCTTATACTTTGTTACTTTTCACTTCAACCAGATTTTACCGAATTGCAATCAGATGCTCCTTGGATGATATATGCAGCATTAGGTATTTTATTACCCACAGTTTTTCTTTTTTTAGTGGCTTCTATAAAGCATATGGGAATTGTAAAAACTGATGCGGCTCAACGACTTTCTTTGTTTATTCCTATCTTGGCAGCCTGGTTTTTATTCAAAGAAGATTTCAGTGTAATTAAGATTATAGCTTTTCTAATTGGATTTCCAGCTCTTTTGTTGATACTTGCTAAGCCGTCAGAAAATACCAAAAATAAATGGGAATACCCAGTTGTGGTTTTTATTGGTTTTGGTGTTATTGATATTCTTTTCAAGCAAATTGCTAGTTATACCACTTTGCCTTATACTACTTCATTATTCTTTGTTTTTGGAATCGCAATGTGCATAATGTTTTTTGTAGTTGCTTACGAAATAGTTTTTAGGAAAGTAAAAATATATCCTAAAAGTATTCTCTTTGGAACTTTGGTAGGAATTGTAAATTTTGGTAATATTCTTTTTTACCTCAAGGCACATAAGGAATTTGCTCAAAACCCGTCAACTGTTTTTGGAGGAATGAATATGGGCGTAATTATAATAGGTAGTGTAGTAGGAGTATTGGTTTTTAAGGAAAAACTATCCAAATGGAATTATTTAGGACTGCTATTTGCGTTATTGGCAATAGTTTTAATTACAGTCTCACAAACGGTCTAATATATTTTTGGCTAAACCAAAAGATCAAATATTTTTAATTAATTCTCTCTAATTCTAAACTCAATTGATTTGACTCTTCTTCAAGTTTTAAGATTTCGTCTTTCAAAAAATCAATTTGTGTTTGCAACGTATTAATTTCTTCATTTCTTTCGTTGCTAGTGCGTAGAACTTTAAAATCTTTAGCTTTTACTAATTTATTTTTAGCATCTTCTAAATTGGTTTTGTTTTCAGCAAGCAAGGATTTAATCTCAATAAGTCGGCTGTTTATAGTTTGTTTGCGTTCATTTAACTGTCGTTCCGCTTCGGCTTTTTCAGTTTGTGCAATACGCGCTTTTTGTTCTTCAATTTCTTTTTGTTGCAATAAAAACTGTTGATTTTCTCTTTCTGTTATTTTGTTTTTACGTTCCAATTCTTCGCTACGAGTATCTTGATAGTTATCAAAAGCTATGGTTCCAATGGTTAAAAGTAACAATACAATACTTCCCCAAAAAGCATTTTTTGACAATCCTAAAATAGTTGATGGTTTTTCAGTATGTGTTATTCTGGCTACAGGAGGAGCCGCATTAAATGATTTTATAGGTGGTGGAGTTGCAATTAAGACTGATTTTAATTCAGGAATATCAGTTGCATATTGCCAGTTTTCCATTCCTTCAAACCACACTGGAGTTGATGGAGTTATATGATTAGCTTTTAATTCCTCAAGGGCAAAAGGGCCGATAGTTTCATTGTTGAGGTGTAGAAAATATTTTTTCATTTTTGGATTATGATAGTTTTTCAAGCTTTAAAAATAATTTTAAAAATACATAAATAACTTACTTTCCGATACAATATTTGAAGTTAGTAGTATTTATAATGCTTTACAAGGTTTGGGCAACAAATAAGCATCAAATTCTTATAAACAAAGGCTTAAAAACAAGTAAATAAAGGAAAGTTGATTTATTTATCAGCATGTAAATATATAAAAAAAGTCGCTACTATGAGCGACTTAATTTTAAGTAATTTAAACTTATCCTGCGATTTGAGAGCCTAAATACATGCTGTTTGATAGTTGTGTTCCATCAGCCGACATAAACGCTATAAAAAGCTCTAAAGTGTCTCCTGCATAGGTAGTTGGAATAGCTACGTTGTAAGAACCATCAACACGAGTGTTTCCATCCCCAACAATTGAAACAGATTCTTTTTTAGCTGGGTTGTAAACTAACAACATTACTTTATCAGTAGCATTTGCATTACTCTCAGCCGAGTTGTCTCCCCAAGTGAATGTAACCTCTCCAGAAGTTGAAGCATCAGCTGAAGGGTTTAAAGGCATTGATAAACCACCTCTACTCAAAAGTGCTAATGTGTAATCTACAATGTAATCAGGATCTACTCCTGTAATTGCATTGTTTAAGATGTAAGACATTGCAGCATTAAACTCTGTCTTTTTGTTTGCAAGGTTTCTGTAACCTGCTTTAACAAAAGGCTTAATCGCTTGTAAAAACTCTAAAGTCACAGTAAATTTTGTTCTTTGCATTACTTGACCTGCTGTTCTTGGATTTGCAACATTTGAAGGTTTAACTCTGATGTAGTCAATCCCTTTCCAGTTACCACCAATAACATTACCTACTTTACCTGATACTCCTCCTAGAATACCTTGATTAATTTTTCCCATTTGATGAAAATTTTTATGAATTAATAACTTACTTGGACTTGGTACGGCTTTGTCCAAGAGCTGTACCATTTGTGTAAATATAGGGCAATAATTGTGCTAAACTCTTGTTAAATAAGGCTTTGCATTCTTTTGCGTTTTGTTGCTTTGCTTGGGTTATGACAAGTTATTTATGTCAAAGTGCAAAATAATGCAGGGACATTTTTTTAGTGTCATATATGACAAATTTTCAATGAGAATTTTAAAGAAAAAGCCCGAAAAAATCGGGCTTGGATTACAGGTAATAATGAAGTATTGCAGCTTTTAATCTTTCTATGGTGTCTAAATTTTTGCTGTAGATAGTTGATAGACTTTCTAGTTTTTTGAGTTTTTCCACGTTTTCAGTGTGTTTTTTGTGTTCCTTGTAGATTTGTAGCACTTTATCTCTGAAATTGCTTTTAAACTCCTGTAATCGAAGAAACGGAATAACTGAACCGACTAAGTGTTGATACCAGAATTTTGATTTCCATAAGCTTAATGCTATCCAATAGAGGTTTTCGGCTTCTTCTTCGGTTTTTACCAGTATTACGAAGCAGTTCGGGCAAGGTTCTTTTAGAGGTTTTCCGCTATTATTTCCTTTGCTTAAAACGAAGAAGTGGGGTTGGCTGTAAATTCTGTCTTTTTGGTGTGTAAATACGTTGTGATAAGTCATAATATCGGATTTAAAGTTATGCTCGCATTTCATGCTTCGCCATAAAATTTTTCAAAAGAAAAAAGGAAAAAAAAGAAAGCCATCTGTTCTAGTGTAGGGTTTCAAAAAAGCAAGTTTTTTTAAAAAAATACTACCCATATGGTTGAACTGGAATAGGGTTTTCGTTGTTTAATCGGGAAGTGGATTGGAAATGTTTGGGTGGAGATTTTTTTAAAAACCGTAGGCTTGAACTTGCTTTTTTGTAAACCCGAAACTTACCTTTGCATTCTTTTTTTTATTTTTTTTGTTTTGTTTCCTTGACTTAATCGGGAGTTGTTTTTTGGTGGGATTTTCTTTTTGAATCGGGTAGTTCTGAAAGGGTAACAGATTTTAAGGGTTGGATATAAAAACCATTGAAAAAACAAATAAAACTGCTTTATATCCAGCACTAAAATTTGTTACTCTTTCTTGGTTTTGATTTTTGAGGGTGCAAGAGTGTTGATTGAAATTAGGGTTTTCAATGCTTGCTGAAGTGTTGTTATGGAATTGTATTGCACCTTCAAAAAACAATGAAAATACTGTTCCTATTTCGGGTGGGAGCGTTGGAGTGCGGCTATTTTACATAATGAAATTATAGTTCAAAAAAATAACGTTTTTCCAATATTATCTCTTTTTTTTGAACTATAATGTTGCCTTCATTATGTAAAATAGCTTGGGAGTGGTTTTAGCGTTGGGTTTCAGCTCTTGTTTTTAGGGTTGGAAGTACAGCTCTTTTATTTTCCTGTTTTATGTGCGATGGGGTTGGGAAAATAAAACAGGAAAATAAAAGTGCTGTACCGTTGGGGAAACAAGTGCTGAGTGCGGTGGGAGAAACCACTTGTGCGGCTGGGAGCGTTGGGCTGGGTGGGATGCAAATACGACAGCGATAGCGTTCCTATTTTAAATGATAACGCCAATAATCAGGGAAATAAGGTGTTTTGAAATAATAATGAGCAATTGTTCTTAATGAAGAGAAACCATATTTATCAGTTCTGTATTCATATTGAAATTCTTCTTTTCTTTTTAAAATTTTACTCTTGAAATCTTGAAATGATAATTCTTTGTCAAATTCAGAATACATACTTGTTTCAATTTGATAACCTTCATTAACTGACCTCGAAAATAATTGTTCTTCTAAATCATTTTCAGTATCTTCAATAAGATGTTTTGAATTGGAATTAATGCTATGATGCGGAATAAATAAACCTAAAGTAATATCATTTTCAATGATGAATTTTCTTGTTTCATAGTATGCTTTTTCTAAATCTAATATTGCGATATATTCCATTATAATTGCTAATAATGGTGAAACAGAATCAATATAATAAACAGGTTTTATGCCAGTAACTGTATATTTTATTACACTCTCTATATTGTTTGCTGCATCCGGAAATTTATTATATTTCTTTTTAAGAAACTTTAAATAACCTAATATATTCATAAGATATTGCTTCGCTGATTCAATGTCGCCAAAATAAATTAATAGATTAATATTGTCAATTATAGGAATTGAGTGAATATCTAGTAAAGGTCTTGAAAGAACATTTATATTCTGTAAGGTGTTGTTTATTCTATCATTATAGCCTTTATACTGGTCTTTTTGAATTTTATCTTTTAAAGAGATAATAAAACTATTTAGTAATACATTAAAATCATAACTTCTAATTGTATAACCTATCTGTTCATATCTACCTCCATTTTCATAGTGTAAGCCATCCTTTAATTCTAATAGATTTAAATTCCTTTCTAAAAGTTCTTCAATAGTGGAATTATAAAAAATGTAAAATTGACTGAATAAAGCTAAAATTTCTTTGTTCGTTTCTAATTTGTTTTTTAAAATCCAATACCAATATTTTAGTATTAAATGAGTTAAGTATTTTTTTGCAATTGATAAGTTATTGTAGTTTTTTGATTCTGTATAAATTATATATGCTATTAAGTTAACGGATTGAAATATAAGTTTTTGTGAGCGACTTAATTTGCCTTTTGTTTTAGTAAATGAATTTTTAAATAGTAAATTATTCAATAGTGAATCAAAATCATTTGAAACATTTTCACCTACATTTAGATTTACTAAAACTCTGTTGAAAAGTCTAATATTTTCATCATTAATCAATAAATATTTACTAAAAATTTCATTTGAGAGTAATTCAGAAATTTTATAGATATTCCACTCTTCAAATTCAATACCTTTTTCAATAAATTCTTTTTGAGAAAAACCATTAAGTGATGTTCGAATTTTTTCACTTACCATTCCATTAAATACCAAAATAACTTTAATTGGTAACTTATCGAAATCTTTATAAGTAGTTTTAAAATCGGCATCGACAGTCATTCTAAGAGTATCTCGTACTCCATTATCGGGCATATTCCATTTTTGTGAGTCAATATCACCAGCTTTTAACTCAAAATAGAATCGTTTTTTTATACCATCCGTAGGATCTACTCTTACAGTTACTATGTCTTTGCCATATTGAGAAAAGCCTTTATATTCTTTTGGAGTAGAGAGTATTTCATATTCAAGTGTTTGAAGTAAAATTGTAAAGATTACATCTAATTCATTATCTTCCTTTAAAGATTGTAAATACTCTTTTATTATTGTAGGTTTGATATTCATTATTTATTGAATCTTTGAAGTTGATATTCATATAATTCAGGATTTTTATAGGCTCTGGTATCTATATACATTTGAGTTTCTACTTTACCTAGTGGCATAACATTTTCTTCATGTTCGAAACGCCAACTATTACCTCGAATTATAGATGTATTTTTAAACATGCTCGAAAGACCCGTAGGGTTATTTCTGACGCTTTCCATCATTTTAGCTCTATTTTCGTTTTCTAAATTATAATATAAATCCATTAATGATTTTTCATTGTAATAAGGATTTAAGTCGTTATTCTTATGTTTTAACTCTTTAATCTCTTTATATAGCTCAAGAGATAGTTTTATAGGTTTCAAAAACGCAGTTTTCTTTCTTGATTTTGGTATTAAGTTTTCTAACCATTCAATTAATGTTTCGTTATAACATTCATAAACAAGAATGCTTAACTGCATTTGAAGGTTTTCAATCACTTTGGGGAATTTAGAATCTTTTAATTTGATTAATATTGGTAATAGTTTGTCAAATGAATGTGGGAAATTGCAAATCATTGCTATTGCTAAAACTTGTTCTTGTTCAGTATTAAGTTTTAATAAATCAATTTGCATTGGTGTTTCTCTACCAGTCATAATTATTTCAATAGGTAATAAACCTGTTTTTTGTTTGGTAGAAATTAATGATAAAATAAATTCTTCTGTTTTGTCTCTTGAAGTTGACCAAAAATGTGATAATGGTTGTTCAAAAAGATTTATAGAGTTTCTATGCCAACCATTATTATAAATGACACCAATTAAATGAAATAAATATTTGGGTTCTTTAAAATTATAAAAGAAAGAACTTATTGTTTTGATGTTCTGTGTTCGGTTTAGGTAACCATGCAAAAGTTCGTATTTTAAATCTTCAAATTTTTCAAAACCATATGTAATTGTATGGAAATAGCTGTGTATTTCATTATCATCAGGATTTTCAAAAAACTCAAATAATTTGTTTGATAGCGTTTCAGAATCTTCAGAAGTAATAAACTGGGAGTTCATTAAGCTTTCAATTATTCTAGTTTTATGATATAAATATTCAATACTATTATCCTTTACTAAGATTTCTAATAATTCATTATATAATATTTGTGAATTAATATTCAGTAAGGTATAAGCCCATAATGCTTCTTTTGTGGATTTTGTTAACCTCTCTTTAAGTTTTACTAAATATTCTATTTGCCCTTTATTAATTAAAGAACTAATTAAAATTACTAGATAATGAGGTGTTTCATTTTCATGTTTTTTTGAAAGATATTCAATCAAATTAATTGAAAATTCTACTTTTTTTTCAATAATCGAATACAGGTAATTATTTAAGTAATGTCTGCTGTTTTCATCATTATTTGCTTCTAAAAATTCACTTGTTTGTTCAATGCTAATATCTTTTGAAACAAGAAAAATAAAAAATATTTTTTCAAAATTTCTTAACTCATAAATTACATTAGATTTCTTTTTTAGCTCATTGAAATATAATATAACATCTATCCCTTTTGTATCTAATTCTGTTAAATAATGAACTCTAAATGCATCAAATATTTGAGTGTAAGCATTTATTATATTACCATAATTATATTCATTCTTTATTAGTTCTTCAAGATTATGAATAGTTTTGAAAGATTCCTCAATGTCATCAGTTAAGCCAGTAGCTAGTTTAATCGTAACTAATTTTTTTAAGTGATCATATATATATGATGAATATAAATCCACTTCATAATTACCATCTGAATTATTTTTTATTATCCCTTTTTTCTCTAATTCAGAATACTTTTTTAGTTCAAGAGAATTAATTATGTATTCCCTTGTCTGGAAAATATGTAAGAATAGATTTTCTAACTGTTTTTGTTCTTTCATCTTGATATTATAAAAACCATAAAATCTCTTTACCGTGAGGTGGAATGTTACCACTTTCAAAGTGAGGTGCTATTTCGGCTACCATTTCTGGATATTTGATGGTTATAGGTACGTTTTGTTGTCTTAATGATTTCCAATATAATCTACTGAATTGATATACTTGCTCAATTAGTTTTTTGATTTCGTAACTGTCTAATTCTTCTTCATTATTTGGTGATGAAATACCCAATTTAATAGGGAATGGGTAGCCTTCTAAATCAGAATGTTTGTCAAAATCGTTGTATCTTGTATTGTTGAAAAGTAAAAATTGCTTTTTACCAATCTTGATTATTGTTCCGCTTCTGGGCATTAAACGATTGTGCCAATTCATATCAAAAGCTATTAAATCTTCTGAATCAGTTTTATTTATGTTAATGATGTATAATGGACAATTTAAGTTTAATCTATTCATTTTTTGAATGATAGGTTTTAGCTCTTTGTCGCTCATTTCTTTATAAAAGTGTATTACTACTTTGGTTGGATTGTCTTCTAGTTTTGCATATTGATCTATCGCATTACATATTGAACCTGCTAGTTGAACTGTATCGCTTTTCGTGAAATATTCAAACTTTTTGAAAGACCCACTATTATTGAAACTAAATGCACTTGCTACATATTGCGTATTTTCATCTATGTTTCTAAATGCACCTACACCAATGATTAAATCTTTGTTTGGACTTGTAGATAATTGCCAAGGTTTACCTTCTAATTTAGCCAATAATGCTAATGAGATATTGTTTAATTCAAATTGATAATTATTAATTTTTGACTTTAGTTTATCGTAATCTATTACTTGTGAAATAATTCTTCTCTTTAGTAATTCTTCTTTTACTCGATAATATATTTTTTTGCGTGATTTATCTTCATCAAACTTACCAATCGGACTAATATAAAACGCCACGTAGGTATTATCATAATTAAAATTAGCACTATTTAACTTTTCTAAAATCTCAGGCAATGGATTATTTTCATCTTTGTATTTTATAGCTAATGTCATATCGGTATGCGATTCGATATTAGCAAACTTGTAAAGACCTTTGTAATAATCTCCTGTACCATTTTTTAAGTGTTTACTTAATGAACTACAGACTTCTGCATGACTTTCGTGATAAATATAGAAAATAGTAATGTTTGGTTTTGGAGATGTTACTAAAGCACCATTTCTCGGGAAATCTATTTTTGGAATGGAACCAATAACATAATCTTTAAATATTAACTCATTACAATTTTTATCTACGTTTAATATCCTTGTTTCTTCGACTTTTAAGTATTCTGAGGAATGTAAGGGAATCAGGGTTTTGAAATCTTTATTATCTAAATAGGTGTTGACAAAATCGTCTATTGCTAATTTATAACGTGTGTATTTATTTTTTGTTTTTTCAATCTCAACTTCGATGTTTAGTTTTGAAGCTAAATCACGATTTAGAATAGGCCATGTTTTCTCAAGATCTAAACTTGTTTTTAGTTCTGGAGAAATCTTTTGATAGTTATAGACGGATTTATTTGTAATTATCTTTTTAATATGAATTGGAGCAATATCTTCTAGTACTTCAACTACTGATTTTTTATACATTTTTGAAGTGTCGTCATAGGCGATAACTAACTCAGGAAATTTTGATACTTTACTGAATTGAATTTTTAAAGAAAATTTATTGAACACCCAAAAGTCTTTTGTTTGTTCTTTTTCAATATTTATCCAAATTTGAGGTTCTTTGATAAAGTTCTTTGAAGCTATAACTCCCTTAACCGACTTGAAATGATTGTAGAGTTTATAATTCAAAAAATCTTTATAGAAAAAAACATTTTTATCATTGAAATCAATGTCCAATGGGGTAGTACCTTCGAGATTATTATCGAAAGAGGTGTAGATTTTCTCAATACCCTCGTTTCCTAGATTGGGGAAAATTTCATTTATGTTGTTTGGGTAGTTAGATTTATACACCAAAACACTTCCTCTAATTTGTTCTAAACTAAAGTATAATGTTATTGGCTTTTGTGGCCATTCAAAAGTTAGTAGGTTGAAATACAATTGTTGGCTCATAGTGTATTGTTTTTAAATTCTACATTTTAAAAATTAGATTTATTCCCTTTTACAGATAGCATTTTAGATATTCTCAAATTCTTGTTTAAATTCCTCCGCACTTATTACCGTATCATAAAGACCTATTTTATCCTCAGGATGTTTGTTAATGCCAGAATATGACAAACTTGCATCTTCATATCGTTTAAATTTATAGACAGCATCATTCATTAATGCACTATTGAAAACACCAAGACTGACTAACAATTCAAAATCTTTAACATTTAATCCTGTTACTTTTTTGAATAATGCAGGTTCTAATTGAGTAATTACATCTTTTAAACTTCTTTCTCTGTAATCAGTTAAATACATAAATACAGGAATACGAGTAGCAAATTTGATAAGCTTTTCTTGAATTTGTTTTCTGATGCTTTTGTATTCTTTCTCTTCGTCTGAAAGTTCTTTTTTTTCTTTTTTAGTAAGCTCTTTTTCGTTTGCTTCGGCTTTTGCTTTTTTAATAGATTCTGATTTATTGATAATAGTTTCTATGTCTTGATTTAGATTTCTAAAGCCTTCAATGTTACTTAAGGCTTGCATTGCAGCCTCATTATCCATCAACCTTTGTAAAGTAAAATTATCAACATTAACCAATAAAGCACTTTCCCATCGTCTTGCTAATAGTGTTGCAGTTGTTCCGCTCATTGCAATATCTAAAATTCCAGCAGCATCGATTTCTTTCATTGAACTACCATCATAAGCCAAAACTGGCAAGAAGTTGATAAATTCTTCAACTTTCTTTTCGGGATTACTTTCACCAACATTTAGTCGACAACTATAATCTGCAATTTGTCGTAAAGCTCTATCTGGAGCAAAATCAAAAACATAACATTCATGTTTTATTATTTCTTCACGATTAGGAGCATTCTTATCAGGATTTTTTACAGTCCAAGGTGTTTGCACTCTAAATGCAGCTTGAAAATATGTTTCGGGACTTGATGAATTACGTAACATAAATATTCCTGTCCATGGTTTGACAGAAACACCAGTTGTTAATTTACCACAAGAAAGTGTTATTGTTTTAGTTTGTAATGGATTGCCTAAAGCTTTTTCTACTGGTTTTAATGCTTCAACACCAATACCAGCTCCTGTTCCTGCACTTACAACAACTTCATAATCATGGTAAAATTTATTTTGCTTTTGATCTATTAAATTTTTCATTGCATGACAAGATGCAACCGTTGGTAAAAACCAAAAAGTATGCTGTAACACATTTAATAGTCGAGCATCTGAAAATGGCATTGGTGGTTTCTTTGCACCCATTTTTAAATTATCAATGGTTGTTTCCGCTAAGTTACCTCTAATTAAATCCAGCCACTTTTGAACGTAATCTTCGTATTTGAATTTTGCATTATTACCTTCGCCATCAGCAGAAAAGAATACATTTAAATCAAACTCATTAAATTCTCCTTTCATTGCTACTTCTACAATAGTGTCAGGCATTTGATATGTTAACATCACCATTCTTGGTAATGATAAATAAGGATTTTTATCCCCTTTCCATTCTGTTTTCGCTCGTTGTTCATCTGAATATGTCCAGTTGAAAATTTGCTCTTCGATAAACTCTCCTGATGATATAGCTCTGAAAGGTGTACCCGACAAATACAAATAATGCCCTGTCGTAATTGGCATTATACTTTCATCAAAATACTCAATTCCGACTCCTTCCCCAAACTGTTGTTCTTTGGCACTTTCAGCTTCAAAAAGTTCTTTTGCATTTTCTCGCCAAGCTCCGTAATGGTATTCGTCAAAAGCAACACAATCCCAATTAGTAGTATGTACCCATTCATTTTTAGATTTGATACCTCCTGCAGAGTTAGTACCTAATAAATCTTGAAAGGAACCAAAGAATACAAACGGTTTCTTTGTATCAATGTTTTCATAACTTAAATCATCTTCTTTATTAGAAACAAATTGCCAACCTGCAAAATCGATATGCGATTCTAAATCTTCTTTCCAAGCACTTTGAACCGCAGGTTTAAAGGTTAAAACCAATATTTTAGTCCAACCCATTTTTTTAGCTAATTGATAGGTTGTAAAGGTTTTACCAAAACGCATTTTTGCATTCCAAAGAAAATGAGGGATTTGATTTTTATTTTCTTTTTTAGAACTGATAAAATAAGCTTCTGTTTTTTTTATGGCTTCGGCTTGTTCTGGTCGTAATCCGAAATCGAGTGTACGTTTGTCTTCGTTAACAATACCTGTTTTTATTTCAAGAATACAAGCTTTTATTTCTTTTAGTGAACATTCAAACCATTCTCCATTGATATGTTTTACTTTTTTGTTATTTAGTAATTTATGAATGTCTTTATCGGTAAATAATGTGCCATCATTACGCATTGCTAATTCTTCTAATATGATTTCATAACTCATATTAGGTAATTTTACGGGATATTGTTCTTTTACTCTTTCTACCGCAGTTTTGGTGGTATAACCCACTTTTATGCAATTTGGAAATCTTGTATCGGTATAAGCATACACTTTTGGAATGCTTTTTTCTGGAAAATAGTTTTTACTCATTGTCTTCGTTTTTTCTATTTCCCATTAATTCTGTTGCTTTTATTTTTGTGTCAATGTATCGCCATTCTTCTTCATTTATACCCCACTTTTTTCTCAACATTTCATCCGTATATATTCCTTCATACTTTATTAAATCAGGAACAAATTGAAAATTGTTTTTTGTAACATCCTGTGAAACGACAGTTTGTAATAAAAGAAAGCGAACTGTTTTTGTGAAAATATAAGATTTATAAGCAAGTACCTCATTCTCGGTTTTGAAAGCACCTAAAACAATAAACGATTCGGTACAACATTCGCCTGGTTTTGCAATTAATGTGTTTCCTTCATAATAAAAACCAACAGGTTTAGAAAAATCAGTTTGTCCTGCAATTGGAGCTTTTGGAGCTAAAAACTTCCATTTGTCTAAAATTTTGAAAGGGTCTGAAACATCTTCTGGATTTGCAAATTGTTTGCCAATTTTTTGAGTAAACCAACAAGGTATTCCTTTTTTCTTAGGAGCATAATTAGTAGGTAATCCAAAAGGTTTTCTTGAAGACACACGTACATTTAATGCTTGTTTATTGTTTGCTATTACTTTTCTAATAATTGGAATTGCTTGACTTTGTCTTATTAATATCGGAAACTCATTTAATGCTCTTTCAGAATTTACTTTTGAGCCATCACTATAATTGATAACTTCACATAATCCTTGATTATCTTTTTCCCATAAGAAATAGCAAATACCACCAGCAACATCAACACCCGGAAATACTTCGTTTGAATTTTCGAAATCTACAATTTTGCGTATTCTATTATCGGTAAGCATTTCTTCTCTAAAATCATCTAATCCTTTACCACCAGCATACCAACGAGCTGGAATAATCATTGATAAAAATCTAGGATTTAATTTTTTTGCTTGTTGAATGAATTTATGATAAATAGGTTTTGCACTTTTACCATTGCCACCATCGCTCAATTGATATGGTGGGTTTCCTATAATGACATCAAACTTCATATTCTTAAATATTTTTTCAGGGTTGTTGGTATGTATAAATTGGTAAGCATAAGTTTCTAAAGCATCCTCACGCTCATAGACTTCTTGGCTGGCATTACAAAAGGTACATTTGCCGTTTTTCCAATTGTGTTCGGTTTTATCAAAAAGGATATTTCCTTGCTCGTTTGTAAAGGTTTCACAAATAGAATATTTACCGTTGGCAATTTTAGAACAATATACACTTCTACGAGATAATAGCGAGGTAAGTTCTGTAATGGCAATACCAAATAATTGTTTGCTAAAAATGTGGTTTAATCGTTCTTGTTGGTTAGGAATTTCAGTTTCTAAACCTATCATTAAACGTTTTGCTATTTCTCGTAAGAAAACACCAGACTTACTAACTGGGTCGAGAAATGTTGTTTTGGAATTGCTAAATAATTCTTGCGGTAAAGTATCTAACATTTGGTTAGCCAGTGTAGGAGGTGTAAATACCTCGTCATTGCTTAAATTAGCAAGGCACGTTAATACATCTGGATTGTAATTGGTTTCAATCATTTTCAGCTATTTTTAAGAAATGCGTTAATGGAAATTCAGCTACTGGTTGTGGAATAAAAACAGGTTCTTGATGGTCTGAAAATAAATTCATTTCATTATCATCGTATTCCACATTTTCTAATAATTTATCTAATTGAAAATCTCTTCTTTTTAACATACTACCATTTACTGCACTCCATTCTGAAAATGTAATTGGTTTACCTTCTGTCGTTTTCATAGATAAAGCATTGCCCCAAATGATATTTTTAGATAAAATAAATTGAGCTGCTTTTAAGAAATCTTCGTTAAAATCTTTTTTGTAATGATTGATGTAATATTTAGTGAATATACCTAACAATCTATCTCTACAAGCATCTACATTATCCTCTAATATATCTACTCCATATATACTTGAAATTGCTGTAATAGCATTTCTTTCGTATTCCAATTGGCTTTTTTTGTAACGAGCTTCAACTACTTTTAATTTTCTTTCTAAAATCTCTACTAAGAAATTTCCTGTTCCACATGCAGGCTCCAAAAAACGAGAATCTATTCTTTCTGTTTCTTGTTTCACTAAGTCTAACATGGCATTTACCTCACGCTTGTTAGTAAATACTTCGCCGTGGTCTGTAACTCTTTCTTTAGATTTTACTTGTGTTTCTTTTGAACTCATTTTAATTATAAGTCTATTTTTGCTATTTATTTTTCTTTTGAAGTGCTTTTATTTGCTTATCAAAATCTGAATTTATTTTTTGTGTTTTGTTGAAATTATTGTATTCTTTTGCTGCTTTATTGATTGCTTGTTGATGCGATACTTTTCCGAATCCTTCGAGTATTTTGTATTCATTGAAGCTTAAAAACTTGTTTACACTTTCTGCTAATGCTTCCATTGTAAAGGTGTTTTGGCGTTCAATAAGATTTTCGATATAATCAAAGTAACCTGATACGGTACGCTCCAATTGTTTGATTTCTTTTTCTTCTAAATAGTTTTTTGCAATTTCAATATCTGATTTCAATATTCTACCATCAGGAGCATTTTTGAAAGTTGTTAATCCCATTTGAGGTTTTGAGCTATCTGCTTTTAAAAAGATAATTTCGGCAGCTGTTTTACCTGTAATTGCAAAATGGAATTTGTTTTGAACAATGGCATAGAAGTTTTTAGTAATTTCGGCTTTTGGGTCATAATCTATGCTACATTCAGCAAAAATATCCGTGATTTGTTGGTAAATTCGTCTTTCACTTGCACGAATTGAACGTACTCTTTCGAGTAATTCTTTAAAATAATCTTTTCCGAATGCTGTAGTGCCTTGTTTTAATCGGTCATCATCCATTGCAAATCCTTTTACAATGAATTCTTTTAATACGTTATTAGCCCATATTCGAAACTGTGTTGCTTTAGAAGAATTTACACGATAACCAACGGAAATAATAGCATCTAAATTGTAGTATTCAATTAGACGTTTTACTTCTCTATCACCCTCCATTTGAACTTGTGCAAATTTTGCACATGTTGCTTCTTTTTGTAATTCTTCTTCTTGATAAATATTTTTCAAGTGTTTTGTTACAACAGTTCTATCTACACCAAAAACATCGGCTATTTTTTGTTGTGTAAGCCAAATTGTTTCGTCTTGTATGTATGCTTCAATTTTTATATTACCACTAGGAGCAGTATATAAAATGAAGTTGTTATTACTTGGTATTAAATCACTCATAGTGTTTCAATTTTGATATTATTTCTTTTTCTGCTGCTTGTAATATTTCAGAAGCATTATTCTCTTCTTTGATTAAATTATAGACTTGGTCGGCAAACCATAATGTGAATAATTCTTTTTCATTAGTTTTTAAAAGTGAAGCAAGAATAGGTATGTGTTCCCTTTTGGCTCTCCGTTCTCCTCTTTCAATCTTACTTAGCATAGCGGTGTCCATATCTAACGCATTGGCTAATTGCCTTTGCAGTAGTTGGTTTTGTTCCCGTAATTGTTTTATGTGTTCTCCAAAGTTCATAATACTATTATTGACTTGTCAAATTTTGTCTAATGTAAGAAAAAGTAATTAATAACCAAAAAAGAGAAAAGAAAAGTTATTCACATTAATTAAGGTAGTTAAGGGGTTTGAGGAAATAAGGGAAACTTGAATTAGTTCCCCTTAAAATCCTTATTCCCTTGTTTGCTTGTGTTGCGGTATTTTCCATTCATTTCTCTATGTATTAAACCTGCTTTTGCAAATGCAGTTATGTAGCCTTCGGCAGTTTTATGAGGAATAGTTAATTTCTCTGAAATAGCTAAATAGTCGGCTGTTGTGAAAGCTTCGGGAAGCATTTCTAAGAACTTTTCTTTACGGTTTGTTCTTGTGGTAACTGGAGTTTCAACAGGTAAATCGTTAAACACTTTGCTACTATGCTGTGTCAAAACCGTTACTACATCGAGTACATTTTGAAAATCGATGTCTTCACATTCTCTAGTAGTGGAACAATCGCCGTCTTCCATGATTCGTAAAGTTGTGATTACCATCATTAAACGAAAGGCATTTAGTCCCATTCTTCTGATTGTGGCAATGTAATCATCGGTTTGAATATTCAAATATTTGGTTTGCACTTTTGAAAAATACTTATTGAATTGTAATTGTTGGCCTTGGCTCAATTTAATTTGAATACTGGGGTTGTTGTTTAACGCTTTGTAGAACTCCAAAAATTGTCCGCCTAGTTCGTTGTAATAATCGTCTAATCCATTTGTAGTTTGAATTTCAAATACGTTTTTCCAAATAGGAGTGATGTTCATGTAATAGAACATAAACCTACTGAATAAACCATTTTCTGCATTTGGTATTAAGGCTGAAACTTGCTTTGGTGTTCCAGATAATACCGTTGATAAACATGGGTTTTCAATATCTACATATTCACGGTCTGTTCTACGGTAATAGCTTATTGTTTCGTGATGATATGCTTTACGAAAACCATCAGAATAATTGCCATAATCGCTTTTAAATGCTTGTGCTAATGTATCGCCTTCAGTTTCAAAAATTAATCCTTCTCCGTTATTATCAAACAATAATTGAAATACTCCTGTTGTACTATTATTGGCAGGAATGAACAACATTCTTTCGGGTGGTTTTGCAGGTTTTTCGGCATTTGGATTTTTACCTTTTTCTTGGTTGTACATTGCAAGGTTAGCTTCGTATTCCTTTTTTATTAAAGTAGCTTGTTCTCGCTTTAATCTGTGAATAGGCTGCACCAATTGTTTGCATTGGGTTAATCTTCCTTTACCTGCTGATGCTGGAGCTGTTACAAATAAATACAAGTTTGCCATTACTTTTTTACCATCGTAAATACCATAAATAGAAGGTAAGCAAGCACTTAATGTTGTGAGTGTACCCAATAACAAAATATCTCTTTCCTCGTTTGTGGTTGCAGGTTTAACGCAATCTTTTAGGAATAGTGGTAAGGTTTCGTAAATATGACTTGGAAATACTGGTGTTTTCTCTATTTTTACTTCCGTTACTTCATTATTTACTATTGGTTTTTCATTATGTATTTTAATGTTGTTCTGTTGTGCTAAATAATAGATTGTAGCCATTGTAACGCCTGTTCCTTTAGCTTTTAAGCAATTGTTGTATTGTACATCACATTCTTTGTAATCATAAGCACTATTGAATTTACTTATTCTGTGGAAATAGTCTCTACCCATTTCGCCAAATTCGTCAGCTAGTGCAAAGCCTATGTTTCTCCAGTTGTCGTAGCCCTGTGTTATGTCTGTTCCTGTATTTTCGATTTGTTGTAAATAGTTTTCAAACTGATTGTCGGAAACAATAGGAGTAGGCATTTGTTTTGGTTGAGGTTCTTGCTTTGCAGGAGCTTCTAACCATTCTTTTGGATTAAATATTTTCTTATTCATTTTGTTGTGTGTCTAGGGTTAATGTAAGCTTCGGAATCATAACATAAAAAACAAGCTCGGGAAATGTCTTTACCTGATGCATCAACTTTGATACTGTATTGCTGCTCTAAATAATTAGATACGGCGGTATAATATTCTTGATGCGTGGCTTGTTCTAAATCAATTTTTATAATCCATTTTAAACCATCACCTGAAGGAGATTTGAAAAGTAATTCGGTTTCAAAATATTCATCTTTCAATAACATTTCTCTAGTTTGGTTTAGGTTTTCCAAATGATCTAAATCAATTGTCATTAATAGTGAATGTTTGATTAAATCATCATCGTTTCGCTTTGTAAAAGTTCCTGAGAAGGTTACATAATCAAATTTGTTGGCTTTGTACTTTTTTTTCTCTTTAAGGTCTGTAATCGTTCTTAAATGGTTTGTAACGCTTTCATAGGTATTGCTTGTAATTAAATCGTATATCTCGCTTAATTTTAATTCTTTCAATGGGAATACATTCATTACAGGAGCTTTGTAAAAACTGCATTTTACATACCAAGTTGTGTCTTCTTGTTCAATGTAATCGTACTCTTTTGTTTCTTTTGTATCAATTCTCAAATGCATTACTTTATTGATTTTTTGAAGTAATTCCGTTTGATTGTTACATTGAAAATACAATTGAGCAAAGTCGAAGACATCTCCATGAAAATCCAAAATTTCGACATCTTTATGTGTTGCACAATTATTTACGATACTTACCAATAAAGTTTCTTTATCCTGATTGTAAGGGTTACAAGTAACACTACATTCTCTCCCATGAAGAGAGAGAACGGTAGCGTTAGGATAAAACTGTCTCAAAATAAACGCATAGATATTTAAACCGTAGTGCGTTTTGTTCAGTATTTTTTCCTTTGTAATCATACTACTTGTCTTTTGATTTGTTAGTATAATTACTCTGTAAAAGGTTTTCTATATCACTTGATTTGTAATAGAATTTACCTTCAATTTTACTGAATGGAAGTGTACCATTGTCACGATAGGTTTGTAGTGTTCGTGGGCTTATATGAAGTGTTTGTAGTACTTCTTGATTGTCTAGCCACTCATCGCTTAACTTACCACTTTTTTGATTTTTTAAGGCTTCTATATAAGCTTTCAAATATTGAATGTCTTTTGACATTTCCATTGCTAAGTCCATTAACTCTATCATAATTGCACCCTTCCTTTCTTGATTAAGTAGTTAGCTGCTTCTTGTTCGATTTCGTCAATAGAATTGCTTCTGTTTCTCAAAAGCCAATTGTCAAGTTCTTGGCGATTGAAATACAGTTTCTTCCCATTAGGTTTGTAATGAGGAATGCTTCCAGTACTCGTAAGTTTATACAAGTGTGACTGGGAAAGTTCTAAATAAATGCAAGCATCGTTAAAATTTAGTACTTGCTTTTGCATTGCTTGCTGTGTTTCTAGCAATTTTTCAATGCGTTCTAATTTTTCTAAAATATTAGTGTCCATCTTCGTTAAAAGATTTAATTAAAAATGGACATCAGCGCTAATGTCATAATTGGTTATCAATTACTTAGCGAAGATAGGGTAGGCACTTTGGTAAGGAAGAAAAAGGAAAAAATGGTATTAGTAACCTGCTGTAAATAAAGAGGTTAAAATATTTTTTGGTATTATGGTTTGGTATTATGAATTGATAATACCACTTTTTGATTTTAGGATATTTTGTCTAACCAATAGGTTTTATCTACTAATTGTTTAAATTTCAATTCATCTTTACCTCTAAAGTTTCTGAACTCTTTATTTATATTGCTATTGTTACCATAGCGGTGTTCAAAAAAGTGATAAATTTTAGAATCTCTAATTGGTTTTCTACCTGGGAAAGTAAACTCATTGAAGTAGCCTTTGTTTTTTAGTTGTAATATAAATGCAGCCAAAAGCTGTTTATGCCCTTTTTTGAAAATAAACTCGTATTTGTTGTCAATAATACCATATTCATTCAATGTTTTTTCATGAATTACAAATTGGTCAGGTTTAGCAATTAAATCTTCAAATTTGATTATTTTATTATTTTCTCGCCTGTCTTCTAAATCTCCTTTAATAGGTCTGAAAGCTTTTGCGTCTTCCTTGATTTTCTCGGTGTAATGAATTGGACTGCCTTCGTATGGTTTGATTACTAAATCTTTTGAAGCTTCTTCATATAAATACGTTTCTTGTATTTCTTCCAATTCCATTATTTCAAACTCGGCTTTACCATTGAAACGCTCTTGAAGTTCCATAAATAGCATTATGCAATTGTATTTCATAAAATGAATTACATAAGCTTCATCGCTTTTTTTGTCTTTGGAAGGACTTTTATATAAATCTTCCGTAAGATTATTATTTTCAATATGCTCTCTAATAAAGCTAAAATATTGTTTTATCCCGCTTTCGGCAACCACATATAAATATTGATATTCTTCCTCTAGTTTATCAGTTTTGCTGTTTGAAATTATTGCGTTTAGTTTACTTGTAATGAAGTTTTTTATAAGTTCCGTGTAATATTTTCGAATAGGAGTAATAGCCTTTTTAAACTCAATCTCATAAAGAGGTGTTGCAATAGGATATTCTTTTACTAAACTTTTTAGTTCTTCATTAATCTTTGTATCTGTTCTGTTGTCTTTTGATACAGGATTTATATAGATTAGATCATTAATAATATCTTTACTCATAACTAGAAATCTAATTTAATTTTGTTGGCTGCTTCGTGTTTTTTCTCGTCAATGATTTTAGCATAAATTTGAGTGGTTCTCAATTCTTTGTGACCCAACATTTTTGATACCGTATAAATATCAGTTCCCAATGTTAATTGCAATGTTGCATAAGTATGCCTTGCACAATGGAAAGTAATATCTTTATGGATACCTGCTCTGTAAATCCATTGCTGTAATTTTAAGTTTGACCATGCACTATAATTTAAGGCATCAAAGATTTTATCATCAGGTTCTTTGCGTTCTCCTAATAAGCTTACTGCTTGCTCTGAGATTGGTTGTGTTTCTGCTCCTTTGGTTTTCTTTTGTCTGAATCTTATGTAATATCCATAATCATTGGAGTGTTGGATTTCAGACCATTTTAGTTTTTCAATATCTGACCAACGTAAACCAGTAAGTGCTGAAAATAAAAATGCTTTTTTTAGTTCTGGCAGTTCACATTCTACTGGAACCAATTTTTGTAATTCTTCTAAAGTTAGAAATTCTCTTTGCGGTTCTCCTTGCTTAAAGGTATCAACACCTTCACCTGGATTGGTTTTTATAATACCATCTTTGACAGCTTGTTTAAGTGCAGCTTTAAATTTATTGAAATAAGAATATTTAGAATTTTGAGAAAGTTTCTTTTTGCTTTTGGATTCTGCTTTAGAATCTAAATAGGTTCTGAAATTCTCTACTAACTTTCTATCTAAATCTTGAAAGCTTACATCGTAAGGAGCAAAGGTTTTAAAGTGTTTTATCATACTATCCCAATTACCATAATTACCATCACTGGTATTTCGGTCTTCAGAAAGCTTTAATAAATAGGTTGTAAAACTTCCTTTTAGCTTTTCAATATCATGAAAGCCAAAAGTTCCGTTTTGCATTTCTATTTGTCTTTGTGCTCGAATAGTTTCAGCAAGTTCACGTGTTTTTTTGTTTACATCTTTTTCAGCCTTTGTTTTAGGTTCTGGGTTGAGGTATAGTCTTAAAAACTCGTTTTTTCTTTTTCCTTTGTGATAATAGTCAAGATATAAACTGATGCTATTACCTTTTAATCTTTCTCTTAGTGTGACTTTCATAGTATTAAGATTTAAAAAGGTTTTCTATTTGTTCTTTCTGAATAATTTTCTTTCTTCCAAATTTGTGAATTTGCAAATCGCCACGTTTTACCATCCTATTAATAGTCCAACGACTTACACCGATGAGGTCGGCAGTATCTTGGATTGATAAATAGCTTTTAGTTAGTAAAGAATTTGGATTTAAGATTTGAGTATCATTTTTTGAAACAACTATGTTTTGTTGTTCCAGTAATGTTTTTTCAATCTTATCCTGTTTGGCTTTTAATTTGTAATCTCTGGAATTGCATTTGTGACTGCAATACCTTGTAGTGGTTTTGTGGGCAATATAAGTTTTGCCACAATGATTACATACTTTTGGAATAGAAATATTACTGCTCATAAAATGTTGCTTTATGTTGCAATAGGTAGCGAAGTGTAGCAATATGTAGCACTATTTCTCTACTTTATATCATTTGGTTATTTGGGCAACAAAAATGATATTATGGCAACAATTGAACAACAAATATATTTAAAAAAAGGCAATTTGGCAACAAATAAAGGAAGAAAAAAATCCGTAAACCCAACAAAAACAGATGCTTAACAAGAAAGAGAAGTATAGTTACTTCCCGATGCAGAAATTTGCAAAAATATTTCCTAACAATTCATCATTGGTAACTTGTCCAGTTATCATCCCAAAATGATACAAGGCTTCTTTGATATCCAAAGCCATTAAGTCACTGGATAAATTGGTTTCTAATGCGTATTTTACTTTTTGGATTTCTTCCAAAGCTTTCAATAAGGAATCATAATGACGCGTATTGGTCACAATTGTTTCGTTGTTTCGCAGCGCACCAGTGTTTACAAAAGAAAGTAATTGATTTTTAAGTTCATTTACGCCAATTTTTTCTTTTGCAGAAATAGTTTCAAGTTTAACATCTAATGGTTCCAGTTGTTTACGAATACTTAGAACTTCATTTTCCGAAAGCAAATCAATTTTATTGATAACAACTACTAAAGGTTTTAGAGGAAATTGATTCTTGATTTTCTCAATTTCTACTATGTATTCTGAACTTTGTACTTTAAACTTTAAGCTTTCAAATAAATATAAAACGACTTGTGCCTGCTCAATTTTTTCAAATGTTTTGCGAATTCCAATGCTTTCCACCACATCAGTAGTATCACGGATTCCAGCAGTATCAATAAATCTAAAACCGATGCCACCAATGACTAATTCGTCCTCAATGGTATCACGTGTAGTTCCTGCAATTTCAGAAACAATAGCACGTTCTTCATTCAATAAAGCATTCAATAAAGTTGATTTTCCCACATTTGGTTCACCAACTATCGCCACAGGAATTCCATTTTTGATGACATTCCCCACAGCAAAAGAATCGATTAAACGTTTCAATACAAACTCAATTCGGTTAACTAATTCATGAAATTGAGTTCTGTCTGCAAATTCTACGTCTTCTTCGGCAAAATCCAATTCGAGTTCAATCAGCGAAGCAAAATTCAAAAGTTCTTCACGGAGTTTAGCGATTTCATTTGAGAAGCCACCACGCATTTGTTGCATCGCTATTTGATGAGACGCTTCATTATCAGACGAAATCAAATCGGCTACCGCTTCGGCTTGTGATAAATCGAGTTTTCCGTTCAAGAAAGCACGAAGTGTAAATTCACCAGGATCAGCCATTCGACAGCCTTTTCGAAGCAACAATTGAATAATTTGCTGTTGAATATAAGTTGAACCATGGCAAGAAATTTCTATTGTATTTTCACCAGTGTAGGAGTTAGGTCCTTTAAAAATAGAAACTAAAACTTCGTCTAAAGCTTTGGTTTCATCCATAATATGACCCAGATGTAACGTATGAGTTTTTTGATTTCTTAAATCTTTATTTTTGATAGATTTAAAAACAGAATGACCAATAGCAATGGCATTTTCGCCCGAAATTCGGATTATGGCTATTGCTCCAGCTCCTGAAGGAGTGGCTAAAGCAACTATAGAATCATTTGAAATCATATTTTTAAATCAATTTTATGCAAAAGTAAGTAAAAATAGGCAGTCAACAAGTTCATGGTTTAAATGCTTTAACTTTATTTTTAGTTAAAAATTTGCCAAACTGATAATTATCATGCTATATTCATATATGTTTTGTAATTTTATGTAAATAACTGATTGGTAATAAATTAACTTGTGTTATGAAAAAAATTTTATTTCCCACAGATTTTTCAGATGTTTCTAAAAACGCCTTTATTTATGCCTTAAAATTGGCCGAAAGTATCCATGCTGAAATTATCACTTTGCATGTTTATGATTTACCTCAAACCAGTTATATTGATGTGACGCCATATTTACAAGAAATTTATGAGGTAACGGAATTGAGCAATTTTGAAAATTATCGGGATGAAGTTCCTGTTTTAAGAACTATTGCCGAAGCTAATAAATTAGAGCATATCAAAATGAGTCATGTTTTGGTTAGAGGAAATCTGATTCAAGAGACGATTGCCTTAACAAATAAAGAAAAAATTGACTACATAGTTATGGGCACCAAAGGAGCTTCTGGATTAAAAGAAACTTTTTTGGGTACAAATACTACAAAAGTAATGAACGATACCCAAGCGATTGTTCTTGCTATTCCTGAAGGATGCCATTTTCAGCCCATAAAAAAAATACTTTTTATTACCGAATACCTACCTGAGGATATCCAAATATTGAAAAAAATTATGGCTTTGGCCAAAGTTTTTCAAGCGCATATTGATTGCTTGTATGTTAAAGCTCCTCATCAAATTGATAATCGGGAAAATAGGAATGAATGGGAAGAAATTATAAAAAATGAAGATGTGTTATTGCATTCTATTATGGGGGATGATGTTGAAGGGATTATTTTAGATTTTATTGATTTAAATAAAACCAACTTAATAACCATGCACGTGTATCATAAAAACTTCTTCGAAAAATTATTTCAAATTAGTCTTTCTAAAAAACTGAGTTTTCATGTGAATGTTCCTATTTTGGCAATTCACGGTTCATAAGAATTAGATTCACTTAAGCCAGAAGGTTTAAGGTTTATAGATTATTGTTTTTTAATAGAAACTATATTAATTTTTGATACGATGAAAAAAATTCTATTTCCAACAGATTTTTCCGAAGTTGCCACAAATGCGTTTGTGCATGCTTTAGAATTTGCGAAAATTGTTCAAGCTGAACTTGTTTTACTTCACTCGTTTGATTTGCCAGTATTTGATAACCAGTTTTTTCCTGAAAATTACGCGGTTATTTATGATTCTTTGGAGTTGTCTCAATTTGAAGTATTCAAACATGAAATTCCAAAGTTGCGTGCTATAGCAGAAGCGCACAACCTAGATAAAATTAAAATGACTCATAGGCTTATGGATGGGGATTTACTACATAATATCAAAAAATCAATTAAAGAAGACAAAATTGATTTTGTAGTAATGGGAACAGCTGGAGCCACAGGATGGGAAGCTTTTTTTGTAGGAACAAATACAAATGATGTGATTTCTGGTGTTGATGTGCCTATGTTATGCGTTCCATTAGAAGCAGAATTTAAAAAAATTGAAACTATTGGATTTACCACTCGCTTTAGACCAAAAGATAAAAAAGCATTAAAAAAAGTCTTGAGTATTGCTCAAAAAACAAATGCGGTTGTGAAATGTCTGTATGTAAAAACAAGTGATTCAGATGTTGAAACCAAAACTATTGAAGCATGGGAAAATGAGTTTAGAGATGACCCAATTGAGTTTTTTGTGATTAACAGCGATGAAGTAAAAGAGACCATATATGATTTTATCCTCTATAAAAGCATTGATGTTTTAACAATGCTTACTTATAAAAGAGGTTTTTTTGAAGGAATATTTAAACCAAGTTTGACTAAAAAAATAGTGTCTAATTTTGACATTCCAATCTTAGCAATGCATATTGATTGATTTTAAAATAGTTTTTTGCATACAAATCAATGAATTTAAAAGGATGCTTTTTTAAATAACCTCCTATATTTGCAACTCATCAGATGAATTATGGGAGTGTATGAAATAAATAGGGATTTGTATTCGGATCAGTTGAATACAATCAATAAAAAATACAATAGTATCAGCATATTAAGGCTTGCTGCTATTGTATTTTTTTTGGGATGCATGTATTATTATATCAAAAATGGAGAAGCTATTTTTATAGCTTTAGCTGTATTGTTTTTTGGAATCTTCATTGTTTTAATGCGCTTTCATTCTAAGTTAGTTTTTCAGAAGCAAATCAAACAAGCACTAATAGAAATTAATGAAAATGAAATTTCGTATTTGAAAAGAGAAAAAATTCCTTTCGAAAATGGTGTTGAATTCAATGATTTTAACCACCCGTATGCTTATGATTTAGATATTTTTGGCGAACATTCTTTGTTTCAAAACCTAAATCGAACCGCTACTTTTATTGGAAAAAAAACATTAGCAAATCAATTATTGACGCTTTTGTCTAATGAAGATATCCATAGAAATCATAGAGCTGTTCAAGAGTTATCCAAAAAAATAGATTGGCGTCAAGAGTTTTTAGCTTTCGCCAAAATAAGCAATGATAACCAAACCAGTTATAAAACACTTTTACAATGGAATCGGTTTAATAGTATTCCATTATCTAAAATTAGTATATGGATTTCGTATGTGCTTCCATTGCTTTTTATAGGTACTTTGATGGCTTATTTAATAACCTCTAAAACAGTTTTCTTATCCTACCTGGCTTATGTGTTTGTTATTAATTTAGGTTTTTTAGGAAGGTTTTTAAAGCGTATTCAGATAGAAATTGCTAATGCTTCAAATATTGATGTAATTATCGATAAGTATGCTTTGTTGATGCAAAAAATTGAGGAAGAAACATTCCAATCGGAACGATTAATTGATTTACAAAAACGTCTTACCTATAAAAAAGAGAATGCCAGCGTTCATTTGAAACAGTTAGCAAGTTTGTTTTCAAAGATGGATAGTATTGGAAACTTTGTAACAGGATTAGTGTTTAACGGAACTTTTTTATTTAATTTTCACGTGCTTAAAGCTTTAATCCAATGGCGTAAAGACCATGCTGAGGCATTAGAAGATTGGCTTGAAGTTATCGGCGAATTTGAAATGCTAAATAGCTTAGCGAATCTTTCGTATAATAATCCTGATTTTGTTTATCCAACTTTGAATACCAATTTTGAAATTAAGTTCTCTAATTTAAGCCATCCGTTATTGAATCCTGAAACTAGAATAGGGAATGAGGTGCAATTTTATCCGCAATCGTTTATGATTTTAACGGGTTCAAATATGTCTGGTAAAAGCACGTTTTTGAGAAGCTTGGGAATAAATATGGTGTTAACAGGTATTGGTTCTTCTGTTTGTGCTAGTCAGGCAAATGTGCATCCGTTACCTGTTTTGGTTTCGATGCGATTATCCGATTCTTTGTCGGATAGTGAATCTTATTTCTTTGCTGAAATCAAACGCTTAAAATTGATTATGGATGAATTAGAAGTCAGCCCCGCTTTTGTTTTATTAGACGAAATATTGCGAGGAACAAATTCTGATGATAAACGTAATGGAACAATTGAAGTGGTAAAAAAAGTAATTAAGAAGAAGACTATTGGAGCTATTGCTACTCATGATATTGAAGTGTGTTTGACTACAAATGAGTATCCAAATGTTTTGACTAATAAATGCTTTGAAGTTGAGATTAAAAACGACGAATTGTATTTTGATTACAAACTTCGGGATGGGATTTGTCAAAACAAAAGTGCCACATTCCTAATGAAAAAAATGGGGGTGATTTAATCAAACGGATTCTAAAATTCCAATTCATTACAAAAACAAAAAACCACAATTTTGGTTAGAAATTGTGGTTTTTTAATATAAATGGTTTTGGTTAGTTTGCTATTTTATTATGAATTAGCTATTCAGCATAACTGGCATTACAAGCATTGTAACAGTTTCTCCTTCTTCTAATCCATCAACTGGAGTTAGGATTCCGGCTCTGTTAGGCAATGACATTTCAAGCATAATCATGTCAGATTGTAAGTTGGTCAACATTTCAGTAAGGAAACGAGAATTGTAACCTATTTGCATATCATCACCTTGATAATCACAAGTCAATCTTTCCTCAGCTTTGTTAGAGTAATCAATATCTTCCGCAGAAACATTCAACTCAGCGCCAGCTATTTTCAAACGAATTTGGTGTGTAGTTTTATTCGAAAAGATTGCCACACGACGAACAGAACTCAAGAATTGAGAACGATCAATCATTAATTTATTTGGATTTTCTTTTGGAATAACCGCTTCGTAGTTTGGATATTTACC
Organism: uncultured Flavobacterium sp.; assembly: GCA_963512955.1. Classification (GTDB taxonomy): domain Bacteria; phylum Bacteroidota; class Bacteroidia; order Flavobacteriales; family Flavobacteriaceae; genus Flavobacterium. Next base: position 10,216 of record CAUPOP010000010.1, on the reverse strand, counting down.
ATCTATTAAACGGCACATCAAGATGTAATTGTCAAAAGAGAAAGTAGCATTTGAATCGTTGTATTCAATTTTTACTTCAGTATCTGATGTTGAAAGAATATTTTTTAAGATGTTCAACGGTTTCTTCGGCATGATAAAATCAGCTACTTGAGAAGCCGTTACATCAGTACGTGCATATTTTACTAATTTGTGCGCATCAGTAGCTACAAAAGTCAATCCTTGTGGCGAGAATTGGAAGAATACTCCTGACATAACAGGACGTAAATCATCATTTCCAGCTGCAAAAATAGTTTTGCTGATAGCTGTTGCCAAAACATCTGAAGGAACTAGTGTTACAGAAGGTTCATCTAGATTTACTGATTTTGGAAATTCATCACCAGGAGCATAAGCCAAAGCATATTTACCTGAATTTGAGCTAATTTCTATAGTGCTATTTTCCTCAACTGTAAAAGTTAACGGTTGTTCTGGGAATGTTTTAAGGATTTCCAAAAGTAATTTTGCAGGAACAGCAACGCTTCCTTTGCTAGTTGAATCAATATCTAATGTAGCAGACATTGTTGTTTCTAGATCCGAAGCAGAAACGGTTAATACATTGTGGTCTAATTCAAATAAAAAGTTATCTAAAATAGGTAAAGTATTGCTACTATTGATAACGCTACCTAAAACTTGTAATTGTTTTAATAAGTATGAACTCGATACTATAAATTTCATCTGTTGTGTTTTATTATTTTTGGGTAAACTTTTTAACTTCTTTTAAAATCATCCACCCTACAAATATATCGTAAACTATTTGAGTTTGGAAAATTTTTTATTAACATCTATTTACTGTATTTTCTTTTTCTTAGGAATGTAAAAACAAGTCCAAAAAGCAGTAAAATTAGAATTGGTAGCCCGATAGTTATGAACTGTGTTCGGGTATAGTTTTCATAAACTTTTTCTTTATTTAGTAATGGCAAATCAAGATCTTTACTTCGAATGTTAATAAGTCCAGAGTCATCTAAAAGATAATTGACACAATTTACTAGAAAATCTTTGTTGTCATACAAGTTCCCGGAACGTTGATCGTAGCCTAATTCTACGGGTTGAAAATTCTTGTCTAATTGATTCTTTATTAAGTCTCCATCAGCAATAACAATCATCTTGTTTTCTTTCCCTTTCGATAAAAATGTTTTTTGGTCAAAAGGCAACACACGGTTTTCAAACATCGAATGAAACGAGCCTTCTAACAATACCGAAAGCGGAATATTTCCTTTATTTAAATAGTCGTTTGGACTTGTTTCTTCGGTTACAATACTTAAATTAATTTCGGATGGAGCTCCTATTTTCTTTGAATATTGAGAGGATTGTAAAAGAACGGTTTTTTTGATTCCGTTTTTCAAAGTGTCAATAGGATTTGCAAAATCAAATTTGATGCCTCCTAAATTTTTTACAATCGGATGCTTGCTTGTAGGATATACTTGTGGCGCAAATTTCCAAGTAAACTCCTGAAATTGAGCAGCACTTCCAGGATCTCCTGAAGCTAGTTTTATAGGGCTTCCTTGTTCATCTTTTACAATGTCAGGATTGATTCGTATCCCATATTTGAAGAACATATCATTCAAATTCAAATCTCTTGGATACGCAAGTGTAGCTCCTGAATTGTTATACAAACTATCCATTTCTACAGCAACTTGATCAATAAGCCACATTGTTTTTCCACCATTCATTATAAATTGATCTAAAACTTGTTTTTCGCTATCGGTAAAAGTTTCTGTGGGTTTAGCAATAATTGCTAAATCATATTTTTCTAAAGCAGCTAAACTTCCAGTTGGATTTTTTGCAACAGAATCAAGTGTAAAAGGCCCTATGTGATAACTTTCTCTAACTTGTAACAGAAATTTAGCAATAAAAGCTTCGTGAAACTCCCCATTCCCTTTGATAATGGCTATCTTTTTTTGCTTGGCTTTGGTGATTTTATTCAAAGCATCTGCAATGGAATATTCTAAATGCTGTACCGAACCAATTACTTTTTGAGTGGTAGAGGCACCCATAATATTTTTTAACAAAGGAATATTAACTTCTTTGTTGTCATAAACGGCAATCGCCCATGGAAAAACCATAGCTTGTGATTGTTTCCCTTTATCGTCAACGGTTATGTTTATTGGCGTAAGACCTTTTCGGTACAACTCTTTGATGTTGTCCATGCTTTCGTCTTGGTTTTCCAAAGGATCAACAAACTCAAAAACAATATTCGAATTATATCCTTGAAATTCTTCTAATAATTGTCTGGTTTCTAGCTGTAATCTCTTGAACTCAGCGGGCAAATCACCCTGCATATACACCTTTATAAACAATGGATTTTTGACTTGTTTGATAATATTCAACGAAGTAGTTGAAAGCGTGTATCTTTTGTCTTTTGTTAAATCAAAACGATGAAAAAAACTATTGCTTATTACATTCAAAAGCAATACTAGTAAAATTATACTCAGTAAAGATTTTATGTTTTTTTTATTGGAAGTAGTCATTACGATTTAACAGATTTTAAATTATAAACAGTAAACGAAAGGAATAAGATTGTGATGCTTGCAAAATAGATAACATCACGCGTGTCAATAACGCCACGACTCATACTTTTGAAATGATCTTGCATTCCTAAAGAAGCAATTATAGATGATAAACTTGGAATAGTGCTGGCAATTCCTTCAAAACCAAAATAGAAAATAAAGCATAAAAATACCGATATAATAAAAGCTACAATTTGATTGTCAGAAAGGGTAGAGGTGAAAATTCCTATGGCACAATAAGCTGAAATCAAAAATAATAAACCAAAATAAGAACCAATTGTACTTCCCATATCGATATTGCCTTCTGGCATTCCTAAATTTGAAATCACCGCTACATATATAAAGGTTGGGATAACTGCCATTATGATGAGTAGAACTGCTCCAAGAAATTTTCCGTTTACAATTTGCCAAATTGACAATGGCTTGGTTAATAATAACTCAAGTGTTCCTTGCTTTTTTTCATCCGAAAAGCTACGCATTGTTACCGCTGGAATTAAGAAAATAAAAATCCAAGGTGCTAAGGTGAAAAAAGGAGTTAAATCAGCAAAACCACTATTTGAAATGTTATAATCACCTTCAAAAACCCAAAGGAAAAGTCCGTTTATAATTAAAAAAATGGCAATAACTAAGTAGCCAATTGGCGACCCAAAAAAAGATTTTATTTCACGTAATACGATTGATTTCATTTTTTGTTTTTGTTTAAAAAGTTTAAACCAAAGTAACTAATTTGTTCACACTCCAAGCTTCTGGTTTGTCATTGAATAATTTCTTGGTAAAAGCCCAAACCTCGTTAAAAAGTTCTGATTTTCTATAATTTTCTAAGTCATCTTCGGTTTCCCAATAGCTGTAGGTGAAGAATATACTTTTATTGTTTTTATCCTGATACAATTCTAAGAAACGGTTTCCAGGCGCATTTCGTATTTTGTCTTTCATTAATTCGAAATTTTCCAAAAAAGCAGGAATATTTTCTTCGTGAAAACTCATTTTTACTATTCGTACAAACATTGTTTTTTATTTAAACTTTAAGCAAATTGAATCGTTATAATATCTCTATAATTCAAGCCAAGTAAACTATTGGCAGAACCCACTTTAGACGGATTGCTTCTAAAAATGGCAATTTCTAGAAAACCAGCTTCGTTGAAAATGGCTAGTTTTTCGCCTTCATAATACTTTATGGGATATTTATCAGAACTTGCAATTGCTGAATAGTTTGGTAAAATTGTCTTGATGTTTTTTGTTTTCATAACAATCTCATAAGGTCTGCCTTTGGCAATTTCAAGAAATTGTTTTTTAGAAATATTAGTAATTACATTCCCAAAATGATCTATATAAATCACATGGCCCTTCAATGAATTTCCGTCAACAGAAGCAATAGCTTGTAGTTCTGTTACTTGTTTTATACTGTTCGTTTCTTTGCCAATAACGTTCAATAAACCACCTTTGGCAATGTGGCATGCAACTTTTACAAAAACATCCATATCAGTTGCTTCATTATGTAGACGGTCATGAATATTTATGACTACAATTTTTTGGGGGACAATTTTTTGCGAAAGCATACTTAAAATCCCGTTATCAGCTGCAATAAAATAATGATCGTTCCATTGCATCACAATATGTTGGTTTTCTTTATTCCATTCCATATCAACTCCTATAAGATGAACGGTACCTTTTGGAAAACTCGCATAGGATGCGCTAATAATGTAACTTGCTTCTACTGTGTTAAATGGGTCGATATCATGTGAAATATCTATAATTGATGCCTCTGAATATTCAGATAAAATCTTCCCTTTCAAGGCACCTACAAAGTGATCTTTCAAGCCGTAATCAGTAGTAAGGGTAATTATTGACATAATTTTGTTTATAACTATTGGCGATACCTAAACCTAATTTTTATTAAATTTGAGAAATGCAAAGCTAAAGTATTTTAGGCTTTAATTAAATAGAATTTTAATTTAAAACCCAACAGATGATTAAACCTCTTTTTTTAATTTTTCTATTCTTTTGTAGCCTTCAAGCATTTAGCCAGAAGCTGGTTTATACTTCTAATGGGAATATTACTGATACTGAAAACCATAAAATTTCACCAGAAAAAATTAGAACAATTTTAGCCCCTAATCAGGAAATATTGGATAATTACAATAGCGGAAGAACAAAGAAGACGGTTGGTAATGTGATGCTAATTGGTGGTTTTGGATTTTTGACTGCTGATTTAATTCATGGACTTACTGTATCTGGAATATCCGCAACTCCATTAGGTGGAGGATATTATGGTTTACAAAATGAGAAAACCTATCCAACAGCATTGACATATATAGGTGTTGCAGCAATTATAATTGCTATTCCTGTTAAAATTGGTTTTTCAAGAAAAATTGAAAAAGTAGTAACTGATTATAACAATCAGGCAGCTCTAGGTTCCAATCAATTTTATAATCCAAAGATGGAATTGATTACCAATAAAAACGGAATAGGATTGCGATTGACATTAAATTAAAACAAACTAAAAACTACTGCTTTTGAACGAAAGAATAATCGAGCTCATAGACATCGCTCCAAAAGAATTTTGGGGTGCTCAAGACACTCATCTTGAAATCATTAAAAAATATTACCCTAAATTAAAAATCGTTGCAAGGGGTACAACAATTAAGGCCTTTGGTGAGAAAGAAGTTTTGGACGAGTTCGAGAAACGTTTTCAACGTTTGATGTTGCATTTTACACGTTACAATACTATTGATGATAATGTAATTGAGCGTGTCATTCTAGGCGATGGTCAAGACGAAAGAAAAATTCAAGGTCAAGACAAAATATTAGTACATGGTGTAGGTGGAAAAATCATCAAACCGATGACTCCTAACCAACAGTTACTGGTTGACACGATGGATAAAAACGATATGGTTTTTGCTGTTGGACCTGCTGGAACAGGAAAAACGTACACTGGAGTTGCCATGGCTATCAAAGCCTTAAAAGAAAAACAAGTCAAACGTATCATATTAACAAGACCCGCTGTTGAAGCAGGGGAGAATCTTGGTTTTTTGCCTGGTGATATGAAAGAAAAATTAGATCCATACATGCAACCACTTTACGATGCGTTACGTGATATGTTACCTAATGAAAAACTCGAAGATTATATCTTGAAAGGAATTATCCAAATTGCACCTTTGGCATTTATGCGCGGTAGAACATTAGATAATGCTTTTGTAATATTAGATGAAGCTCAAAACACAACCCATTCTCAAATGAAAATGTTCTTAACTCGTATGGGAAAAAATGCCAAATTTATGATTACGGGTGACCCAGGTCAGGTTGATTTACCTAGAAGAACTATTTCTGGTCTTAAAGAAGCCATATTAGTTTTGAAAGACATTGACGGAATTGGTATTATTTATTTAGATGATAAAGATATTGTACGTCATCGATTAGTTAAAAAAGTAATTGATGCCTACAAGCAGATAGAAAATCATGATTAAAAATAATTTTAAGCTAAAAGGATGTAATTTAACTATTTAATTACATCCTTTTTTGCTTTTTTAAGATTAAACTAATGAAAAACAAGCGGTTTAATTTTAAGATTTGCTTATCTGTTTGAAATGCAATAAATTTGAAATTATTTAGGAAAGAGAAAAACGAGCAATGACAAAACAGAAAATTAAAGTAGTAATTAGTGACTTAGACGGAACATTACTTAATGCCCACCATAAAATATCAGAATATACCAAGACTGTTTTTCAAGAACTACACAATCAAAACTATTTAGTAATTGTGGCTACTGGGCGCCATCATTTGGATGCTATGCCATTAGTAGAAAGTTTAGGTGTTCCACTTTATTTAGTAACATCAAACGGTGCGAGAATTCATTCACCAACCAAAGAATTACTTTTCTCGGTTAATATGGAAAGTGATCATGTAAAATCTATTTTATCTTTAGATATCGATCCTGAAATCACAACTGTTTTATTTCGTGAAAATGTTTGGCAAACTAATAAGCACAATGAAAAATTAAATAGTTTTCAAACAGAATTAAACTACCATCCTGAGTTAGTGGATTTTAGTACTGTTGAAGATTTAAGCGCAATAAAAGTGTTCTTTACCCATGAAAAACATTCTAAGTTATTAGAATTAAGAGAACAAATTTTAGAGCATCATTCAGATCTTTTTAGTCATGCTTTTAGTCTTCCAATTTGTTTGGAGTTTATGGATAAATCGGTTGATAAAAGTGTTGCTATTGCTAAAATTTTAGAGAAAGAAAATCTGATTTTTGAAGAAGCAATTTCTTTTGGGGATGGATTCAATGATGAAAATATGCTTAAAGCTACAGGCAAAGGATTAGTTATGGGTAATGCGCCAGATTCTTTAAAGAATAAACTTTCTCATTTAGAAGTAATTCTTACTAATGACGATGATGGTGTTGCTAAACATTTGCACCAAGAATTTCTAGCATCTTCACTTTTAAAATAAAACAATCTATAATATAGAACAATTTTTAATTGCTTGAACGAATAGGTTTCTTTGCATTTCTTGCTAAAATAACCCTAAATTTGCATTCATAAAAAACAACAACCTCACAACATAGAATAATGAGCAATACAATCACAACAACTAATTTTAATTTTCCTAATCAAAAATCTGTTTATAGAGGAAAAGTTAGAGAAGTATACAATATAAATGATGAGCTTTTAGTAATGGTTGCTACAGATAGGCTTTCGGCTTTTGACGTAGTTTTACCAAAAGGAATTCCTTATAAAGGTCAAATTCTAAATCAGATAGCTACTAAGTTTATGGAGTTAACAAAGGATATTGTGCCGAATTGGTTGATAGCTACTCCAGATCCTAGTGTTGCGGTTGGTTATTTATGCGAACCTTTTAAAGTTGAAATGGTAATTCGTGGGTATGTTTCAGGACATGCTGCCAGAGAATATGCTGCAGGCAAAAGAACACTTTGTGGTGTAACTATGCCAGATGGTTTGAAAGAAAATGATAAGTTTCCGGAGCCAATTATTACGCCTACTACAAAAGCAGATAATGGTGAGCATGATGCGGATATTTCTAGAGAAGATATACTCTCAAAAGGAATTGTTAGCGAAGCAGATTATTTAGTTTTAGAAAAATACACTAGAGCATTGTTTCAAAGAGGAACAGAAATAGCTGCTAGCCGAGGATTAATTTTAGTAGATACTAAATATGAATTTGGTAAAAACAAAAATGGACAGATTGTTCTTATTGATGAAATTCATACGCCAGATTCTTCACGTTATTTTTATGCAGAAGGATATCAAGAGCGTCAAGACAAAGGAGAAGAACAAAAACAATTATCTAAAGAGTTTGTACGTCGTTGGTTAATCCAAAACGGTTTTCAAGGACTTGAAGGACAAGAAATCCCTAATATGACAGATGAATATATTGAATCTGTTTCAGAAAGATATATTGAATTATATGAAAATATTCTTGGAGAGAAATTTGTGAAAGCAGATATTTCAAATATCAATGATCGAATTGAAAAAAATGTTTTAGCCTATTTGCAAAGCAGAAAATAGATTTAATTCTCTTTAATAAAAAAATCCAACTAGTTATAGTTGGATTTTTTTATGCATCAAAGCGTATTGTCTTTTTATTTGAAATAAGAAAATGTTTCTTCGTTTTCAATCTTCAAGAGTGTTTCATATATAAGTTTTATAACATTCTCTACATCTTCTCGGTGAACCATTTCAACAGTCGTGTGCATATATCGCAACGGAAGAGAAATCAAAGCAGATGCTACTCCACCATTACTATAAGCAAAAGCATCAGTGTCAGTTCCTGTAACTCTTGAAGAAGCTAATCGTTGAAATGGAATTTCTTTTTCCATTGCGGTATTCAAGATTAATTCTCTCAGATTATTTTGAACAGCTGGTGCGTATGTAACAACAGGACCTTTCCCAATTTTTGTTTCTCCTTCAATTTTTTTGTCAATCATTGGAGTGGTTGAATCGTGGCATACATCGGTAATGATCGCAACATTAGGTTTTATGGTTTGAGTTATCATTTCTGCTCCGCGAAGTCCTACTTCTTCTTGAACAGAATTAGTAATGTATAATCCAAAAGGTAATTTTTTCTTGTTTTCATGAAGCAAACGAGCTACTTCAGCAATCATAAATCCTCCCATTCGGTTATCTATAGCGCGGCAAACGAATTTATTTTCGTTCATAATCATGAATTCATCTGGGTAAGTAATTACACAACCTACATGAACGCCCATTTTTTCAACCTGTTCTTTAGTCTCACAACCTAAATCAATAAACAAATTACTGATTTTAGGATTTTCTTCCTTGTCTCTATTTCTAGTATGAATAGCTGGCCATCCAAAGATTCCTTTTACAATTCCTTTTTTAGTATGAATGTTTACACGTTTTGAAGGTGCAATTTGGTGATCAGAACCACCATTTCTTATTACGTAAATTAATCCGTCATCAGTAATGTAATTTACATACCAAGCAATTTCATCCGCATGACCTTCAATAACTACTTTATATGGAGCATCAGGATTGATAACTCCAACAGCCGTTCCGTAAGTATCCGTGATAAATGTATCAACATATGGTTTAACGTAATCCATCCATATTTTTTGTCCTTCAGCTTCAAATCCAGTTGGGGAAGCATTGTTAAGGTAATTTTCTAAAAAGGTAAGAGAAGTTTCTTTTAGTATAGATTGTGTGCTCATGTTAATTATTTTTTTTGCTAAATTATAAATTTGGCATCACAGTTGCGTATATAATGTATAATTTTGGCAATTAAATTTTTTAACATGAAGCGCATTAAATTACTTTTGGTTTTAGTTTTTATTTCTTTATCTGCAAAAGCGCAAGTAGTTCAAAAGGACACAACCAAAATGGGATATGTTTTAACGGAAAATGATACTATACTTAATGACACTATATTATTACCCGAAATTATAATTTCGAGAGAAAAGTTAGATCTCGAAGCCAAAAAGCAATTTCTAATTCTTCAAAACCGAGTTTATAAAACCTACCCTTATGCTAAATTAGCTTCCGAAAGATTGATATTTCTAAATAGGGGAATGGCAAAACTTAAAACAAGTAGAGAAAAAAGTCGCTATTTCAAAATTGTAGAAGATTATTTAAGTAATGAATTCGAAGCTAAACTCAAAAAACTTTCTCGTAAGCAAGGGCAAATACTTGTAAAACTTATTCATCGTCAAACGGGCACTACAACATATGAACTAATAAGTACGCTCAAAAGCGGGTGGAAGGCGTTTTGGTCAAATGCAACAGCCAGAATGTTTGATATTAATCTCAAAACAAAATACAATCCCTTTGAAGTTAATGAAGACTATTTAATAGAGACTATATTAGTAAGAGCCTTTGAATCGGGTAGGCTGCAAAATCAACCGCCAGTAGTACCTATAGATTATGATAGTCTAAATGAATCCTGGCAATCTAAGAAAGAAGCGCAAAACAAATAGATTAATTATTATTGCGTTCCTAATATATAATGTAAAGGCTAATCCACTTTAAAGTAGATTAGCCTTTACTTTATATATGGGTCGGGCTATTTGCTACAAGTCCTCGTTTCGTTACGTTTCACTACACTTTCCTTCGGGCTTTTCGCTGCTATCCCTAACGCGAATCGGTATTTAGTTACGGATTTTGTTGTCAGCTGTAGTTTTTTCAGGCTTTGGTGTG
>CAUPOP010000009.1:0-83451 GCA_963512955.1 uncultured Flavobacterium sp. | reverse complement strand
TTACAAAGGAGAAATTGCTGGACGTAACAAAGGTTCATTGATTTCTATGGAAAAAGGAAAAGCTATTCCTTATTCTATCGATAAATTGCAAGATCGTGGTAAGTTTTTTGTTGAACCAAATGCTGAAATTTACGAAGGTCAGGTTATTGGAGAAAACTCTCGTGGTGATGATATGTGTGTAAACGTAACTAAAGAGAAAAAACAATCTAACGTTCGTTCTTCAGGAAATGATGAAAAAGCAAGAATTATCCCTCCGATTATTTTCTCTCTTGAAGAAGCTTTAGAGTACATTCAAAAAGATGAATATGTTGAGGTTACTCCAAAATCTATTCGTTTGAGAAAAATATATTTGACAGAAACAGATAGAAAAAGATTTAAATTCTAATTCTATTTTTATATTAGAAAAGCCATTCGATAGAATGGCTTTTTTTGTGTCTTTTTTTAATAAAATTCTAAGGAAAATACAATCGTTATTTTCAAGATTTTCAAGAATCATTATTACCAAGAATGGAAGTGTTGTTTAGTTTTTAATAAATCTTTTTCACACATTATTTCTTGCTTATCTAATGCAACATTTATTAAGATCAATGTGATGTATTTTTTTTATCTCTTCAAACTGAAATGGCCTTTACTTTCTCTTCCATTTTCTAATTTCACAGTATACCAATAATCATCAGATGGTAATGGGAATTTATTAAAAGTTCCGTCCCATCCAAGTCCTGATGGAGCTAATTGTTTAAGGAATTTTCCATATCTATCAAAAATATAAATTGAAGTAGTTTGATCAATAGTGGCATTTATACCCTTTATGTTCCAATAATCATTATAGCCATCTCCATTTGGAGTAAAAAAAGCAGGAGCTTGAAGTACTATTATTTGTTTTCTCACTTGACCACAACCTTGATTGTTTTCGATGATCAATTCATGAACACCTCCCGGTATGTTCTCAAAAATTGGATAATCTTGAAGAACCGTTGCACTTCCATTTTGGAATTGAATCATGTATTTGTATTCGTCTGGATTTATGACATCAACAAATACCTCGTTTTGAGGTTTTAAATCTTTTATTATTATATCATTTATTCTTGCTAAATGGGAAAGAGTAACTTCAAAATTTTCTACACTAGAACAATTTGATTTGTTTGTAACGGTAACATTATAATTACCTTCTTTATTGATAGATATTGATGGGGTTGTTTCTCCTGTTGACCATAAATAACTAAAATCATTAATGCGTGCAGGAGGAAATATTCCCGGAGTTAAAATTATTGATAATTCTCCTTCACATAGAATTTTGTTTTCTAAGGTTTTTATTTTAGGTATTGGTTCTACAATAAGTTCTAGTTGTCCTGTTCCATAGCAACCCTCGCTATTTTCGGCTCTTATGAATATTATTTTAGAGTTTGAAGTGTATTGTTGCTCTAGCTCGTTTATTCCAAGGAAAGCATCATTTTCATTAACATAGAAAAACAAATGCACATCTGAAGGTAAGTTTAATTCGGTCTTTATTAGTTCCTTTTTTTGCTCTAAGTTGAATACAGCTTCTCCTTTATCAATATCGCATCCATTTAATGGACTTGGAGCTATTAAATTGTTTTTGTTAGCATGTAGAATGACGCTCCCGATGTTGCTACAAGATGCGTTATTTTGAATTACTTTTGCATATAATTGTTCGTCGGGAATGTTATTTTGATATATAATAGGTATTGAATTAGTATTCGAAATATCAGCTTCTGCGTCATTAATACTGTGATAATAATATACTTCAAAATCTTTTTTGCCTAAACAGATTACTTCGTTTGCAAGAGATAAATTAAACGTACTTAATCCATCAGTAGGTTGTGAATCTTTAGTGTCGCATTGTATTAGTTTAAAAGGAGTACTTAAAACTTTTGGAGTATCATAGATAATAATAGTTTTTTCTAATGGCTCCCTAAGCTCCCCGTTGACTGATTTTATAAGTGTAACTTTATAATCACCTGTACTTGCATAGGTATGATACGCATTTATGTCAGTTGATGTTGTTCCGTCTCCAAAATCCCAAAGTACACTATCTATTTTTTCGGTAGTATTAATAAAAAAATGAGTAGCATCTCCTAAGCAATTAAATTCATAGCTAAAGCTGTAAAGAAAAAAAGAAGTTATAAAAGGAGGTAATCCTTTTTTTGCATTTTTACCTTTTAAATCAATAGCATTTTGTATATAATTACAGCTAGTTCCATCTAGTTCAGGATTATTTATTACAGATAATTTGGTTGTATTTGCACTTGTATTAGGATATCCTGCTCTGTATATTTTTTCATCAATTGCAAGTTGTAAAGCGCCAGCTACATTAGTAGAGGAATTAACTATTTTTTTTGAGCCAATTATATTTGAATTTTTTAAATCAAACTGTAGTAATTCACTTCCAATAGTGAGCCCTTCATTATTGTATTTATTTAAAGTAACATAAATTTTTTTTGATTTGGCTGAAAATTCTAGTCCATAAGGATTTGAATTTTCAATTAATTTCATGCCATTTGATATTGTTCCAGTAATTGCATTAAAATCAAAAAGTAAAACATTTCCAGTGTCTCTTATCACACTGTTTTTTGGGCCTAATTCATTTGTTGATCTTGTTGATGAATTAGCCATAGCTAATTTTCTGCCGTTTGGAGATACTTTTAAATAACCTATTGCATTATAATTATATCCACCAATCGGAATGTTAAACGAAGTGACTGTTTTAACGGGATTTTTATCAATACCAAGTGTTCCAACCTTAAAAGAATAGAAAGTGTTAATAAAATGCGTAATTACCCAAAAGGAAACACCATCTCCATGTTGTACTGCGGTTACTTTTTCAGAACATTTAAATTTGATTTCTTCACTATCATTTTTATTGTAGGTTATAAGTGGAATGTTTTTTTCGGTACTTACGATATCTCCTAATCCATTGTTTAATCTTAAATCTACTAAAGAATAATTTAACCCATTATTAGGAGGGTCTACATCATTTATATCGTTGTCATCTGCATTATAAGGATTTGGTTCATCAACAGTGAAAATATAATATAAATTAGGATTGTTTGGTCTAGGAACAATAATTGCGGATTGTGTGCTTGAGCGATGTCCTAATAGGCCAGTGCCATTGGGCATAACATTATGTGATTTGTCGTATACAATAGATCCATCAGTATAAAAAAGCAAGTTCCCATTTTTATCAGAAATAGTGGTGCAGCCTTCATCGGTCGATAATTGGCCATTGGTTAACGCTACGGGACTACCAGAATTAAAATCAAGTCCAGCATATTCTCCAAAATACCATATTGCCGCTTCTTTTTGTGCAAAAGTAGGGGCTGACAATAAAAAAAATAGACTGATAAATAAAGGATTGATTTTCATATTTCTTGTAATGTTCAAATATAGTAAATGTAAACATCATAACGAAATACGATGATTTTGTTATTTTTTTATCGTTTTAAACTGAAATGGCCTTTGTATTCTTTAGTATCTTCTAGATTTAATGTAAACCAATAGTCATCGGATGGCAAGGGTAAACCGTTGAAAGTACCGTCCCATCCATCTCCAGATGGTGAAAGTTGTTTTAGAAGTTTTCCAAAACGATTGTATACTAATAGGGTAGTATTAGGGTATAAATCAAGATTGCTTATTTTCCAATAATCATTGTAATTATCACCATTTGGAGTAAAAAATCTAGGATAATCAAGAACAATTACAGGAAAGCTTAAGTATTCACATGTTTCCGAATTTTTTATGTACGCGCTATAATTACCCATTGGAACATTCAAGAATAAATGATTAATTTGATAATTAATTCCATCTAATGAAAACTCAAAATTGCCTCCTCCACTTGGGGGAATTAATTCTACTGAATTTTCATTACCTGAAAATTGATTAATTATTGGCAATTTAGCGTTAGTTGAATTGATTTGAGTTCCTGAAAGTGTATGAAGATTTATATTTACGATGCGACTGCAATCATAAATATTTTTCACTAATGCGTATACTGTTTGATCCGAAGTTGGTATTTTGTTATATGAATTAGGATTTAAAATCTGATTGGATAAAGTCTCACCAGTTTTTGTTTCATAATAGGCAGTTACATTTAGGTTGGCATCAATACTTTTAATGGTTTCTTCTGCTTTTGTTAAATCAAAAACTGCTGTGTTATTTTCGTCAAAAACACACTTTTGAAGATTTACATCAGTTGTTTTTATCTCTGAGGAATATTCGATTTTTATTTCGCCAGATGTAATACAGCCATTGCTATTTGTTACTTCAACGCTGTAATTTCCAGTATTAGTAACTAGTAATGAAGCACTATTTTCACCTAAGATAGGTGATAAATCCCCATTTTTAAACCATTTAAAGCTGTAAGAAGGATCTGTTAAATTGGTGTTTATTAAAAAGGAATCGCCATAACAAATAGGATTATTAGTAGTTAACAACCGATTAATCCCTAAATCTATTTTAGATAAAAAACTTCCTGCTTTTAGGAAAACTGCAGAATTCCAATATTTACTATCACTATCAGCAACAACTAATTTAATATGGTATTTGTTGTTTGGAATTACAGTTGTTTGAGCGGTTAAAACTTTGGTTTGACCACTATAATTTATTGGACTTGTGTTTGTTGGATTTGTATTTAATTGTCCAAAAAACGCTTCGTTTTCAGCAACACAACTTGTATTTATCCCAAACGAATCTGTATAACTAATAGCAGGATGAATAGTGAAGGAAGAAACAGGAGTGTCATTTGGGAGTTTTGCAATATTAGTGTAAGGAGTATTTGGCGATACGGTTATGTCCTTTATTAAAAAAGCAAATCCATCGGAGTGTTTACAAGGGAAATCATATTGATATTCGTTAGATGCAAATATATAGTCAAAGCTAATAAAACTTGAAGTGGGTACAAAGTCAAATTCTAAAGCAGTAGCGTTGTATGTTGTATTAGAAACTAGACCTAATGCCGATTCTAAATCAGAATCGCCAGTCCATTCCGAATCTCCTTTGTTAATTGATATAAAAGGTCCAATAGATTTTTCACTAGACCAAGTGCTCAGAACAATTCCCTCTGAAAAAGGGAAACTGCTTCCGTTTTGATTGAATAAACCAAAACTATTGGCTGTTAGTGGACTAGTATCTCCAGAAATTTTCTCTCCAATAACTGTAACGCAAGAATTATTAGGTATTAATTTGGATACAAGTTCTTGCGCTTGCAATGTTTTTGAATCATCTACAGTAATATATTGTGCCTGTACCACATAGAAATTACAGCACAAGAGAATATAAAATATTTTTTTTTCAAGAGATTTCATAGTTTACAAATATACTATAAATCTCTATTTTTAAGTAGTTTGATTGATAATGAAATAAAAATGAAAGTCCAGGTTAAAACGATTAAAATAGTTGAAAAATGAACATCGTAATCTTTGATATTTTCAAGTCCTATTTGAGTACCAATAGTTTTTACTAAAGATAGTCTGGAGAAAGGTTCTACAATTAAATTAGACATGGACTCTAAAGGAAAAAACTGTGTTATATAACTTGGAATATCACTTCCAGGAAACATTTTGAAAGTTAGAATTCCTTTAGCAATACTTTCAATAATATTCCAAACCAAAAGAAATCCAAGTGCAAAAGCAGAACGTTTTACTAATATTCCTAGAAATAAACAGAATGAGAAAAAACCAACCAATTTTACAAAAAAAGCCAAAAGATATTCTAAGTCAGAAAAAACAATACTAAATTCCGTGTAAGATGAAAAACTATACCCAAGAATTAGACTCATCAAGAAAACAAACAGAGTGGAACAGAAGGCAAATAAAACCACGGTTAAAAATTTTGACAAAATAAATTCTTTCTTACTCATTCCGTCAATAAGATTCTGTTTTAGGGTTCCGTAACTATATTCATTTGCCATCATAGAAACAATAACTATAGCCAAGAAGAACTTTAAAATAGCGGCAATATAAGTGTTGAAATGCCAAATAAAAGGGAAATTAAAAATTCCCATTTCAGCAAGATGAAATTTAAAAACACCAAGATCAAATTTTATTGATGCTATAAGTGCAATAAACGAAAGTAAAATAAAGTAGGTTAAAGTAAGTATTCTGCTTGCTTTGTTTAACCATATTTTTTGCAATTCTATAGAGAGTAATCGTTTCATGTTATTGTTTTGTGATTGAAATTAGTTTTGAAAAAACTTTTTTATTTATGGTTTGTCAATTCTAAAAATTGTTCTTCAAGGCTGTTTTTTCTTTTTATAAGATGACTTACGCTAATGTTTTTTTCAAAAAGAAATCGGTTTAAATCCGTAGCTTCTAGTGGGCTTTTCAAATAGACTAAAACTTTATCATCCTCTTTTTTGACTTTTTCAACAGCAGTATGTGTTTTTAAGACTTCAATTAAATGTTCAAGGTTGGTGGCTTGTAATTCGAAAAAACCTTCATTTGCGGTCATTCCGTCAACTAAACCGGAATATAAAATCTGACCTTTTCTTAAAATCAAGACATGAGAGCATATTTTTTCTACTTCGTCTAATAAATGAGATGCCAATAAAATAGTAGTTCCGTTAGCGGCTACTTGTTTTATGATATCTCGAATTTGATGAATTCCTTGAGGATCTAAACCATTTGTAGGCTCGTCAAGAATCAAAATTTCAGGGTCATTTAGTAGAGCAGAAGCAATAGCTAAACGTTGTTTCATCCCTAAAGAAAAAGTACTGAATTTACTTGATTTTCGATCATTAAGTCCTACTAGACTTAGTTTTTCTTCTATTTTAGTGTACTTGATTCCTTTTATTTTACAAACTAACTTCAGATTTTCCTCTGCAGTCATGTAAGGATAAAAATTGGGTCTTTCAATAATGGCGCCGACCTTTTTTAAGGCTTCATGGGTTTGCATTTGCCCGTTAAACCAACTATATTTTCCAGATGTTTTATTGACTACATTAAGGACAATTCCTAGCGTAGTTGATTTTCCACTTCCGTTAGGACCCAAAATTCCATAAACATGTCCTTTTTTTATTTCGAATGAGACATCTTTTAGGGCTTGGATGCGACCATACCTTTTATTGAGATTCTGAATTGTAAGTATTGTTTCCAAAGAGTCTGTTTTTTGATTTTAGATAAGACGAACAAGATAGTATTTTGTTACTGTTCAATATATTATTTAACGTAAATTTGCATATAAAATGTAGTCAAATGAGCAGTGAACCTTTAATGATTTTTAAAAAACCGTCGTATCCTATAAATCCATTGCTTTTAGATTACTTAGGGCGATTTGACCGCATTTCAAAAGTACCCATTTCTTATGATGATTTGTTGCGTTTTTCTGGTTCAATAAATGTGTACGATAAAAATGAACATGATACGCTTTGGATTCGGGTATATTATAATGAATTCGAAAGAAATGAAATTGATTTAACGTTAAAAAAAATATATTCATTGTTACATTCAGATGGTAATCTTGGAATTATCAAGTTTTTAAATGTCGATTCAATTGATTACTGCACCTTTGGTAATTCAAAACCATTTAGAATAAAAGTAAGGAATATTTTAAATGATAATTATACTCATTTTTATGTTAAAAAAGCCGATGCCTCCCGAGTTTACGGCTTAGAATTAGAACATATTTTATCGCCAGATAAAATAAATTTTTTAGTTTATGGAGATACCTTGATTGAAGAACATATTATGGGAATTGCTGGAGATGTCTTCATTAAGGAATATTTGAAAGATTGTAGCGAAACCGAAAAATCTCAAATTGCAAAGGAGTTTGTCAAGTTTAATGAGCGAAGTATGATTCGGTTGCTTGGAGATATGCGCGCTTACAATTATGTGATTGTCCCGATTCATGATTTTGACCAAGTAGTTTATAGAATTCGGGCTATTGATTTTGATCAACAATGCTATGAAGGCAATTTTAAAGTGTATAGACCGCAGTTTTTTAAAGAAAATTATCCAATGGTTAAATTGGTTAAAGATAAACTTCAAACCAGTTCAATTGAACAATATAAAGACGAAGAAAGAGCAGTTCTTGCTAAAAGAATAATTTCGGCAGAAAATAGGATTAAGCGATTAATGAAAATTATGGGTACTGATGTTATTTCTACAGATGAGCATTTAGAACAACTGAAATTAGAATTGTATCGCTATACGAATGATTTGAATTTCAAAAAGGCAAAATCTATGGGAAATATTATGAGCGCAGCATTTGAGTTTATTACGCGTAATTTCAAAAACACCAATTTATTTAAGAATAGAATTTAATTTCTAAATATATAATGAAGTAGGGGTGTACTTATGAAAAATTATTGCAGTTTTTCAATAAGCCCTATTTCAGGGTTTAAAACACCTTTTCGTGATCTGTATTTTTGTTTCAACAGAATTATCGATTGTATTAGAAGAAATAGTAGCATCTTTTCAAGTGTTATTAAATTAATAGTTTTGATAGTGAGCTGTTTATTATTCAAACAGAATGGAGTTTCTTTTTATAAAATCCAATCAGTGTTTCGTTAATTTCCTTCAATTCTGGGGTTAAAGATGTTATTTCCCCTTTTTCATTATTTGTTAATTCCAGTTTGCAAACCGTACATTTATATTCTTTGAAATGATCAGTGACATTTCGAGTTTTTATAAATCGATGCCCAAATAATGAACACAAAAGCTTTTTATTCAGAAAATTTCTTTTTATTTCAATTGTGTTCATATAATTTGGAGCATTTAGATTTGGGACAGTAAATTTAATCTAAAAAACGTTAAAGTGTGTAATTTAATCGATAAAATACATTTTTTTTGTTTTTATATAAGATAAGTATGATTATTTTAACATTTAATTTATTTGTAATTTTTCAATAGAACAGTCTTTATACAAAATAAAAAAATCTCATTTGGGATTAGCAAATGAGATTTTAATATATTGATTTTAATATATTGATTTTTAAATGTATATAAGATATGTTTATGATTTTTCTTCTTTATTGAAATACACTAAATAGTAATACATTTGTTTTTCTTCATCCCAGCCTTTTTCCACAAATTTCTCTGCACTTTCAGGATTAATGAAATCCATTTTTATTTGAATATGAGTGTCTAAATTGATAACATTTTTGATCGATTTTCTAGCATCCGAAACGGCTGCATTAGCAATAGGAAAAGAAGTTACATCTTCAATGCTGTATTTTTCTCCTTTGTCAACTTTGTAATTTTTGAACTCAGGAATCAAATCAGGATTGTCTAAAACTTCATTCAAGAAATTAGTTTCTTCAAATTGATCGTTTTTAGCAAAATAATTCACAGAACGATTCATAAACATAACTTCTTCTTTCTTGTCTTCGGCAGGAAAAACAACATCTTTAGCAAAGTTCTGACAGAATTTTAAATATTTTTTTGTGATAAAATTTTCGTCTTCAAAAGCATCTACTGATAAGAAATGTTCTAACCAATATCTAGCGTCATAACGGTTGCTATCAACAGTAAGGATTTTGTATCCTTCGTCTTTTTTATGATTAAAAATCAAACATCCTTTATCTAATTTATTCAAACTTACTCCATGTTGTAGGATCATTTCCAGATGTGTTGTTTTTTCTTCAAATTGTAGAAAGTCAGCCTGAATTTCACTTTTGAAAATACCAATAGCATCAACCACATTGTTGTCAATGTTTACATTTGTCAAATACGTGACATAAACTTCACCATTCTTTATGTGTGGATGATTTGATTGCTCAAATAAATGCTTTGTAATTTGTTTTGAAACCTCATGTAAACTATCTGGTTTGTCAAAAATTTGAGAAGCAAATTTATACATGTCGTTATAATCCAAATCCACTTCATGAGCAAATTGGAAATAGTTTTCTTCTTTTTCTCTAAAAGGTCTTAGGAAAAATTCTTTCATCAGCGGCACGATTTCGTCATTTAGATTAAATGGTTGCTCTGATAAGAAAATTGCTTCATTGCGGCTTTTATTTCCTACACGATGTATGGAAAGCGTTTCAATGTGTGTGTTGAATAAGTTAATCATGTTTGTTTTTATTTTAGATGAGAGAGCCAAGATAAAAGACAGTTTTGAAGTCTTTCATCTTGGCTCTTTTCGTAATCTATTATTTTTTTAGTTCCAATTTTCTTCAAATCCGTAATCTTCAAAGCTATCATCGCCTTCAAACATATCTAGATCTTCCTCGTCTAAATCATCTTCAAATTCGCCATAAATATCGTCATGCATATCTGCTTCAAAGTTTTTTTCGATAGCTTCATCAGGCATTTCACCATGAGAGAAAAGAGTTTCAGGATAAATGTTACCAGCAACTTGCTCTTCTATTGCAGCTAGTTCTACAAGAAAAGTCCACATATTGATAAAATCATATACGTAAATAATCTTTGTGTTTTCTTTGTCTAAAATATCAGATAATGGATAATCACTCATAATTCTTTGTTCACCAGGAATATCGCCAGTATCAAAAAGAGAAATTTCATCTTCTTGATTCCAAGTCTCATCACAAGTGTAAAAAGAAGCTACTTCCATTCCGTCAAACCCAAAGGAATTAAAGATTGCATTGTGTAAATCTTCTAAAGTATCATCTTCAAGGATTGCAATGTCTCTAAAAACATCTTCTTCTGCGTCAAGAATGACTCTAA
Organism: uncultured Flavobacterium sp.; assembly: GCA_963512955.1. Taxonomy (GTDB): domain Bacteria; phylum Bacteroidota; class Bacteroidia; order Flavobacteriales; family Flavobacteriaceae; genus Flavobacterium. Next base: position 72,811 of record CAUPOP010000009.1, on the reverse strand, counting down.
ATTTGTAAACCATAATCTTTGTTTTTGCTTAAAGTGCAAATGTAAAATTTAATTTTGATTTAATTTTTCAGATTCTCGTTTTGTTGAAAAGATTATTCAAGTAATTGTATCTGTTTTGAAAACGGATCTAATTCTTTTTTTTATTGTATGGTATTTTTTATGATTTGGATATTGCCTTTTTGAAGTCATGTTGTTGAAAATTAAGGCAGCTAGGAGTAAAATCAATACGCCAATCAGAACTGGAGAAAATAGGTAGGTGTAACCTAGCGCTTTTATTTTATCCGAACCAATGATAGCTATAAGAGCTGTAGCTCCTCCTGGCGGATGTAAAGTTTTGGTAATTTGCATTAAAACTATAGAAAGTGAAACAGCCATTGGAGCAGCTATCCAAATAATGTCAGGAACTAATTTATGAACTGTAACTCCTATAAAAGCAGAGATTAGGTGCCCGCCAACTAAGTTGCGGGGTTGCGAAAATGGACTTTGGATAATTCCATAAACTAATACGCTTGAAGCTCCAAATGAGCCAATCAAGTATACTGCATCATTTCCTGAAAAATGGATGGATTGGATGTAGGCTAAAATTCCAATAGCAACAAAAGAGCCTAAAAAAGCCCAGAAATGTTCTTTGAAGTCTACCAAAGTCTCTTTGTAAAGAATATATTTTGTTTTGCGGTAACTCCTTTTTATTTTCTGAATTGGCATAAAATATTATTTGGATAAACGAGAAGAATAGGTATATACCGTGAATGGGTAAATTAATTGAGCGGTATGTTTTGAAATAAAACAAACTGCCATAATAGGAATAAACAAGGTGTAATTATTCGTTAATCCACATACTAAAAATATGGATGTAAAAGGAGCATTAATACTCGCACTTAAAACAGCTGCCATTCCAATAACCATAAAATTTATGGGAATTATATTGGCACTTAGATAAGTATTAGAAATAGAAGCTACTAGTAGTCCTAAAAAAGCTCCAATAAAAAGACTTGGGGCAAAAACTCCTCCATCTCCTCCAGAAGCTAGTGTCAATGATGTTACAATAGGTTTTAAAAGTACAATTGCTATAAATGTTAGTGCTAAAGAAAAGGATATGTCACTTTGATGTGAATTGGCAAATATAGTTTTGATGGCATGATATCCCTCACCGTAAAGTTGAGGAAATAGAAACAGACAAATGCTCAAAAAAAGCGATCCTAATAGAATCTTATAGTAGTGGCTTTTGATTTTTGAAAATTGGACATTAAAAAACAAAACACAGCGAGTGAGGTATACGGAGTTCATTCCTGCCAAAATTCCTAAGAGAATAAAATAAGGAATTGCTCTCAAATGCCATGTTGTAATGGTGATTTCAAACAGAGGTTTTTCGTTTAATAAAAAAACAAGGCCAAATGCTGTAGTTACCGCTATTAAATTTGTGATTAAAAAGGTTTTAGTCGCTTTTTTGGAAATAACTTCTAGTGCAAAAAGAATCCCTGCAATGGGACTACTAAATAAAGCGGTTATTCCAGCAGCTATTCCAGCGCAAATTAATTCTGTTTTGTATTGTTTAAAAATATTTTGTTTTCGTTGTGCAACAGCGCCAATTGTAGCTGATGCTACGACAGTAGAAACCTCAATTCCTGTTGATCCGCCAAAAGCTACTGTCAATAATCCATTAATAAAATGAGAAGGAATTTTATAATTAGGTAAGTGATTCGATTTTGACTTTGTGCTTTCAAAAACTTCTTTGATTCCTTTGTTTTCTTTTTTTCTAAAAAGATATTCTCGAAGGAAATAAATAACTGAAAAACCAAAAACAGGAAAAATAATAAAGAAAATAGGGTTTAACGATGCTTGGTTAAAAAAAATCTCCTCGTAATACTCTGTTATTTTTTTTAATGAGATTCCTAAGAAAGCTGAAAGGAATCCAATTAGAATAGAAACAACAATTAATTTTTGATATTTAATTCGGAGGTATTTTTTTTTAATCAAAGTGGTATTGTTCATTTTAAATTAAGTTAACTTTCCGTTCATTATGAGGACTTAATGAAACAGTTTGCCAGAGTGTTACAAATTTAAATAAACAAATTTAAAATAAAATTAAAAAAGGAGTTTTTTATCTTTTTTATGATTTTAACGCCGATTTTAAGATTTTATAATTCAAAATTATCTTATTTTTCATAAAATTCTATTGGTAAATCATCTGGATCAGCAATAAAGAAATAATTTTTTTTGGTATGAACATCCATTCGGATTTCTTCGGCATAAATATTTTGGGAAGTAAAATAATCTCTTGTTTCTTGTATGTTGTTTGCTTCAAAAGCTAAATGCCTAAGACCTGCAGCTTCTGGTCCTGAAACCCTTTTTGGAGCGTTTTCAAACGAAAATAATTCAATGGTAAAAATTCCGTTGAGTGCTAAATCAAGTTTGTAGGATTCTCTCTCGGCTCTATAAATTTCTTGAACAATAGTTAGTCCTAATATTTCAGTGTAGAAATGTTTTGATTTTTGATAATCAGAGCAAATAATAGCAATATGATGAATTTTATTTAATGCGAGCATAGTTTGTTTTTAGGATTTATATTTTGTTTTTATTTATTGGTTCAATTTCCGAATCACTTTAGCAGGATTTCCTACTGCTAGAGAATTATCAGGAATGTTTTTTGTAACCACAGATCCAGCACCAATTACGCAACCATTTCCAATAGTTATTCCAGGACAAATAACTGTATTTCCGCCAATCCAGCAATCGTCTCCGATGGTTATTGGCAGCGCATTTTCGAGTGTTTTTCTGAGTTCCGCATCAAGAGGATGAGTTGCAGTGTAAAGTTGAACTCCAGGTGCAAAAAACACATTGGATCCTATCGTCACTTTCGCGCAGTCTAAAACAACGCAATTCACATTGAAATACACATTTTCTCCACAATGAATATTATACCCATAATCACAAAAAAACGGTGGTTCTATATACAAATTTGCTCCAGCATTTGGAATTAATTCTCGGAGTATTTCTCTTGCTTTTTTAGTTATTCTATATTCAATAACATTTAGCCTATGGAGTAGGTTTTTGGATTTTCGTCTGTCTTTTACTAAAATAGGATCGCCAGCTAAATAGTATTCTCCAGCTATCATTTTTTCTTTTTCAGTTTTCATAAAAAAGTCTTTTTTCAGGTAAATATAATTGAAAATTACAATTCAGCCTTTAATTATTACAATTCAGTACTTAAAATAATTAGAAGAACAAGAAGCAAGTTATATTTGTTTTAAATTATTAATGATATGAAAAGAAATTGGTTCAATATAGAGAGCTGGAGTCCAGAGATGATTCGTCAATTTATATGGTTGATGGCAACAATAGTTGTTTCATTTTGGATTTATAATTTGATTAAATCAATTATCAAAAAGCAAGAAAACAAAATCAAGGTTCAGAAAATTATTGCAGGAACGGCAAATGCGAAATTTGAAAGTCTGAAAAATCAAATCGATCCGCATTTTCTCTTTAATAGTTTAAATGTTTTAAGTTCTTTAATTGAAGAAAATCCTGAGAATGCGCAGCAATTTACAACATCATTATCTAAGGTTTATCGATATGTTTTAGAACAAAAGGATAAAGAGCTGGTTTCTGTAGCAGAAGAATTGGCTTTTGCCAAAACTTATATGGATTTGTTAAAAATGCGTTTCGAAAACAGTCTTTCTTATGAATTACCGACTGAGAATATAGATTCCGAAGCTAAAGTTGTTCCTCTTTCGTTACAATTGCTATTGGAAAATGCAGTAAAACACAATGTAATAAGCGAGCAAAAACCCTTGTGTATTGAGGTTTATTTAGAAGATAATTTTTTAAAAATTCAGAATAATTATCAAAAAAAAGATGTTTTGCAAGACCGTCAAGGTGTTGGACTTGATAATATCATTAGTCGCTATGGGATTATTACAAATAGAAAAGTAAAAATTGAACAAACCGAAAGGCTATTTATAGTCAAAATACCAATATTAACTAAACAAATATCAATTATGGAAAATGTAAATTACAATCAGAATAATGCCTACTATAATGCTAAAATGAGAGTTGATGAAATAAAACGGTTTTACACTAGTTTGATTTCATATTGCGTAATAATTCCTTTTCTTATTTTTATAAACCTAAAATATAGCATTGGATTTCAATGGTTTTGGTTTCCAATGTTCGGTTGGGGATTTGGATTAGTTATGAAAGCACTTCGAGTTTATGGATATGGTTCTAATTGGGAAGAGCGTAAAATACAAGAGATTTTAAAAAAAGAAGAACGTAAGCAAACTTGGGAATAATTTTAGAATTAAATTTAAAACTAACAAAATGGAAAATATTTCAGAACAAAATGAACGCTATTTTTTAGCGAAGAAAAGAGTCAAAAGTATGAGAGGATTTTATATCCATTTATTCTTCTATTTGGTAATAAATACGGTTATAATTGCTCAAATTTTTACACATAATGATCGCGAATTTTTTCGATTAGAAAACTTTTCTACGGCATTATTCTGGGGCATTGGATTACTGGCTCATGGAACAAGTGTTTTTGGTAGTAATTTAATTTTTGGAAAAAAATGGGAAGAAAGAAAAATCCAAGAGTTAATGAATAAAGATGTAAACGAGAAATGGGAGTAATAATTTATTTTCTTGGGTTTAAATTATATTACCCAAAAACCATAAGCCAAAAATGACGACAATTATAATCGAAGATGAAAAACCAGCAGCAAGATTATTGCAACGAAAACTCAGTAAACTAAATATTGAAGTAGGAGTGATGCTCCATTCTGTGGAAGAATCTATCGAGTGGTTTTCTAATAATGAGCATCCGGATTTAATCTTTCTGGATATTCAATTATCGGATGGATTGTCATTTGAAATCTTCGAAAAAATCGAAATAAAAAGCGCCGTAATTTTCACCACTGCTTATGATGAATATGCTTTAAAAGCTTTTAAATTAAACAGTGTTGATTATCTTTTGAAACCTATCGATGTAGATGAACTTGAAGTAGCGGTGACTAAATTTAAAGCGAGACTACCAAAAAGAGAAATCTTGCAATTGGATTTTGAGCAGATTAAAAAAATGCTTTCTAATCCATTTGAAAAGAATCATAAAAAACGATTTACAGTAAAAATTGGGCAACATTTGAAAGTGATTTCGACCGATGAAATTGAGTGTATATTTAGCGAAAATAAAGGAACTTATATTCATACTTTCGACAATAGAAATTACTTATTAGAATCAACTTTAGAAGTTTTAGAAAATGAATTAGATCCAAGAGAATTCTATAGAATTAGTCGAAAATTTATTATTCCGTTAAAGTCAATCAAAGAGATTGTAGCGTACTCTAATTCTAGATTAAAGGTGATTTTGCCTTCCTATAAGGAGGATGAAGTGGTGGTTAGTAGAGAAAAAGTATCTGATTTTAAAAACTGGATCGGATAAGTTTTATTTAAAATTTTAGTTTATATAAATTGAATTAAAAATATGGTAATGAGTTTTTTAAAAATTTAATATAGATTATTTCTATAGTGGATTTATACCTTAAAAACTGTTTTTCGGACTCCAATGAGCACAAAAATAAACAAAGTGTAAACGATAAAAAACGGGACTATGTACTCTATTAAATTCATTGGTAACATAATGGCAATAATAAGCAATTGAAAGCCTAAACCGTAAATAGAAACAAAAGTCATAAACCAATTTGGAAACGTTTTTACCTTGTAAGCTTCTTTATCTAGTGTGTGAATTATTTTGTCGAAACTGCCATATACAATAGTATAAATTAGGAACAGAATATCAACTGATTTTTGACTTTCGCCCGGCAAAGCTCTTGGAGATTTGTATTCAAAAATTTTACTAGTTGAATCTCCACCTACAGATTTATTTCTTAGAATTACATAATAATAATTGTATAAAGTGCCTTGTAACTGAATGCATATAAAAGCTAAAAGTGTAGTCCAAATAGAAGTTTTAGAAACATAACAAATGGTTATAAAAAATAAAAAATTCAAGATGATATCAAACACACTATCGAGATAACGACCTACGTAAGATGGTGTGTTTTTTATTCTCGCTAATTCACCATCTGCAGCATCAATTATTGATTTTAAAACGATGAATAAACCAGCAATAAAATAATATCCTTCTAAAATGCAGTATATAGCAATTAAGCCAGATACTCCAAAAAGTAAGGTCACATGAATAGGTGTGAAACGAGTGTTTTTTAATTGATTCGCTAACAGTTTTCCAAAAGGTCTTCCGTAATCTGATAAATCTATAAATTTATCCTGAGCAGCTAGTTTTGACATTTAAAATAATGAACAAAGAAATGCGACAATATAGTCAGATGCAATTTTAGGTATTCTGTATTATTATTTTGATAATCGATGTAAAGTAAATGTCATTGCGGTTAGCAAAAAGAATGCTACAATTTGATGTGCAAGCCCTAACCAAAGCGGAACACTATACAATAAAGTTAAAACACCTAATGTAAACTGCAAAAACACAATTATTACTAAGGCATTTATTCCTTTAGTTTGTGTGGATGACAAAGTGTATTTTTTGCTTGCGAAATATAAAGCTAAGATAAGACCAACTACTACATATGCCATAGTTCGGTGTACAAATTGAACCCCACTTTTGCCTTCAGTAAGATTAAGAAACAATGATTTTTGTTCGATAAAAACACTATCGTGAATAAATTGTCCATCACTCATTAGCGGCCAGTGATTGTGTATTAATCCTGCATTTAAGCCCGCAACAAATCCTCCATAGATAATTTGCAATAATAAAAATACTAATGCAATACGCGCTAATTTTTTTAAAGGTACTATTGGAGCTATTCTATTTGGATATATTAAATCCAAAGCAACCCAAAGTGTATAAGCAAATGTGATAAAAGCAAAAGTTAAATGTAGCGAAAGTCTAAAATGACTTACATCAGGATTGTCAATTAATCCGCTACGAACCATAAACCATCCTAAAAAACCTTGAAAAGCTCCCATTCCTAATAAGACAACACATTTTCTAAGTGTTTCTGTAGAAAGACGTTTTTTGAATAAGAAATAGAAAAAAGGAACAATAAATACTAGTCCAATAATTCTTCCGATGAAACGGTGAAACCATTCCCAGAAATAAATGAATTTATAATCACTAAGCGTAAAGTCATTATGGATATTGATTTTTTGGTATTCAGGAAATTTTTTATATTCCTCAAATGCCTGTGACCATTTTGCTTCTGTCAACGGAGGAAATGTGTCGGTAACTAAATGCCAATCGGTCATTGACAATCCTGAATTGGTTAATCGGGTGATTCCTCCCACGACAACCATCATAAACAATAATAAGCAACCAGATAGCAACCAAGTTATAACGTATTTATTTTCTTTTTTCATTGTTCAAAGCTAATTTTTGCAAAGGTATTTTAAAACTAATTAATTTTTAATTCAACAAGCGTTAATGTTCAAGCCTAATTTCTCGGCTTTTTTTATCATAAAATCATAAGCAGCTTGGTATTCATTCGGAATTTCACCTTCTAATATAGCTTCTTTTATGGCTTCTTTTAACATTCCAATTTCACGAGAAGGTTTTAAATCAAAAAGTTTCATAATTTCTTCACCAGAAATAGGCGGTTGAAAGTTGCGAACATGATCGCGTTCTTCAACTTCAACAATTTTCTTTCGAACGATTTCAAAATTTTTATGATATTTCTTGAATTTACTAGGGTTTTTGGTTGTGATATCTGCTTCGCAAAGCGTCATTAAACTCTCTACATCTTCGCCAGCATCAAAAACCAAACGACGAACTGCACTATCCGTTACAGTTTCTTGTGATAAAACAATAGGTCGTGAACTCATCATTACCATTTTTTGAACAAATTTCATTTTTTGGTTAAGAGGCATGTGTAATCTTTCGAAGATTTTTTTTGCCATTTTTCCACCTAGAAATTCATGTCCATGAAAGGTCCATCCTTGTTTTTTATTAAAGCGTTTTGTTGGTGCTTTGCCAATATCGTGCAATAATGCAGACCATCTTAGCCATACATCATCTGAGTTAGGGCAAATGTTATCGACAACTTCTAAAGTGTGGTAAAAATTGTTTTTATGTGTATGTCCTTCAATTTCTTCCACTTGGTTTAAAGCAGTTAATTCAGGAAGAATAATATCTAAAAGTCCTGTTTTGAATAAGAGTAAAAATCCAATGGATGGTTTGTCTGTAGAGAGAATTTTGTTCAACTCATCAACAATTCTTTCTCCAGAAATAATCTTAATTCGTTTTGCGTTTTTAGTAATTGAATTCAATGAGTTTTCCTCAATTTCAAAATTCAATTGATTTGCAAAACGAATGGCTCGCATCATTCGCAATGGATCGTCAGAGTAGGTAATATCTGGGTCAAGCGGTGTTTTGATTATTTTGTTTTTCAAATCAGCTAATCCGCCAAAAGGATCTAACAATTCACCAAAATCAGATTGGTTTAAAGATAATGCTAATGCGTTTATGGTGAAATCACGACGATTTTGGTCGTCTTCTAAGGTTCCATTTTCTACAACTGGATTTCTGCTTTCAAAGTGATAGGATTCTTTTCTAGCTCCAACAAACTCTATTTCGGTATCCTCAAAACGTAACATTGCTGTTCCGTAGGTCTTAAAAACTTGAACCTTTGGTTTTTTAGGAAGCAGACTTGAAACTTTTAATGCTAATTCGATACCGCTACCTACAGCAACTATATCTATGTCTTTTTTGAAATCTCTCTTCAAGAGTAAATCCCGAACAAATCCACCAATGACATAACTGTCAATCTTAAGTTCTTGTGACGCTTGAGAAATTACTTCAAAAATTTTATTATGTAAGGCTTCTTTGTATGAAGTTTTAATGCTCATTTTAAAAATGTTTAACGCTTAAAGTTTAAAGTTGCTAAACTGAATACTGTAAACTATTTCCGAATCACTTTTACTTGTGAATCATTCGTTAATTTAATTATAGTCGAAGGTTTTCCTGCAATTTTATCGTGATGCAAATTTACAACATAGTCAACACCTTTTATAATTTCTGGACTAATATCTTTGAATGCAATAGGAGTAGGCTGACCTGATATGTTTGCTGATGTTGATACTAACGGTTTTTTCATTCGTTCCAACAACTTGAAACAAAAAGGTTCTTTTACAATTCGGATTCCTAAGGAATTATCAGATGCGATAATATTAGGGGCTACATTTCTAGGCTTGTCTAATATTAGAGTTGTTGGTTTTTCGGACAAATCTAATATTTGCCAGGCTACTTCTGGAATGTCCTTGAAAACATTGTACATCATTTTTTCCCCATTCATCAAGCAAATCATACTTTGGGTTTCGGCTCTTTTTTTTAGCTTGTAAATTTTAGCAACTGCTTCTGGGTTTGTTGCGTCACATCCAATTCCCCAAACGGTATCAGTCGGGTAAAGAATAATACCTCCGTTTTGTATCACTTCGAAAGCGTTGTGTATTTCTTGATTAAGATTTTCCATTCAAAATATTTTTATATTCTTTTAAGGTTTTTTGTGCCATTACTGATGCGGTAAAATTCGCTGTTAATTTTTCATTAGAAATAGCAACAAATTTTTCCGCCAGTTCTTTATTATTAAATAAATGAATTATTTTTTCTGAAAGCGCCTCAGGATCATGTTTCTCGGTTAAAAACCCGTTAATGCCATCTTGTAAAATTTCAGGTATTCCGCCTACATTAGTACTTATAACAGGTCTTTTATGATAGAAACTTTCAAAAATCACCTCAGGAATACCTTCACTTTGCGAAGTCATTAGCAACGCATCAAATTGAGGGATGAAATTAGATGCTTTAGGGAGATATCCTGTGAAATATATGAATTTTTCTAGTTTTAGTTCTTGAATCTTTGTTGTTAGATCTTTAGTTCGGTCTGTAAAAGAACCAATTTGCACAAAAATAATATCTTTTCTTTTTTTTATGTTTACAATTATATTCACTGTTTCAATAAAAGTTTCAAGATTTTTAGCTCTTATGTGATTACCAATAATACCTACTATTTTCTTCGACTCATCGATTCCAAATTTCTCTCGTAATAAAAAATCTGTTTCCGAATTCTTGTTTGTGATAGATGTTCCTTGATAAACAGTAATTACTTTATCCTTATTTTTAATAGATTCTAAAGTAATTCTTCTTGTTTCCTCAGATACACATAAATATTTTTTGATTTTATAATAGTTGTATTTATAGAGTGTGAGTTTTTTGTTTTTTATTGGGAATGAGGTTTTTTTGCTAAAAATAAAAGGAGGCAAATTTGAAAATTTATCTGCGATAATAGTTAGCGCTATTGCTGATGGATCGTGAATATGAATAAGATCAATTTTTTTGTTTTTGCACAAAGCAATAATTCTAAATGAAAAACGGAGGTCTAGATTATAAGCTAAAGGAGCTGTATGGAATTCTATATCAGTTCCATTTAAACGTTCATGAAAAAGAGTGTTTTCAACACATAATACAATATTCTTTATTTCAGGATTTGATTGTTTTAATTCGTAGCATAAAGTTTCAATATGGTTCTCGCCACCACCCCAACTTTTTACTGCAGATACATGAAGAATTGTCATTATTTATTATTTAAAGTTGGTCTAATGGTAGTTATTTTAAAATTGATAGTTATTCATAAAAAATACTTAGTTCAATCATCAGATTTGCAAGCTATGCTTAAACACTAAAAAAGACTTAAGATATTTTATGTAAAATTACATTAAATATTTTAAGTCTTGAATTCAATACTTACTTTTGTCAATCAATCCACCCTTTTATGAAATATATTTTTAACCCTTCTTTTGAAACTTCAGATAAGCAAATTATTAATTGTATAAATAAATTCGATATCGAAGGAAGTTTATTTGGTGATGGTAAACGAAATAAAATCAAACTTTTTGAATTAGAAGGAAAAACAATTAATGTCAAATCTTTCAAAATTCCGAACTTAATTAACAAAGTTGCCTACAAGTATTTTAGAAAATCTAAAGCAAAACGTTCTTTTGAATACGCTACAATTTTATTGGAAAGAGGAATTGGGACACCACAACCAATTGCCTATGTTGAAAATTACAATTGGCTTGGATTAAAAGAAAGTTATTATGCTAGCGAACATCTGGTTACAGAATTGACTTTTAGAGAATTAGTTGAAATGCCAGAATATGCTGATCATGAAAATATTTTAAGACAATTCACTAAGTTTTCCTATGATTTACATCAAAAAGGAATTGAATTTCTTGATCATTCTCCTGGAAATACATTAATTAAAAAAGTTTCAGAAGGGCAATATAGTTTCTATTTAGTGGATTTAAACCGAATGAATTTTCATGAATCAATGGACTTTGATTTACGAATGAAAAATTTGAGCAGGCTTACGCCAAAAAAAGAAATGATTGCGATTATGAGCGATGAATATGCAAAACATTATTCTCAATCAACTGATGAGGTTTTCGAAAAAATGTGGCAAGCAACAAATGATTTTCAAGAAAAATTTGCTCAAAAGCAACGAATGAAAAAGAAATTGAAATTTTGGAAATCTTAATTTGAGCAGATTTTTTTAAGCTCTTGAAATCGGACATAAACACTATATGCATTTAAATAACAAATAGTAATTCCATTAATTCCATCAAGAATTCCTAACCGAATTATATATAGGTATAAAAAGTGGTATAAAGGTCTAATATAAAAATGGAAAAGGGTAGGTGTAGTTCCTTTGTCAAATTCCTCTTTTGCTTTTAATTCACCATAAAAAGTCATTTTTTGCTTATAACTTGAATAATCTTTATAAGAAAAGTGAACGAGTTTGTTTTTTAATTTTCCAGTAGTCCCATTCACAATTAATTTTTCATGAACAATTTTCTGTGAAGTATAATGTGCTTCATTTTTCTTGAAAAGCCGAAAAATTTTATCCGTTTGCCAACCACTAAAACGTAATTTGGTGTTTTTGAACATAAAAGTTCTATAGAAATAATAAGCGGAATGACTCTTTTTTTGATTGGTAATCTGAATTATTTCCTCTTTAAGTTTTGTGGTTAATCTTTCATCAGCATCAAGAAAAAGTATCCAAAAATTTGAAGCTAAGCTTAAAGCAAAATTTCTTTGAGCAGCATAATTTTCAAAAGGATGCTGAATCACCTTTACATTCTTGAATGATGCAGCAATTTTTGTTGTTTGGTCAGTACTGAAAGAATCAATTACTAGAATCTCTGTTACAAAATCCAAATCATTAATTACAGCTTCAATATTTTCTTCTTCATTGAAAGTAATTATTAAGGCACTAATTGGTGCTTTGTTTATTTGGAGGCTGTTTGAATTCACTTTTTTAAATATTAGAAATATTCTGTTTCAAAAAAGTTTCAATTTTAGTTTTGAATAAATCAGGGGTGAATTTTTGGTATAAATTAAGCGCATCTTTTTTGAGTTCTTTTTCTGTTTTCGATTTAAATAATTCAGGTTTAAAATCATTTAAATGAACTGAAATATTTTGGATTTCATCTTCAAAAGTAGCCCAGATTTTCTTTTCAATCCAGGGAGAAAATATAGTAAAGGAAGGCTTGTTCAATGCTTTTGCCATATTTATAGCTCCTCCATCATTGCCAATGATCATGTCGCATTGATTCATAATACCAATAAAACCTCGGAGTTGACCACCTAATAAATCAAAATAAATTTTTTGTTGCGTTTCAGGTTTACAGCTATTAAAGACGATTCGTGCATCTTCAATTTGTTTTGGAAAATAGTTAAACAAAATATTTACATCTTCATTATCGGCAATGGCATCAACTACTTTAGCCATATATTCCAAAGGGTATGTTTTTAGTTTTTCACTTCCCAAAAGACTGATTAAGACTGTTTTTCTGTCTTTTCGAACCTTATGCTGTTCAAAAAGTGCTTTTGCTTCTTGTTTTTCTTTTTCGGTTACGAATAATTTTGGTAAAGGATCGATCGGTATTGACAAATGCAAAGGTTCTAATAACGAAATTCTTCTTTCAATAGCTAATCCTAAATTTGTTTTTGGGAATGCTTCAAAAGGCACATTGTCGGTATATAAAAAAGTTCGTCCTGGTTTTTTATAAGATATTTTTCTTTTGGCACCACTCAATAAAACAACGAGCCAACTTTCCAGTTTTGAATAAGCGTCAATTAGTAAGTCGTATTTATTGGCACGAATCTGAAAAGCTAATTTTAATAATTCTTTTTTACTATTACGGTGTTTTTCCTGGAATAGGATGATATTGTCAATGTTGGGATTTCCTTCCAAAACAGGAGTAGTTGATTCGTAAACCAAATAATCAATTTGAGCATTAGGATAAGCGATACGCAAATTGTTGCATATAATGCTGCTTATCAAGACATCGCCAATCATTTTTTGTTGTATAACCAGTATTTTCATAGCATAAAAAAACCTCCCGTTTAAGGGAGGAATATACAATATTTTTTTATTATACAAGTATTAAACAGCTACGTCATATTCGCGTAAAGCGTTATTTAAAGATGTTTTCAAATCTGTTGAAGGCTTACGAGTTCCAATGATTAAAGCGCAAGGAACTTGAAATTCACCCGCAGCAAACTTTTTAGTGTAGCTTCCAGGAATTACAACAGAACGTGCAGGAACAAAACCTTTCATTTCAACAGGTTCGTCACCAGTTACATCGATAATTTTTGTAGAAGCAGTTAAGCATACATTAGCACCAAGAACAGCTTCTTTACCCACATGAACTCCTTCAACAACAATACAACGAGAACCTACAAAAGCACCATCTTCAATGATTACTGGAGCAGCTTGTAAAGGTTCAAGAACTCCACCAATTCCAACACCACCACTTAAGTGAACGTTTTTACCTATTTGAGCACAACTTCCTACTGTCGCCCAGGTATCAACCATTGTTCCTTCGTCAACATAAGCACCAATATTTACATAACTTGGCATCAAAATAACACCACTAGAAATATAAGCTCCGTAACGCGCTACCGCATTAGGAACTACACGAATTCCTTTTTCAGCATAGCCTCTTTTTAGTAACATTTTGTCATGGTATTCGAAAATTCCAGATTCTAATGTTTCCATTTTTTGAATAGGGAAGTACATTACTACTGCTTTTTTTACCCATTCATTTACTTGCCATCCATCACCTTTTGGTTCAGCAACACGTAATTTTCCTGAGTCTAATAATTCGATAACTTCTCTAATAGCATTAGTAGTTGTAGTTTCTTGTAATAAAGCTCTATTTTCCCAAGCTTGTTCTATAATTGTTTGTAACGAGTTCATAGTTTGATAAATTTTTAGCAAAGATAATTCGATTTTTTTTAAATCAAACTTTGTTTATATAATACTAACAGATTTGTTGTTTTTGTTTAAAAATCAAACTATGATTAATGTTTTGAATGAATTTTAAGGAATCATTAATTGATTTTTCATGTGAAACATTTACTTATCTTTGTTCCACATTAACTTCAAAAATATGCCAAGAATTCTCGCGATTGATTATGGACAAAAACGTACTGGCATTGCCGTAACTGATGAGATGCAAATTATTGCTTCAGGCTTGACCACAATACCTTCGCAAACAGCGATTGCGTTTTTGAAAGACTATTTTTCGAGAGAAAAAGTAGAAGCAGTTCTTATTGGTGAGCCTAAACAAATGAATGGGGAACCATCCGAAAGTGCTTCTATTATTAAAGGATTTGTGACTCATTTTACCAATCATTTTCCAGACATGAAAGTCATTCGTGTTGACGAACGTTTTACATCCAAAATGGCTTTTCAAACAATGATTGACAGTGGTCTTAGTAAGAAAAAACGCCAAAATAAAGCATTGATAGATGAGATTTCTGCAACTATAATGCTGCAAGATTATTTGTCACGAAAAGCGTTTTAAACCCCTCTTTTTTGTCTTATTTAGAAGATATTATCTCTTTTAAAATTACCACTTTTTAACAATTGTTTGTTATATTTTTTTTAAAAAAATGAAGTAAATTTGCGGCTTTTAAATTATTATTATGCCAGATACAACCATACGTTTAAATTCAGAAGTAGTTCTTATAGGTGCCGGGATTATGAGTGCTACATTAGGAGTAATTTTGAAAGAATTACAACCAGATATAAAAATCGATATTTTTGAAAGATTAGATATTGCTGCCGCAGAAAGTTCTGATGCATGGAACAATGCTGGTACAGGTCATTCTGCGTTTTGTGAATTGAATTACACACCACAAGGGGAAGATGGAAGCATTAATCCTAAAAAAGCAATAAGTATAGCAGAATCTTTTGAGGTTTCTCGCCAGTTTTGGGCTTATTTAGTACAACAAAATAAAGTTTCTTCACCTGAAAAATTTATAAAAGGAATCCCTCACATGAGTTTTGTTTGGGGAGATAAAAACGTCGAATATCTAAAAAAGAGATTTGAAACTTTACAATCAAATCCTCTTTTTAAAGACATGCTTTTCAGTACGGATCCTTCTAAAATAAAAGAATGGATGCCTTTAGTAATGGAAGGTAGAAAGGGAACAGAAGAAATTGCAGCCACTTCTATGGAAATTGGTACAGATGTGAATTTTGGAGCGTTAACCAGAAGCATGTTCAACTATTTGGCAAAACAGGAAGGTGTAACAATGCATTTTAATCACGAAGTCAAAAAAATGAGACAACGTGAGGATAAATCTTGGAGAATCAAAATCACAGATTTGGCTACAGGCCAAAAGAAAAAAGTATACACCAAATTTGTTTTTATTGGTGCAGGTGGAGGTTCGTTACCATTATTAGCTAAAGCAAATGTTCCAGAAGGAAATGGATATGGAGGATTTCCTGTAAGCGGACAATGGCTTAAATGTACTAATCCAGAAGTCATTGCTAAACATGAAGCAAAAGTTTACGGTAAAGCAAGTGTAGGGGCGCCACCAATGTCTGTTCCACATATTGATTCCCGAATGATAAACGGAGAAAAAGCGTTGCTTTTTGGTCCTTTTGCGGGTTTCTCTACTCGCTTTTTGAAAAATGGAAAATATTCTGATTTACCAAAGTCAATAAAGCCTAACAATATTATTCCGATGGTTGTTGCGGGTTATAAAAATATTCCACTTACAAAATATTTGATTGAACAAGTTCGATTAAAACCAAAAGATAGAATTGCTGCTTTAAGAGAATACGTTCCTGGTGCTAGATCAAAAGATTGGAAAATTGAAAGAGCAGGACAACGGGTTCAAGTTATTAAAAAGGACGAAAAAGAAGGCGGAGTTTTGGAGTTTGGTACTGAGGTGATTACAACTGCTGATGGAACTTTATCCGTATTATTGGGTGCTTCTCCAGGTGCTTCAACTGCGGTTTCAATTATGATTGACTTGGTAGGAAGATGTTTTAAAGAGGAATTAAAATCAAAAGAATGGCAGGATAAACTAAAAGTTATGATTCCTTCATTTGGTCAAGCTTTAAATGAAAATCCGGAATTATTAGACAAAATCAGAAAGGAAACTGCTGAAGTTTTAAAATTGAATAGTTAGAATTGTTAATAAAGATTGAGGTGCTGTTTTTAGATTTTATCTAAGTTCAGCACCTTTTTTGATTTTAGGAAACCGAAATAATAAGATTTCAAATAAAGGTAAGAATTATGTCATTTGTTTTGGGGATATTCCAAATTGAATTGACAACTAAATTTAATTATCAATTAGAGATAATTGATTGTTTATTTTTTTACTATTTTTGCAGACTGAAATCAAGGGCAATAAACACTAAGTTTTCAGTATATAATACTTAATACAAGAATAATGATTTTACCAATTATAGGTTATGGCGATCCCGTTTTAAGAAAAGTAGGGGAAAATCTTACACCAGAACATCCTAACTTAAAAGAAACAATTGCTAATATGTACGAAACTATGTATAATGCATACGGAGTAGGACTTGCTGCACCACAAATAGGATTAGCGTTGCGTTTATTTGTAATCGACACAACTCCTTTTAGTGATGATGAAGATTTAGAAGAAACCGAACAAAAAAACTTACAAGGCTTCAAAAAAACATTTATCAATGCTAGAATGATTAAAGAAGAAGGGCAAGAATGGGCTTTTAACGAAGGTTGTTTGAGTATTCCGGATGTCAGAGAAGATGTTTACAGAAATCCAACGATAACTATTGAATATTGTGAAGAAGATTTTGTAATGAAAACCGAAGTTTTCGATGGCTTAATTGCCAGAGTGATTCAACACGAATACGATCATATTGAAGGTATTTTATTTACAGATAAAATCTCATCACTTAAAAAGCGATTGATTCAAAAGAAATTAAAAAACATCTTGGAAGGAAAGACTTTTCAAGAATACCGAATGAAATTTTTCGGTAAAAAAGGAAGATAAATACACTTAAATTATGCCGCCTTGGTATGGTTTTTGGGTTAAAAAAAAAAAATAATTGAATTCTTAATAATAATTAAACAAGCATGAATTTAGAAAAAATATTAGCAATTTCTGGGAAACCAGGTTTATATGTATTAAAAGTACAAACACGTACTGGTTTTGTTGCAGAATCGTTATTGGATGGAAAAAGAATTACAGTGAACTTAAAAAGTAATGTAAGTTTATTGTCTGAGATTTCAATTTATACTTACGAAGGAGAAAAACCTTTGTCAGAAATAATATCAAACATTGCTAAAAAAGAAAACAAAGAACAAGCCATTTCTCATAAATCAGATAATGCTACATTAGCAGCTTATTTTAAAGAAATTTTACCTGATTATGATGAAGAAAGAGTGTATCCTTCTGACATCAAAAAAGTGTTGAATTGGTATAATATGTTGCAAAATAAAGGCTTAGTTACGGACGAAGCTCCAGCAGCACAAAGTGTTGATGTATCTGTTTCTGATGAAGTTGTGGCTGAAGAGAAACCAAAAAAAGCTAAAGCAAAAAAAGCATAATTGATTTTATAGATTATATTTAATCCTGTTGAGATGATTTCTTGACAGGATTTTTTTATTTTTACAAAAACCACTCAAACAATGAACTCAAGAACACAACAACTTCAGGCTTTTGAAAGATTATTGGATATTATGGATGATTTGCGCGAAAAATGTCCTTGGGATAAAAAGCAAACCATGCAAAGTTTACGTCATTTAACCATAGAAGAAACCTATGAATTAGGCGATGCTATTTTGGATAATGATTTAAGTGAGGTTAAGAAAGAATTGGGGGATTTATTATTGCACATTGTTTTTTATTCTAAAATAGGAAGTGAAACAGGCGATTTTGATATGGCCGATGTGTGTAATGAAATCTGCGAAAAATTGATTCATCGTCATCCTCATATTTATAGTGATGTTGTGGTAAAAGACGAAGAAGAAGTAAAACAAAATTGGGAAAAACTGAAATTGAAAGAAGGTAAAAAATCAGTTTTGGAAGGTGTGCCTAAAAGTTTGCCTGCATTAGTTAAAGCAAGCAGAATTCAAGATAAGGTAAAAGGAGTCGGTTTTGACTGGGAAGAACCACATCAGGTTTGGGATAAAGTTCAAGAAGAATTACAGGAATTACAAGTTGAGGTTGATGCTAAAAATCAGGATAAAATAGAAGCTGAATTTGGAGATGTTTTATTCTCAATGATTAATTACGCCCGATTTTTGAATGTAAATCCTGAAGACGCTTTAGAAAGAACCAATAAAAAATTTATCAAAAGATTTCAATATCTCGAAAGCAAAGCTGGAGAATTAGGTAAACCACTAATGGATATGACACTTGCTGAAATGGATGTTTTCTGGAATGAAGCAAAAAAGATTTAGCGCTCTTTTGCTTCATTTTATAATTTAGCGTTTAGTCCGCTATTTTTTTTAATTTATTGATGTCTTTTAAAATAATTTTTTTACCAGACAATTCAATTAATCCTAATTTATTAAAATCGGATAATAAACGAATGCAACTTTCGGTAGCTGTACCAATCATACTGGCTAATTCATCTCTTGAAAGCTGAACTTTCAATGTATTATCATCATTTTTGCCAAAAGTATCCTGCAAGTAAAGTAATGTTTCTGCCAGTCTTTCTTTAACGGTTTTTTGAGCCATATTTACCATATGATCATCTGCTTCTTTAAGATCGCCACAAATAGTTTTCATGACATTCATGGAGAACTGATTGTTTTTATCAAAAAAACCCATTACTTCATTTTTAGGAATAAAACATACTTCCATGTCCTCAAGAGCAATCGCACTTAGGTTTACGGGTTCGTCACTGATTAAAGAACGTTGTCCTAATAGTTCGCCTTTTTTAATCAATTTGACAATATGATCTTTTCCGTTTGGACTCAGTTTTGTTAGTTTGCAAATACCATCTTTGACACAATAAATACCGTTAATTGTTTCTCCTTCTTCAAAGATAATATCTCCTTTTTTGACTGTATGAGATGATTTACATTCCGCTAGTTTTACTAGTTCATCTTTATTTAGTGCTTTCAAAGAACTGAATTCTCTAACAATACATTGTTCACATTTACTCATAATAGGAGAGGGGCTTTACTTGTTCTACAAAATAGGTCTTATTTGTTCTACAAAATAAGTCTTAACTTGTACTGCAAATTTAAACAATTATATGACAAAAGTCATATTTTTAACTAATTCAATTAACAACCTTTGTGACAGGTAAAATGAGCAAAGATTTATGGACAGACAAAACTGTTTCCATTGTGGTTTAGATATTGTAAAAGCTGAAGAAATTATATTTGATGACAAAGAATTTTGTTGTAATGGTTGTAAAACCGTGTACGAAATTTTCAGTCTCAATGACATGACATGCTATTATGATTTTGAAAAATCACCTGGAGCAACCCCGCAAGATATTAACGGTAAATATGATTTTTTAGACAATGAAAGTATTGTTTCAAAACTATTGGAATTCCAAGAGGATTCAACCGAAATTATTTCACTTAACATTCCTCATATTCATTGTAGCTCGTGTATTTGGATTTTGGAAAATCTACAGCGTCTTCAAAAGGGAATAAGCACTTCACAAGTTAATTTCCCCGAAAAGAAAGTACGTGTCACTTATAATCCCGAAATAGTTTCACTTAAAACCATCGTTTATTTATTAAGCTCCATTGGTTATGAACCTTATATAAGCTTAGAAAACTACGAAACTGGAAGCAATAATGTTGACCGAAGTTTGACTTATAAATTGGGTGTTGCCTTTTTTTGTTTCGGTAATATTATGCTGCTTTCATTCCCGGAATATTTTGAGGTAAAAGAATATTGGCTAGATCAATACCGCGGTTTTTTTCGTTGGTTGATTTTCATATTGTCTTTACCCAGTTTCTTTTATTCAGCAAGTGGCTATTATGTTTCAGCCTACAAAAGCATCAAAGCTAAAATGCTTAACATTGATATTCCTATAGCTTTAGGGATTGTTGTGATGTTTATTCGAAGTACAGTTGATATTGTCATGGATTATGGTTCAGGTTTTTTTGACAGCTTAACGGGCTTGATTTTCTTTATGCTTTTAGGGAAAATGTTCCAAATTAAAACTTATAGTTTTTTGAGTTTCGAAAGAGATTTTAAATCGTATTTTCCAATAGCAATTACCCGTATTAATGCTACTTCTGAAGAAAGTGTGCCCGTTTATGATATTCAAAAAGGAGATCGATTATTAATTAGAAACCAAGAACTAATTCCAGTTGATGGTATTTTAATTTCCGAAAAAGCTGAAATAGATTATAGTTTTGTTACTGGCGAAGCAATCCCGATTACTAAAAAATCAGGTGACAAGATTTTTGCAGGAGGAAAACAAATAGGAAAAGTGATTGAAATGGAAGTTTTACATTCTGTTTCGCAAAGTTATTTGACCCAATTATGGAGCAATGATGTGTTTCAAAAGAATGTAGAACAAAAACACAAAACGATAACAGATAGAATATCTAGATATTTTACTCCAATATTATTATTAATCGCTTTTGCTGGCTTCGGATATTGGATTTTTATTGATGCAAATACGGCTTTCAATGTTTTTACGGCTGTACTTATTGTAGCTTGTCCTTGTGCATTAGCATTAACCGCTCCTTTTACAACCGGAAATGTTTTGCGTATTTTAGGTAAGAAGAAATTCTATCTCAAGAATGCTTTGGTGATTGAACAATTAGCTAAAGTTGATACAATAGTTTTTGACAAAACAGGAACCATAACAACCAATAAAAAATCTAATATTTCGTACGAAGGAAAAGTACTTTCGGAGGAAAATCTTTTGATCATAAAAAATGTTCTTAGAGCATCTAACCATCCATTAAGTAGGATGTTATATGATTTTTTACCTGAAATGAAAAAAGTAAAAATAACTGATTTTCAAGAAATAACCGGTAAAGGAATTTTAGCTCAAATAGATTCGGATTTTGCCCAAATAGGTTCTGCAGCTTTTGTAGGATTGTCCGATAGTGATGACGTGCAGCAAACTTCAGTTCATGTTAAAATAAATGAAGTCTATTATGGCAAATACGTTTTTAATAATCAATAT
The DNA here is from genome assembly GCA_963512955.1 of uncultured Flavobacterium sp. Taxonomy (GTDB): domain Bacteria; phylum Bacteroidota; class Bacteroidia; order Flavobacteriales; family Flavobacteriaceae; genus Flavobacterium. The sequence goes on along the minus strand of CAUPOP010000009.1, from coordinate 51,323 downwards.
AGAGAAGGCTTGGCGGAGCTTTTTCAGAATTTGAGTACAAATTACCAAATCAAAGTTTTGTCAGGAGATAATGAAGGTGAACGAGATACTTTAGAAATGCTTTTACCAAAAGGGACCGAATTAATTTTTAATCAAAAACCAGAACAAAAATTAGAGTTCATCAAAAAGTTGCAAAATGATGGTAAAAATGTCATGATGGTTGGTGATGGATTGAATGATGCTGGAGCTTTGGCACAAAGTAATGTAGGAATTTCTATTTCAGAAAATGTGAATGTTTTTTCGCCTGCCTGCGATGCTATTTTGGATGCTAATGAGTTCCAAAAATTAAGTTATTTCTTGAAATTATCTAAAAAAGCAATCACAACTATCAAAATGAGTTTTACGCTTTCATTATTATATAATGTAGTTGGATTATCTTTTGCGGTAACCGGAAATTTATTGCCTTTGGTAGCTGCAATCATTATGCCGCTGAGTACCATTACGATAGTGAGCTTTGTGACATTGATGAGTAATTACTACGCAAGTAGGAAATAGCAATAAAGGATATTTTTGTATTAAATTTTTGTATAAATTTATCATAATGCTTTAATCATGATAAATGTCATGTTTTTTGCGAGATTCAAAAACTAATTTTGTTAACATAATTTTAAGGTATGAGTGTTATATATTTATTAATCTCCATTAGTATCGTAGTTGCTATTGGCTTTTTTGTTGCTTTTATTCGAGCAGTAAAAACAGGTCAGTATGACGATGATTATACGCCATCAGTCAGAATGCTTTTTGACGATGAGCTCAAAATTAACAATCCAAAATCAATACAAACAACAGAAGAAAAACAAATTTAATTATGGAAATGCAACAATTTTATTACGACAACAAAATTGTAAAGAAATTCATTTACGCCACCATTGTTTTTGGTGTAGTGGGAATGTTAGTTGGACTTATTCTGGCTATTATGTTTCTTTTTCCAAACCTAACTGACGGAATTTCGTGGTTAAGTTTTGGTAGATTGAGACCTTTACACACCAATGCAGTTATTTTTGCCTTTGTAGGAAACGCTATGTTTGCAGGGGTTTACTATTCGACGCAAAGGTTATTAAAAGCAAGGATGTTTAGTGATTTCTTGAGTAATCTTAACTTTTGGGGTTGGCAATTAATTATTGTTGCCGCTGCTGTTTCATTGCCTTTAGGTTTTAGTACTTCAAAGGAATATGCCGAATTAGAGTGGCCAATAGATATTGCCATTGCGTTAATTTGGGTTGTATTTGGTATTAACATGATTGGAACCATGATAAAAAGAAGAGAGCGTCATTTATATGTAGCAATCTGGTTTTATTTGGCAACATTTGTAACAGTAGCTGTTTTACATATTTTCAATAGTTTAGAATTACCTGTTTCAGCAATGAAAAGTTATTCTGTGTATGCAGGGGTTCAAGATGCTTTAGTTCAATGGTGGTACGGGCATAATGCTGTTGCCTTTTTCTTGACTACACCATTTTTAGGATTGATGTATTATTTTGTTCCAAAAGCAGCTAATCGTCCAGTATATTCTTATAGACTTTCTATTGTTCACTTCTGGTCTTTGATTTTTATTTATATCTGGGCTGGACCACACCACTTATTGTATTCTGCATTACCAACTTGGGCGCAGAATTTAGGAGTTGTGTTTTCGATAATGTTGATTGCTCCATCTTGGGGAGGTATGATAAACGGATTATTGACTTTAAGAGGAGTTTGGGATAAAGTTCGTGTTGATCCTGTTTTGAAATTCTTCGTAGTTGCTATTACAGGTTATGGTATGGCTACTTTTGAAGGTCCTATGTTGTCTCTTAAAAACGTAAATGCTATTGCACATTATACGGATTGGATTATTGCACACGTTCACGTTGGAGCTTTAGCTTGGAATGGATTCATGGCCTTTGGTATGATTTATTGGTTGATTCCACGTATGACAAAAAGTACTTTGTACTCTATTAAATTAGCTAATTTCCACTTTTGGATTGGTACGTTAGGGATTATATTATACACACTTCCAATGTATGTTGCTGGGTTTTTACAAGCTTCAATGTGGAAACAATTTAATCCTGACGGAACGTTAACGTATGGTAACTTCCTTGAAACAGTAACTCAAATTATGCCAATGTATTGGATGAGAGCTGTAGGGGGAACATTATACTTGACAGGAATGTTTGTGCTAGTTTATAATATTATCAAAACGGTAAAAGCTGGTTCTGCAATTGAAGATGAATTAGCTGAAGCACCTGAATTAGTAAAAATTAGTGCAGGAAGAGTTAAAGGAGAAAAATTCCACCCTTGGTTAGAAAGAAAACCAATTCAATTAACAATTTTAGCTACAGTAGCTATTTTAATTGGAGGGATTATTCAAATTGTACCAACTATTATGGTAAAATCCAATATTCCTACCATTTCAAGCGTAAAACCATATTCTCCATTAGAGTTAGAAGGTCGTGATTTATACATTCGTGAAGGTTGTGTGGGATGTCACTCACAGTCAGTTCGTCCTTTCCGTAGTGAAGTGGAGCGATATGGTTCTCAGTCTAAAGCAGGTGAATTTGTATACGATCATCCATTTCTTTGGGGATCTAAACGTACAGGTCCAGATTTGTTGAGAGTAGGAGCTAAATATAATGATAACTGGCATTTTAATCACTTCTGGAATCCACAAAGTATTTCTGCTGGTTCAATTATGCCAGGGTACAAATGGTTGTTTGATAATAAAGCAATGGATGTTTCTATGACTCAAAGCAAAATGGAAGCAATGGTTACTCTAGGTGTGCCGTATTCTGATGCTGAGGTTGCAAATGCACAAAAATCATTGCGTGAGCAAGCTATAGCTATTGAAGAAAGCTTGAAAAATGACCCTGATTTTGTGAAAAGTTATGAAGACAGCAAGAAAAAAGCAGCGGCAAGAGGAGAGAAATTTGTGCCAATGAACGAGAGAGAAATCGTGGCTATGATTGCTTATATTCAGAGATTAGGGACAGATATTAAAGTAAAAGAATAAATAATATATAGTCATGTTTGAACAAATAAAACACAATATGGAAACCATCGCAGGAGTCGCGATCTATCCGATACTATCGTTATTAATCTTCTTTTTGTTTTTTGTAGGACTTGGTCTATGGGTTTTCTCTTATAAGAAAGAAAAAATTAATGAGATGAGCCAAATTCCATTGAATGACAATAAAATAAAATAATTTTTTAAAAATTTAGAAAATGAAAAAATTAATCCCAGTATATGTTAGAGTCCCACTAATCTTTTTTGCAGTTTTAGTTGCAATGGAGTATTTTATTGACTCTGGAGATAGACCAGCTTTTATAAAGTTTCCAATGGTCTCCGTTTTCTTATTTGTATTTTTATTTCTTTTGATAGCAATAGAAATTACAATTAGTGCCATTGATAAAATCACATACCAATTATTGACAGATGAGCAAAAAGCAAAATTAGAAGCTGCAAGTGCTACTAGTTTTAAAGAAAGTCAGTGGTATGAGAAATTAGTAAAAAGTTTGACTAAATCAGAACCAATTGAAAATGAAGGTCAACTATTATTAGATCATGATTATGATGGTATCAAAGAATTAGATAACAATTTACCACCATGGTGGGTATATTTATTCTATGCTTGTATTGTTTTCTCTATAGTTTACCTAGTTCGTTTTGAAATTATGGGTGCTGATGATCAAGAAATGGAGCTTAAGAAAGAAATGGCTCAAGCTAAAATTGAAGTGGCTGAGTATATGAAAACTGCTCCAGATTTAATGGATGAAAAAACAGTTACCTTATTGACAGAAGGAGCCGACTTAGCAGAAGGTAAGACTATATTTGAAACTAATTGTGCTGCTTGTCACAGAGCAGATGCTGGTGGACAAATTGGACCGAACTTAACAGATGACAATTGGGTATTAGGTGGAGGAATTAAAAACTTGTTTCATACCATTACTAATGGTGGTCGTGATGGAAAAGGGATGATTGCATGGAAAGGAACACTTAAACCAAAAGAAATACAAAAAGTAGCCAGTTATATTATATCCTTAAAAGGGAGTAATCCAGCGGATGCTAAAGCTCCTGAAGGAGAAGTTTGGGTTGAGGATGCAGCTGCAACCCCAGCAAAATAAAAAAATAAAAAGACCAATTTCTCAAATGTGAAATTGGTCTTTTAAAATATAAAACACATGTCAAAATTACCAGACGAAGCTTTTAGAGATACTATTGGAACAATTGACGCAGAAGGGAATAGGAAATTTATTTTTCCTAAAAAACCTTCCGGAAAATTTTATGATTACAGGAAATGGGTTAGTTATTTTTTGCTGATAATTTTAGTTGCTAATCCGTTCATAAAGATTAATGGCAATCAATTCATGATGTTTAATGTCTTAGAAAGAAGATTTAATATTTTCGGATTTCCTTTTTGGCCCCAAGATTTTTATCTCTTTGTTCTTTTCATGATTGTTGGTGTCGTTTTCGTTATTCTTTTTACGGTAATTTTTGGACGTATATTTTGTGGATGGATTTGTCCACAGACTATTTTTTTAGAAATGGTTTTCCGTAGAATAGAATATTGGATTGAAGGCGATCGTGGTGCTCAAATTCGGTTGAGTAAACAAGAATGGAATTCCGAAAAAATAAGAAAAAAAGGTGTTAAATGGTTTATCTTTCTTATCATATCTTTTTTTATTGCTAATGTGTTTTTAGCATATTTAATCGGTAGTGATGAATTGTTCAAAATGATTGAAGAAGGACCAGAGAACAATATAAGTACATTAATAGCTTTACTTATTTTTACTGGAGTCTTCTATTTTATCTTTGCTTGGTTTAGAGAACAAGTGTGTATAATAGCTTGCCCTTACGGAAGATTACAAGGGGTTTTGTTAGACAATAAATCAATAAATGTAGCGTATGATTTTGTCCGTGGCGAAAAAGAAGCTGGCCGTGCAAAATTCAATAAACAAGAAGATAGAGCCTTAACAGGCAAAGGCGATTGTATCGATTGTAAACAATGTGTAAATGTTTGCCCAACAGGAATTGATATTCGTAATGGAACTCAATTAGAGTGCGTAAATTGCACCGCTTGTATCGATGAATGTGATACAATTATGGAAAGTGTTGGATTGCCAAAAGGTTTGATTCGTTATGCATCAGAAGATGAAATAGAGAAAAAATCTAAATTCAAATTTACAGCAAGAATGAAAGGATATTCTGCTGTCTTATTTATTTTAACGGGAATTCTAATTGGTTTATTGTTCTTAAGAACAGAGGTTGAAGCCACCTTTTTAAGATTACCGGGGCAGTTATTTCAACACAAAGGGGATAATATAAGTAATATATATACTTTTAAAATCATTAATAAAACAAATACTGATTTTAATGACATTCATTTTAAATTAGTTGGTATTAAAGGGACTTTAAAAGTAGTAGGAAAACAAGATTTCAAAGTGCCTAAACAAGGTATGGATGGAGGAACTTTGTTTATTGAAATCAATCAATATTTGTTGCAAAGTGACAAAACTAAATTGCAGATTGAGGTATATAATGGGGATAAAAAAATTGAAACCAGTACAACTAGTTTCTTAAGTCCAAGAAGTTTTGATTAATCGAATAATAAAATTTAAATAATAAATAATGAAATTCAATTGGGGAACAGGCGTTGTAATTGCTTTTGCATTATTCATGTCATTCATATTATATTTTGTTTTTAAAGTACAATCAAATTCAAAATATGATAATGAGTTAGTTGTTGAGGAATATTATAAGCATGACGCTCATTTTGGTGATGAAATGGTAAGGGTTCAAAATGCGCATGATTTAGCTCAAAAACCATCAATAAAATCTACTTCAGAGGGCGTTTTAGTCACTTTTCCAGAGGCGTTTATTCCCAATGAAATAAAAGGAAATGTGTCCCTATATAGACCGTCTAACAAAAAACTAGATTTTGAAGTTCCGATTTCGCTTTCTGGTCACACTTTGCTCATACCTAAAAAAAGTTTGGTAGGCGGTCGTTGGGATATTAATATGGAATGGCAATATGAAGGAAAATCATATTTGACCAAAGAAATAATTTATATAAATTAGTTTTGAATCCGAAAGTAGGAATGTAATTTTGACTTTTAGATTCTTTAACATCAGATTATAATAAATGCTTTACTCAGCTTTCTTTTTTGGCTTAATAAGTAGTTTACACTGCATCGGAATGTGTGGTCCAATTGCTATGATGCTTCCTGTTGACAGGAATAATCAGGCCAAAAAAGTAACTCAAATTGTTACGTATCATCTAGGAAGATTATCCGCTTATGCAACTATTGGTCTTGTTTTTGGATTGTTAGGAAAAGGGTTCTTTCTGGCCGGGATACAACAAAAACTATCTATTTTCATAGGTGTTGCTATGATTTTAGTTATTCTAATACCAGAGAAAAGGTTGGCGCAATACAATTTCTCAAAACCTATTTTTAAATTAATTTCAAAGATGAAGGCTACTTTAGGGAGCCAATTTAAAAATAGAAGTTATAAATCATTATTTACCATTGGATTACTCAATGGATTCTTGCCCTGTGGTATGGTTTATGTCGCTTTATTTGGAGCAATAGCAATGCAAAGTCCTGATTATGGGGTTATGTATATGTTGCTATTTGGATTAGGAACAGTTCCTCTGATGAGCAGTATAGTTTATTTGAATTCGTTTTTGACCGTTCCGATTCGAAATAAAATTCAAAAAGCAATTCCGTATGTTGCAGTAGTTATTGGGGTATTGTTTATTTTGAGAGGGCTAGGGTTAGGGATTCCTTATGTTTCTCCAGCAAACATGAGTTTATTTGTACAACAAAATCCCAATTGCCATTAAAACAAAATAATGTTTCTTTTATTAACTTAAATTAAAAGTAAAATGGAAAGACACGATTTATTACACGAATTTCCTGAATATCAGGAAAAAATACATCAGATGAAGGTTAAAGACGATCACTTCAGAGAATTGTTTGATGAATACGATGAATTAGAACATGAAGTGCATCGAATTAATACTGGAGTAGATGTTGTTGCAGATGAGTATACTCATGTTTTGAAAGCTAGAATGCTTTTTATTAAAGATGAAATATTTTCAATGTTAAACAAACAGTAATCTTGACATATATAAAAAAGAAAAGCACACTTTAAAGTGTGCTTTTCTTTTTTATACGCTATCTATTTTAGACTGTCAGAGAAAAAAGAGCCGTCTCTGGAGCTTTTCTTTTTAGAAGTAAATCAAAAGCCATGCATATGTTTCGAACAAATGGTTTTCCTGCTTCAGTAACTTTAATTCCTTCATTATTTAAAAGAACTAATCCGTCTTTTTCCATTTCTTTGAGTTGGCTTAAAATGGTTGGAACTTCTTCAAAATAACTGTCTTTAGTAGCCCAGCTTGTTTCAAATTTGCACATTAAATTCAAGATATGTTTTCTAATAATTAAATCTTCATCGGTTAATAAATGCCCTCTAAAAACAGGTAATTTATCCCATTCTAATATTTGATAATAGTCTTCCAAGTTTTTTACGTTTTGAGCAAAACTATACCAACTATCACTAATGGAAGAAACTCCCAAACCAATCATTAATTGTGTTTTTGAAGAGCTGTATCCCATGAAATTGCGATGTAATTTTCCTTCTTCAAAAGATTTGAAAAGGCTGTCTGTTTTCAATGCAAAATGATCCATACCAATTTCGTGATAATCATTTTCATACAAAAGATGTTTTCCTGTTTCGTAAAGTTGTCTTTTCTTGTCATCTTTTGGAATGTCCTCGTCATTAAACCCTCTTTGTCCGTTTCCTTTTATCCAGGGTACGTGAGCGTAGCTATAAAAAGCAAGTCGGTCGGGTTGTAACGATTTTGTTTTTTCGACAGTATCAATAACATCTTCAATTTCCTGAAAAGGCAATCCAAAAATGATGTCATGACCTATAGACGTATATCCTATTTCTCTAGCCCAAAAAGTCACTTTTGCCACATTATGGAAGGGTTGTTCTCGATGTATTGCTTTCTGTACTTTAGCAGAATAATCCTGAACGCCAAAACTGACTCTTCTAAAGCCTAAATCGAATAATTTTTTTAGATGTGTGTGAGTGGTGTTGTTTGGATGTCCTTCAAAGCTGAATTCATAATTTTCGGCTCTGTTAGCATGCGAAAAAATACCATTGATTAGGTCTTCTAAATTTTTTGTCGAAAAAAATGTTGGAGTTCCTCCGCCTAAATGAATTTCTTTTATTGTTGGTTTTTTTCCAAGAATTTTGCAATACAAAGTCCATTCTTTTAAAACTGCTTCGATATAAGGGTTTTCAACATCATGATTCTTAGTTATGCGTTTGTTACACCCGCAAAATGTGCACATGCTTTCACAAAAAGGCAAGTGGATATAAAGACTAATTCCTTCTTTAGAATTACTTTCTTCAAATGATTTCTTTAGTGTTTCTAACCAAATCTCATATGAAAAATCGGCTTCATTCCAGTATGGAACTGTAGGATAGCTGGTGTATCTTGGTCCCGGAACGTTGTATTTTTGTATTAGTGAATTTTTCATGGCAAATCATTTTAATATTCAAAAGTAATACGACTTGCCAAATATTAAAATGATAATTATCATCCTATTATTTTTTTATAAAAAAACCTCTATCTGATTAAAGATAGAGGTTCTGTTTTTAAACAACTTTAGAAAGTTATTCTTGTTTCAAATTTCTCAATTGCTTTAGTTTTTCTTTCCAAACATCAAGGCTTTCTTTATGAATTGCTATATTTTTTCGTACTTCTAGTACAATTGAATTCTCTTTTTTAGCATTTCGAGTGTTTGTAAAAAATTGGATGTTATTTTCTAATTGGAAAATTTCATTTTGAACTTCTTCAATTTTTCGCATTAAGAAAATCTTTTCATTGTCTAATTTTCTGGTATCATTACTTTCAGATAGATGATCCATTCTGTTAGAAAAACGCATCATCTCAGTATCTTTCTTGCTCAAACTTAATTTTTCAAAAAGGGCATCAAGAATTTTATTGAATTTACCTTCAATATGTCTTCTTGGGAACGGAACTTTTCCAAAATTTTTCCAAGTTTCAATATGCAATTTAATGGCATCCAAATCCGTTTTATGGTCACCAGTCAATTGGAACGCCCTCAGTTTTTCTAAGTAGGCTTTTTTGTTGTCAAAAGCTTCTACTTCTTCACCGTTTTCCTCATTTTTTTGTTCTTTTAGTTTGTCAAAATAATGATTGCACGCATCTTTAAATTCTTTCCAGATTTTATCTGAATATTTTCTTGGAACATGACCAATTTGTTTCCACTCTTCCTGAATTTGCTTCATGATAGGAGTAGTTGCAGCAAAATCAACACTTTCTTGCAATTCTTTAGCTTTTGCAACAAGAGCTGTTTTTTTGCTCAAATTATCGTTTTGATCTTTTTTGATGTCTTTGTAGAAAGAGTTTTTGAAACTATTAAAGTTTCTAACTGCAGTTTTGAAGGCTGCCCATGTTTGCTCATTTAAATCCGCAGGAACTTTACCCGCTGAGAAAAAAGCGTTACGTAAAGCTTCTACTTTTTCTATTTGTGTCAACCATTGTGAATGTGCGTTCACTTTTTCGGTAGCCAAAACTTCAATTTTAGCAATTATTTCTTTTTTCTTTTCAAGATTTTCAAGTTCAGTTCCTCTTAAATTTTCGAATAAAACTTCGCGTTTATCATGCATTTGTTTAGTCAAATCACTGAATTTATTCCAGATTTCATCACGATGTTCCCTGGAAACTGGGCCGATATCTTCTTTCCAAATGCGGTGTAAATCCTGTAGTTCTCTAAAAGCTTTGTTTACATCAGCTTCTTTCAATAACTCTTCAACGCGAGTTACTATTTTTTGTTTTTGCTCTAAATTATGCTTGAAATCTAAATCTCTAGCTTCTCTATCTAAGTGTAAATAATCGTAAAAATTTTCTACGTGAAAATGATAGTTATTCCAAACGTGATTGTATTTGTCTTTAGGAATTGGCCCTGCATTTTTCCATCTTTCTCTTAAATCGTTGAATTGTTTTAAGGTGTCTTTGATGTTTTCCTGTGGGTTAATCAATTCTTTTAATTCTTCTACAATAGCCAACCTGTTTTCTAAATTAGTTTTTAGATTGGTTTGTAAGCTTTTGAAATGTATATTTCTATTGTCTTTAAAAATAGAATAAAGTTGATCAAATTTTGTTTTTAATGGAGAATGGTATTGGAATTCTTCGTTTGGATCTTGATTTTCAGCAAGGAATTCTTCTTTTTTCTCCTCAATAAGGTGATTGTATTTGGTTAAGAATGCTTTTTTGATTTCTTCCACATGATCCTTAATCGACATTACTTTTTCGTTTGTAACTAAATTTTTCAATTCTTCTACAAGTGATTCTAACGGTAAGGCATCATAATCCTGCATCGGGATATCGTGGCGTTCTTTCAGCGTTTCATCTTCACTTTCTTCTGCATTTGTTTCAGCAATAGCGTCAAGTACAGTTTGATTTTCGGTTTCAGGCACGACCGTGTTTTCCAAAACTGGAGTTTCAGATGCAGCAGATTCTGTGGAATTGTTAACTAAACTTCCTTCTGCCATAGGCAGGTTATCATTCTTTTCTTCTAACATTTTTTCAATGTGTAAGGTTTCTATTTTATTGAATGCGAAAGATACTAAAGGACTATCAAACTACAAAATAAATCCCCTATTTATAGTGATTTTACGTTGAAAAATAATCTCTTTTGAAGCGGTTTAGCTACACTAAATTTTGGAATTATTAATATGCAATTTTGCGGGAAATATTTTCAGATTTTGATTTTTTTTAGCTTTTACCCCATAAGAATTATAAGGATCGTAAGGTATTGCCGTAATTATTAAATGTTCTTTTTTACCATTTTTGTCGATATCTCTATCAATGGCAAAAGTAAAAAGATTGTCGGTCAATGAAATTATTTGAAATTCATCTACCTTGGGTGTTCCAAAATAAAAATTGATATGATTTCCAATAGGTTCCCATCTTAAAACAGTAGTATTAGTAGAGCAATAACTATTTGTAAAATAGGTCTCTTCAAACTGATATACTTGTCCTTCATTGTTTCTAAACCCAAAATAATCCCTATTACAATCCGGGTTATGATCATAAAGATAAAGCGTTTCGTCCCATAAGATGGTGTCGTATGACCAGCCTTTGAGTAATAAATTGGGTTCAAAAGTTAGGGGTTCAGAAATTGGGGTGGTATTTTCATCTTTATTACAAGAAGCAAATAGCAAAACTAAAAAAATTAGAAATGTTATTTTTTTCATGGACTAATTGGTTTTAATAGTTAATGATGGGATAAGGAAAATTTTTTTTAAAAATCCGTGAATACTCTTTATGGTTTTTAGCTTGCTTTTTGTGTACTGTCGTTTGGTGAGGTTTTTTACTAAATTAAGACTTATTCTCGGATTTACCAAGCCTTCCCAAATACCAAATTTTCCATTAAACTAATTGCTCAAATCTTTTGTAATAGTTTTTAGAGACTGGTGTTTTTAAAATAACGAATTGGATTTGCCATTCCTTTAATTTTAGGTACTTCTTTATTTAAATACAAATAAAGAATTTCTTTGTCAGTTACTGCTTCTCCTTCAAATCCCCATCTTTTAATCCCTCGATTTTCTATGTCTTGCAGCCAACTTTGTGGTTTAAATATTGCTCTGATTATTCCACGATATTCTGCTAATACATAATCTGTTTTTTTGGCTCTGTTTTTGTCAATTACCCACCACCCTCTGGTCGCCTCATAAATATTTGGTCTACTGTATGTAATATCATTGTTTTTCTTTTTTCTTTTAGAATCAAAACTCTTATTAATATTGATTACCATTATATTATGTTTGATTTCTTCTTTCTTTAATTTTTCACAATTATATAGCAACTCACATTCTTCAATAGTCCTAATGCCGAGATTAAAAGAATGATGTCCGGATACTATATTTGTTATTTTAGCAACTTCTGCAAAATCTTTAAAGGTTAAAAAATCTATTAAAACTGATTCCAATAAAATAGCTTCACTTTCTTCTAAACCATGGCGAATTATGAAATGCTTTACTTTTAGATTATCCTTTTTGATTGCTTTAATTGTTTCAAGTTTTTCTGTTCCATTTGTGTTGACAATTGCTTCATTAATATGAAAAAAAACTCGATTTTCAATACCTTTTCCGATGTAGAATATTTTACTATCTCGTGGGTCAATTAAAGCGTAAACATATGATTTTAATTCTTCCTGTGTTTTTTGTGAAAACTGTTCGGTCATAGGTATTGCTGTTTATGATTTAGTTTTTGAATACTTGTAGCTAACTTGTATATATGTATTATCGAATCAGGTAACATCTCAATTCAAATATATAAAAAAACCATCCTTATTGGATGGTTTTTGTTGTTATGAATCAGCTTAAGTTTATTTATTCCAAATTTCCCATGCTTTTTCTGCTTGAAAAATGAGCATATCTAAACCGTTTTTGGTTTTTGCTCCCTGATTCTTGGCTCTTTTCAAAAACTGGGTTTCTGCAGGATTGTAAATCAAGTCGTAAGCGATATGTTTTTTTGTGAAAAATTCATATGGAATTTCAGGATAAGCTTCCGTATTTGGGCTTGTTCCCACAGGAGTAGAGTTAATGATGATTTGGTATTCGTCAAAAACTAAATCTGTGATTTGATTGTATCCTAGTGCATTCTCACTTGCTTGTCGAGAAACAAAAGTATAGTCAATCCCTAATTCTTCTAACGCAAAAGCTACGCCTTTTGAAGCTCCACCAGTTCCTAAAATTAGGGCTTTTTTATGATGCAGTTCTAACAAGGGTTCTAATGATTTTTTGAAACCATAATAATCCGTATTGTAGCCTTTTAATTTTCCTTTTTTGGTAAATTTAATAGTATTTACAGCTCCAATTTTGCTTGCTTTCTTAGATAATTTATCTAAAAATGGCATCACAGATTCTTTATATGGAATGGTAACATTCATTCCGCTTAAGTGATCGTTGCTTTTTATAATCTCTAAAAAGGATTCAATTGCTTGAATGTCAAAATTTTCGTAGGTATATCCTTCTCGTTTTTCTTTTTCAAATTTTTCGGTAAAATAACCTCTGGAGAATGAATAATTGATGTTGCGGCCTAGTAAACCAAAACGTTTTCTTGCGATTTCAGTCATTATAATTTTTTATGTTTTGCAATGTAATTTTGTACCATTTTTCTAGCCCAAACCACAGGAAATAAATCCTCGATAAGCACATAATTGTCAAAATTCAAACGCATGGCATTACTTAAATGAAATTTAGCTTTGGTATCTTCTTGAATCATAAAATATAATCCTGCTAAACGGTATTCAACTTCGTTTTCCTCAGGGAAATATTCGGATGCCTGTAATAACGTTTGAATAGCACTTTCGAATTCGCCTAAAAATTGTAAAATATCTACCCAAAACAACCAAGTGTCTAATTGATAATCGCCAAATTCAACGGCTTTTCTATAGCCAAATTCAGCTTCCTCAAAAAAGTTCATTTGTTTGTTTATTGTCGCAAAACGTTTCCAATACAAACGGTTTTGATTGTCAATTGCTAAGGCTTTATTTACATAAAATAATGCTTTTTGAAAGTTTTTTTGGCGTACATAGAAATCCGTAATTGCAATCCATCCTTTGTCTAAAAGAGGATCTTCGTGTACGGTTTTGTTGTAATATTTAAGCGCTAAAACTTTGTTACCTAATCTTTCATAGCATTTTCCTATTCGTAATAAAGCATAAGAAGTAGCGTCGTCTAATTCGATTGTTCTGTTGTAACTTTCAATGGCTTCTTCATATTTTTTCAATCGTTCGAAGGCTTTTGCTTTTTCCATAAAAGCACCTAGGAATTCATCATCGATGAGTGTAGCGTAGTCAAAAGCACGGATTGCATTTTCATAATCTTTGACACCATAGTACAAACGTCCCATTTGGTGCCAAGCAATTTCGCTGTAAGGATTTTTGTTGATGTACGTATTCAAATAAGCTATAGCATCTAGGTTTTGGTCCAAAAATTCATAGCAATATACTACGTTGTACAAAGCAGATTGATCTTCAAAATCTTCTTCTAGACATTTTATAAAACTTTCTTTTGCCATTTCAAGATTATCCATGAACAGGTATTCCATGCCTATTAAATTATAGACATCAGCATAATCATCTGTATATTGTAACGCTATTTTTAGTAATTCAACTGCTTTTTCGTGCTGGTCTCTTTTAGAGTAAATGTTCGCTTTTTGAATATAGATTTCTTCGTTTGTTGGTTCAATGGCATACAATTCGTTTAATAGCTTTTCGGCTACGTCAAGTTTGTCATCGTAAACAAGCATTTCAACTTGGACTAATTTTAATCCAGTAGATTTTGGATGTTGTTCTAATGCTAGTTTTAGGGCTTTTTTTGCCAAAGCGGCCTTACCTATGTCGAGGTAATGAAGGATAATTTCTTCAAATTCCTCGGAGTCAAAAAAGAGTACTTTGTTAGTTTTTAACATCGACTCAAATTTAGACAGCGATAAGTTATAATCTTCTTCTTCGTTGCTTAATTGCATACTATAATTATTTTGAATTTGGCCTAATTAAAATTAGGAAATCGTTCTCTAGTTGTGAGGTAAGTTTCTAATTGTTGTGAACAATTTAATTAACAAAAGAAAAAAGAAATTGACAGGTAGAATATATTAATTACTAGTGTTGACCTTCAATTGGATTTCGTCCATAACTTCAAGGATTATTGCACAGCCCTCACGTATTTCTTCATCAGAAATAGTTAGTGGTGGGGTTATACGGATAGCGCAACCTTCAAATAGTAGCCAGAATAAAATCAATCCTTTGTCTTGACATTTCAAAATCACTTCGTTAGTGATATCGGCACTTTTGGTCATTGCGGCAAGCATTAATCCTTTTCCTCTTATTTCTTCTATCAAAGGATGTACCAAAAGGCTTCTGAATAGCTTTTCTTTATCAAGTGCTTCTGACATTAAGTTTGTCTCAGTTATTTCCTGCAAAGTCGCCAAACAGGCTGACGCAATGACAGGATGACCTCCAAAAGTGGTGATATGACCTAGTTTTGGGTTGTTGCTTAACAAGTCCATCATTGCTGATGAAGCGGTGAAAGCACCTACTGGCATTCCGCCACCCATTCCTTTTCCCATAACGACAATGTCAGGAACTACATCATAATTTTGGAATCCAAAGAGTTTTCCTGTTCGTCCAAAACCCGGTTGGATTTCGTCGAGAATCATTAATGCACCTACTTCAGTACAGCGTTGACGTACTTTTTTGAGGAAATCATTTTCTGGCTGAATAAATCCTGCGCCACCTTGAATGGTTTCTAGAATAATTCCAGCTGTTTTAGTAGTTATTTTTTCTAAATCATCTTCATTGTTGAATGTAATGAAATCAACATCAGGAATTAAAGGGCGAAAAACTTGTTTTCGTTCTTCAAATCCCATAACGCTCATGGATCCCATAGTATTACCATGATAAGCGTTGTGACACGATATTAATTGACTTCTTCCTGTAGTTCTTCGGGCGAGTTTTAAGGCGCCTTCAATAGCTTCTGTGCCAGAATTGACTAAATAGGTTTTGTCAAGCGGAGCTGGTAGGAGCGAAGCCATTAATTTGCAATATTCAACTGCGGGACTCTGTGAATATTCGCCATAAACCATCACATGCGAATATTTGTCTAATTGGTCTTTTATGGCTTGGTTAACTCTTGGATGTTGATGCCCCAAGGAGCAGGCCGAAACCCCAGCCACAAAATCTAGATATTTTTTATTGTTTGTGTCGTAAATATAAGAACCTATAGCGTGAGAAACTTCCATACCTAAAGGATATGGTGAGGTTTGCGCTTGGTATTTTATGAAATCGGTGTTCACGGTTTTTTGTTTAATCGTTTGTTGAAGAGCTTTGTAATCTAAAAATAGTTACGGATTACTTATTCTTTCCTTTCTTTTTATCGTAATCCAAGGTTTCTTTTCTGACTTTCATCGGAATATTTTTCTTGGCATTTTCGGCTTTGCTTTGTTTCGCAATTTTTTCATTGTCTTCGTTTTCTTCGGGAGGAAAAATATCATCTTTCGATTTAATTCGTTCCTCACCTCGCCAAACTAACCCGCGAAGTTTTCGGGCATTTTCAGGCAAATCTTTTTCGGGATAAAGCGTTCCATCAACTTGATTGAAAAAAGTAATGGTTTCTATAGCATTTTTATCAAAAATCAGATTGATTTTGCTACTTACATTTTTGTTTATACCAATGAGTTCTTTGGCATCATTTCGCATGTAATAGATTACTTCTGTGTTTTTTATAATATCAACATCGTGTAATTTTCCTTCTTCAAACTTCCCAAAAAGATTTTGTCCTTTTACCTGATTATAGCCCGTGCCTAAGGTATCTTTGGAAACTAGAAATGTATTGTTAAGGACTTTGAGCGAATCTAGTTTTTGAGTGCTATTATTTCCTATAAGATGCATAATATCTCCAGTAATTTGGTTTTCTCCATTCCAAAGTATTGGGTTTCCAATTAATTTGGTCAAAGCAGTTTTAGAACTAGAATAAATAGAATCACATTTTCCACTCATGTCTTTTTTGTAAAATCGGACATTGTTGAAAGCACGGATAATTCGGTTGCCTTCTTTTCCAGTAACCATTAATTTTTTGCCATGAATGTAAACCGAATCATTTTCTACAAAGTTTACGGCCACAGCTCTTTTGGTTACATACATAGAATCTTTTTTCTTGTATAGTTCGGCATAATTACCTTTAATAATTCCACGATTAATGGAGTCTGTTATTTTTACATTTCTGCTGGCTGAGGCAAATTCCCGATTTCGATCATAGTATAAACTGTCGCCTTTTATTAAACGGTCGTTATATTTTATATAGGATCTATTGAGAAAATGAGCTAGATTTTTTTTGGTATCATAAAACCCTTTTTCTGTATAAATATAATTCGCTTTGCTCGTAATAGTTGACGGCCCTAATAAGTAGGAATGTCCAGAATTACTATAATAATCCAAATGATTTGATTTTATAACATAAGTAGGATTTGTAATGGTAACGGCTGTCAAAAACTGGAATTTTTTCTCACTGACATAATACTTTCCTGATTTGCTAGCTAATGTATTCTGTCTGTTTGTGATAGTTCCTTGAGTATTATAATATACTTCTTGAGTATTTCTGTCAAAGTTTAAAGTATCTGTAACTAGAGTAGCATCTGGGGAACTCATAACTGCATCTCCAGTTGCAAAAGCTTTTTTTACATTACCATTATATTCGGCGTATTTACTGTTTAAAAACAACGTGTCACCTTGAACTAATTGTACATTACCAAAGGCTTTTATGTAGTTTTCTTTTTGGAAATAATACGCTTTGTTACAAGTAAGGACCACTCCGTCATGGTTAACACGTACATTTCCGGTAAGTAAAAAGGCATCTGGCATTTCAACTTGATTGACATCTGCGAAATCCGAATGTTCGACCATGATTTTTTTGGGAGCTTGCGCCAAAACTAAATTGATGCTTAGCAAAAGGAAACAATGTATGAAAAATAAGTATTTCTTCAATGGATTTAATTTTTGTCAAATTTATGAAAAAGGATACAATCCTAATCTATATTAGGATTTATTTATAATTGTGAAAAGTGCAATTGATTTTTTATTTTTTAGAACGCCTTAGTTGTCAACAAAAAAGCGAACTCTTTCGTTGTAGTAGTTGCTTAGGACTTCTTAATGTGAGTCGATACCAATGAAGTGAAAAAAAAATATTAATTTTATAAATTGATGTTATAAAAAATAGGATATCAATAAAAGAATTCAGATTACCCCAAATAATATTTTGTATGATAAAAAAAATAACTATTGTTGCAGGAATAAGTATGATGCTTTTGGCGACAGCTTGTAAAACAAAAGATTTAAAAATGAGTAAAAATAATAAAGAGACTGTTTCTGAAAAGAAAGCTGTAGTATATCAGGTTTTTACCCGATTATTTGGTAATACGAACACGACTAATAAACCTTGGGGAACTATTGAAGAAAATGGGGTAGGGAAGTTTAATGATTTTACGGATAAAGCATTAAATGAAATAAAAGGTTTAGGAGTTTCTCATATTTGGTTTACAGGTGTTCCTCATCATGCTTTGATTCATGATTATACTGCTATAGGGATTTCAAATGATGATCCAGATGTAGTTAAAGGTAGAGCGGGTTCTCCATATGCAGTAAAAGATTATTACAATGTAAATCCAGATTTAGCAGTTAATCCAGCTAATCGATTGAACGAATTTGAAGCTTTAATAAAAAGAACACACAAGGTGGGATTGAAAGTGATTATTGATATTGTTCCTAATCATGTGGCTCGAAAATACGAAGGTAAAAACAATCCAAAAGGGGTAAGAGATTTTGGTGCTGATGATGATGTTACGGTTGAATACAAACGCGACAATAATTTTTATTACATTCCAAATACTCGTTTTGAAGTTCCTAATATTGATAAGCCGTTAAATGGAGAAAGTAATCCACTTATAGATGGTAAATTTGAAGAGTTTCCAGCAAAATGGACAGGGAATGGTTCTCGTTTAGCAAAACCAGATCGAAACGATTGGTACGAAACGGTAAAAGTAAATTATGGAATTCGTCCTGACGGGACTAAAGATTTTCCAGAACTTCCAGCTGGTTTTGATACAAAATCGTGTCAAGAACATTTTGATTTTTGGAAAGGAAAAGACGTTCCTGATTCTTGGAAAAAATTCCGTTCAATAGCAGAGTATTGGTTAGGAAAAGGGGTTGATGGTTTTCGATATGATATGGCCGAAATGGTGCCGTATGAATTTTGGAGCTACATGAATTCAGCGATTAAAGTAAAAAATCCAGACGCTTTTTTATTGGCAGAAGTTTATAATCCAAACGAGTATAGAAATTACATTCGTTTAGGAAAAATGGACTATTTGTATGATAAAGTAGAATTGTACGATAAATTAAAGGAAATTGTTCAAGGAAGAAGCCAAACAGATCCAATTATAGGTATTCAAAATGGAATGGCTGATATTGAACATCATATGTTGCATTTTTTGGATAATCATGACGAACAACGTTTAGCTAGTCCAGAATTTGCTGAAACACCAGAAAAAGGGAAGCCGTTAATGGTTGTTTCTGCAACCATAAGCACTTCGCCTACGATGATTTATTTTGGTCAAGAAGTTGGAGAAGCTGGAAATGAAAATGGAGGTTTCGGAACTCATTCTAGAACATCTATTTTTGATTACGTTGGAGTTCCAAATCACCAACGCTGGATGAATGGCGGTAAATTTGATGGCGGACAATTGTCACAATCCGAAAAAGACTTGCGTGATTTTTACAAAAGACTGCTAAATTTCACAATGGGAAGTTCTGCGTTAATGGGTAACTACCAAGAAATACATGGTTTAAATCGGTATGCAACAGAAGGATATTACCCAGAAGTATATTCCTATGTGCGTTGGTCTGAGACTGAGAAATTAATAATTGTAGCCAATTTTTCGGCAGTACACACTAGCCATTTTGAATTGAAAGTGCCTAAAGATATTATTCAAAAATGGAACTTAAAAGATGGAGTTTATACTATTACAGATCAGTTGTATCAAAAAAGTAGTTTGGACTTAAAAGTAATCGATGGTGAAGGAAAAGTGCAAATTACAATTGCGCCATCAGAATCATTTATTTATAAGTTGTAATTATTTTTAAAATATAAATTTATAAAAAAAGGGGAAATTTTTATTTCCCCTTTTTTTATTATTTAGTTTTAATAGCTGCATCATAATTTTCACCAACTTGCTTCCAATTAATTATAGTAAAAAAAGCGTCAATATAATTCTTTCTTTTATATTGGTAGTCAAGATAATAAGCGTGTTCCCAGTCATCTAAAGCTAAAATAGGAGTTCCGGGCATAAGTGCATTTCTCATTAATGGATTGTCCTGATTTTGTGTGTTTGTAACCTGTAACTTGCCTGATCGATCTACAATTAACCAAGTCCATCCAGAACCAAATTGTTTAGTAGCTTCTTCTTTGAATAAGGTTTTAAAATCTTCAAAAGATCCAAAATCTCGAGTAATAGCTTCTGCTAATGAATCAGTAGGTTGTCCACCGCTTTTTGGAGCCATGCATTTCCAATATAAGGAATGATTGTAAAAACCTCCTGCATTGTTTCTTACATTAGGATCATTTACGTCTAATTGATGCAAAACTTCTTCTATGGATAAATTCTCCAATGGAGTGTCCGCAATTGCTTTGTTTAAATTATTAGTATAAGCTAAATAATGCTTGGAATAATGCATCTCTAAAGTTAGCGCAGATATATTTGGAGATAAAGCATCATAGTTATACGGCAATTTATCTAATAAAAAGGAGCCATCATCCGCTTTAACATCATCAGGAATACCTACCGAAACTTTTTCTTGCGCAGTTGGTAAAGGAACCTCTACAACTTCAGTATATTTTTTTTTATTGCAAGAAAGTAAAGACGTAAAAAGTAGTAAAAAAACAATTCTTTTCATGGTTATTTTATTTTGTCAACAAGAGAATTTATGATTTCAATATACTGTTCTTTAGCTTCTTCAATAGAAATATGACTAATTTGTATCCAAGCATTTGTTTTGAAAGCATTTCTCAAATCAAAATTATCCGAAAGATTGTATTTAGCGGTTCCAAAAGTAGCCTGTTTATAAAAGGCATAAAGACGCAGCTGAACATCTTGTGGTAAAGACGCTTGTGTCATTTTAGAAGCTATTTCAACAGCTTCAGCAAATCGTGTATCTAAATCCTTTTCAATCATTATGCTTTTGTAGCAATAATAGTTTTTCCACCAATAGCTTTTTGATTTAAAACTACATTTATAGGTGTACCAATAGGTAAAAATAAATCAACTCTTGAGCCAAATTTTATAAAACCAGCATCTGTTCCTTGGATTACTTGCATTCCTTCTTCAGCGTAATTTACAATTCGTCTTGCCAAAGCTCCAGCAATTTGTCTGTACAGGACAGCACCGAAAGTCTTGTTTTCAATAACTACAGTTGTTCTTTCGTTTTCTTCGCTCGCTTTTGGGTGCCAAGCTACTAAGAACTTACCAGGGTGATATTTGCTAAATTTCACTAATCCACTAAGTGCATAACGAGTTACATGAACATTTATTGGCGACATGAATATAGATACCTGTAAACGATTGTCTTTGAAATATTCGCTTTCAAAAACTTCTTCGATTACAACTACTTTTCCATCTACAGGAGAAAGGATTTGGTTTTCATTAAGTATGAAAGTTCGTTGCGGATTTCTGAAAAATTGTAAAATGATAATCAAAAATAACAATGTTATAATTTGGATTCCCATTTTGATCCAGTTTGTGTCAATAAAATTGTCAGCTAATAACAATACTATGGCAGTAAACAATGTGCCAAATAAAATACTTTGAGTCCCTTCTTTATGAAACATATGGTAAAAGTTGATAAAATAAATATACAATTGGTGCTACAAATATAACACTATCTAGTCGATCTAGAATGCCTCCGTGTCCAGGCATTATTTTTCCGCTGTCTTTTATACCAGCAATTCGTTTAAATTTAGATTCAATTAAGTCTCCAATAGTTCCAAATATTCCAACAATTAATGCAATGCTTGTCCAAATTAAAATTGATTTTCCGCTAAAACTAGGACTTGCTTTAATATATAATTTTGAAATTAAAAACCCAGTGAAGATAGCAAATACAACACCGCCAATAAATCCTTCAATTGTTTTTTTAGGAGAAATTCGTTCTAATAATTTATGTTTTCCAATGGACTTGCCAACCAAATAGGCAAAGGTGTCGTTAGTCCATATCAAAATAAATAATCCAATAATAATTTTTGGATTGTAATCATTAATTCCAAATGATATTTTAGTGATAAAAACAAAAGGCAACAAGATATACCCTAATAAATATAAATATTTTGATAATTTACTTACAGATTGAGCGGTGTCATCGAATAGAAATACAATACATTTTATAGAAACTATTAAAGTTATGATTAATAGTACGATATTAACTTGATCAATATCTAAGTCTATTTTGATGTTTTTATTCTGAATTCTATTAATGTAATTTTCAGTTTCAGTTTTATAAAAACTTATTAAAGAAATAGAAGTGTAAAAAAGAGCTGCAAAAAAAAGAGGGAAAATTTTATTCAACTGAATCAGATTGCAAAACTCATAAGTAGCAATGATTAGAAAAATCCCAAATAGAATTATAAAACTTTCAGTTGAAAATAGGATAGAAGATAACAGCAGTGCAATGTAAATAGCACCAGAAATTCCTCTTTTAAGCGTTTCATTCATCTTAAAGATCTTCTAGAAGCAATAAATAAAGATTTTTCGCTGAACTTCCGTATTGTGTAAAATCTTCTTCTTTTGCTTTTTCAAAATATTTTATCGTAGTGATATTTGTCGGATAATCTCTTTCGTATTTCTTTTTGATTGCGCTAAGACCATCACTTTTAGCTCCAAGAATTTGACTTGTTGTAGCTAAAACAATAATATTTACTGGTAATTCGTTTGGTTTATGTTGCTTGATTTGTTTTGAAGAGAATAAAATAGATCCTTCTTCAGCAATTAAATTCTCACAACTAGCAAGAAGAAATTTAGGATGTAAGGGTTTGTTGTATGTAAGTTTATTTTCATCCAACATATCAAAGAGTTTTGGGTCATAGCATAACACTTCGCTCTCAAACCAATCATTTTCTTCTAATATATTTTCAAACTGTTCTTTGACTTCGTCTGTATTTTCGCAGTATAAAAATTTACCTCCGTTTTTCTTGAAGTTATAGATGAATTGCTCATCTATTGACATACTTATATCAGCAAAGGACTTGTTGTATTCTTTTTCTTTTTCCTCTTCCGAGGTTGGATTGGTAGAACCAAAAAATTTTTTAAAAAGACTCATAATTTATGTCGAACTACTTTATACGTTATTGGAAAACGTTCAAAGATAAAAAAATCTTAATTCAAAAGTGATTTTTGAATTAAGATTTTAAAAATAAATAAATATTTTGGTTTCTAAGAGACAACTTCTTCAAGATTTTTGTCAAAATCTCTCTTGCCAAAAATAGCTTCTAAATCGTCTTTAAAAATAACTTCTTTTTCGATTAATATATCGGCAAGTTGGTTTAATTTGTCTTTGTTTTCCTCTAAAATTTCAATAGCTCTTTGGTATTGACTTTCGATAAGTGTTGAAATTTCTTCGTCTATAACTTTGGCTGTTTCTTCAGAATACGGTTTTGAAAAACTGTATTCGCTTTGACCAGTTGAATCATAATATGTTACATTACCAATTTTTTCATTCAACCCATACACGGTAACCATTGCTCGAGCTTGTTTAGTAACTTTTTCTAAATCACTTAAAGCACCAGTCGAAATTCTGTTGAAAGTTACTTTCTCAGCAGCTCTTCCGCCCATAGTAGCACACATTTCATCTAGCATTTGGTCAGGACGAACAATTAAACGTTCTTCTGGTAAATACCAAGCAGCACCAAGACTTTGTCCTCTTGGAACAATTGTTACTTTTATTAAAGGAGCAGCATGTTCTAGCATCCAGCTAACCGTTGCATGTCCAGCTTCATGAATAGCAATTGCTTTCTTTTCTTCAGGAGTTACAATTTTATTTTTCTTTTCAAGTCCACCAACAATTCTGTCCACAGCATCCAAGAAATCTTGTTTGTCCACTGCAGTTTTATTGTTTCTTGCTGCATTTAAAGCCGCTTCATTACAAACATTTGCAATATCAGCCCCAGAGAAACCTGGAGTTTGTTTGGCTAAAAAGTCAGTGTCAAGACCTTCAATTTTTTTCAAAGGCGCAAGGTGAACTTTAAAAATTTCTGCACGCTCTCTGATGTCTGGTAAGTCAACAAAAATTTGTCTGTCAAAACGACCTGCACGCATTAAGGCTTTGTCAAGAACATCAGCTCTGTTTGTTGCAGCTAATACAATTACGTTTGAATTAGTTCCAAAACCATCCATTTCGGTTAGTAATTGATTTAAAGTGTTTTCACGCTCGTCATTTCCACCTGACATATTGCTTTTACCTCTAGCTCTACCTACAGCATCAATTTCATCGATAAAAATGATAGCTGGAGATTTTTCTTTAGCTTGTTTAAACAAATCACGTACACGAGAGGCACCAACTCCTACAAACATTTCTACGAAATCAGAACCTGATAACGAGAAGAAAGGAACTTGAGCTTCACCGGCTACGGCTTTTGCTAATAATGTTTTTCCAGTTCCCGGAGGACCTACAAGAAGCGCTCCTTTTGGAATTTTACCTCCTAGATTGGTATATTTTTCAGGGTTTTTAAGGAATTCAACAATTTCTTGAATTTCTTCTTTAGCCCCTTCTAAACCAGCTACATCTTTGAAAGTTGTTTTGATATCTGTTTTTTCATCAAAAAGTTTAGCTTTAGATTTTCCAATGTTGAAAATCTGTCCGCCACCGCCACCGCTACCGCCAGACATTTTTCTCATGATGAAAATCCAAACTGCGATTATGATGATGATAGGCAATAAACTGATTAGAATATCACTCCAATTGTTTTTTTGAAGAAAGTTAAAATCTTTTAATTTTCCTTCGTTTACAGCTTTCTCTAATTTATTTTGAAATATCTGATCGTTACCAATTTCAAGGGTATAATGAGGGCCTTTATTTGGTCTGTCAAAAACATCTTTAGATACTTTTTCGTGTGCTTTGTCTTTTAGTGCAGTAGCAGTCAAATAGACTTCGGCTTCCGTTTTATTGTAAACAATTACTTTCTCAACTTGACCTTTTTCTAAATAATTGTTGAATTTTGAAGATGTCAATTGAGCAGGTTCCTGTAAACTAGATCCTCCAGTTGCAAAGCTTATGAATAAGAAAATAAGCAGAATTGCGGTGTAAATTAACCAAGGACTTACTTTAAATTTATTCGAATTTGGATTATTATCTTTAGCCATTAGATTGTGTTTCTTTAGTATTTGTTTTCGATTGTAGTGATTTTTGCATCACCCCAAAGACTTTCGATGTTGTAGTATTCGCGAATATGTTTTTGGAATACATGAACTACAATATTTACGTAATCCATAAGTACCCATTCTGCATTATCTGTCCCTTCAACATGCCAAGGCTTGTCTTTTAATTCTTTTGAAACTGTTTTTTGTATGGAGTTTACAATGGCGTTAACTTGAGTATTTGAATTTCCGTTGCAGATGATAAAATAGTCGCAAACTGCAGTATCTATTTCTCTTAAATCTAGAATAGTAATGTCATTTCCTTTTACTTCCTCGATTCCTTTGATGATATTCGCCAATAGAACATCATTATTTATAGTCTTTTTCGCCATGAATTATTTTTATATATAAGTTTGTAAAGTTACCATTTTTTGTGATTATTTTTGAACCTTAACATAATATTAAATTCTGTTTCACAAAAAAACTTATATGAAGCTAATCAAACTCGATGCCATAGATTCCACAAATGAATTCCTTAAAGCGTTGTCGAACAAAGAAAAACTAGAAAATTTTACAGTTGTTACGGCAGAAAATCAGACAAAAGGAAAAGGACAAATGGGTTCTGAATGGTCTTCGGAGATTGGTAAAAATCTAATAATGAGTATTTTGATAAAGGATTATTTGTTTGATATTAATCAAATTTTTAATCTCAATATTGCGGTTTCTCTTGCCGTTATTGAAACGTTAGAATCCATAAATATTCCAGATTTAAGCATTAAATGGCCAAACGACATTCTGTCATACAATAAGAAAATTGGTGGCATTCTTATTGAAAATAGTATCAAGAGTGATGGAACTATTCTTTCTGTTGTAGGATTAGGACTTAATGTAAATCAAACTAATTTTGATAATTTGCCCAAAGCATCTTCCTTAGCGGCTATTTGTGAAAGGTTTTTTGATAAAGAAGAACTATTGTTATTGGTAGTTGAAAATCTAGAGAAAAAGTTAAACGAGTGGAATAAAAAAGCAACTGTTTTTTGGGATAATTATACCAATAGATTATTTAAAAAAGGAGTTCCGATGGCTTTTTCAGATCAAAATAATCAAAACTTTATGGGAATTATTCAAGGTGTTTCTGTTATTGGTAAGCTTCAAATACTTCTTGAAGATGATAGTATAGCTGAATTTGATATTAAAGAAATTCAAATGTTATATTAAAAAAAAATGTTTAAGATCGAGAAGCTCTCAAATCTTAAACATTTTAGTTTTGAAAATCTGTATTTTATAAATTGGCCATGTTTACGGCTAAGGTTTCTATAAACTTACTAATAGGGCCTTTAATCATCATAGCCATCATTGGGTTGAACTCTCCTTCAAAATCAAGTTTTACATCGCTTGAGTTCTCGGTAACTGCATCAATATTGGCTACTAAAGTAAATGGAAGTTTATCGCTAGCAGCTCCCAAAACTATTTTGTTTGGCGCTACTTTTTCTTTCATTTTTAGTTTTATTTCAGGCATACCTTTCAATCCAAAAATAAAAGCATCGTCACCAATAACTTCAAATTTAGCTATGTTTTCGGGCATTAATTTCTCGAAATTTTTTACATCACTCAATAAATCAAATACTTCTTGAGCTGATTTTTCGACAGTAACTTTTGGACTTTCTAAGTTCATGTGTGTGTTATTTATGATGAAATAAATCTAAATTTATACTCCCCAAGTCGATGGGCTAACACTCCATTCTCTCAAAGTTTGTTCTTCTTCTTCAGTAATATACTTTTTGGCTACGGCCAAATTCAATAAATTTTGGTAATTACTTAAAGTATATAAGTCAACATGAGCGTTTTTAAAGTTCTCCTCAGCTACTCCAAAACCATACGTAAATATGGCAGCCATACCTTTAACATTAGCTCCAGCTTCGTGTAAGGCTTCAACAGCAAGTAAACTGCTGTTTCCAGTACTGATTAAATCTTCTACAACTACTACATTTTGTCCTTTTTGCAAGAAACCTTCAACTTGGTTTTGTCTTCCGTGTTTTTTTGGTTCTGGGCGCACGTATACAAATGGAAGGCCTAAACTTTCCGCTACAAGCATTCCAATTCCTATTGCTCCAGTGGCTACACCAGCAATAACATCAGGTTTTCCAAATTGTTTTTCAATGTTTTTAGCAAACTCATCTCGAACATAATTTCTTATGGCTGGAAATGAGAGTATTAATCGATTATCGCAATATATTGGCGATTTCCATCCTGAAGCCCATGTAAAAGGATTTCCTGGATTCAATTTAATTGCATTTATTTGCAAAAGCAATTCGGCTGTTTTTTCGGCTGTATCTTTATTAAAAATCATAGTACAAATGTATAAAGTTTTTGTTAACGACAAACCACTTTTTTTGACAAATCAAATCTCAAAGGAAACTAATTTTCAGTTATTCTTACTTGAGAGTATTGATATAGAGCAACTTATAATTAAAATTTTCCAAAATAAAATTCAAAAAGCGTATCTATATCATCCAGATGAGAAAGAAATTATGAAAACTTTGAAAGCTAAAATACCTGTTTGTAAAGCTGGAGGAGGTTTTGTTTACAATAAAAAAGGAGAGATTCTATTTATTTTCAGAAACGGAAAGTGGGATTTGCCTAAAGGGGGAATTGAAAAAGGAGAGGAAATTGAGGCAACAGCCATGCGTGAAGTTGAGGAGGAAACAGGAGTAAATAAACTGACGGTGACTAAAAAACTTCAAAAAACCTATCATGTTTTTAAACGCAATGGAAAATATAAATTAAAAATCACTCATTGGTTTGAAATGCAATCTGATTTTGAAGGAACTCCACAAGGTCAATTAGAAGAAGGAATAGAAAAAGTCGCTTGGCTTAATCCAGAACAAATCAAGGAAGCCTTAAAAAACTCCTACGAAAACATAAAATTATTATTTGAAGAAGAAAAGCTCCTGAAATAGGAGCTTTTTTATTTTAATATTCATGTTACATAACTCGGAATTCATTTTACCTTTGCAAAATGAATAAGAAACACCATTCCAACAACATATTATTAAATTTAGGTATCGAAAGCCTGAATGAAATGCAGGAAGTAGCGCAAGATACAATCCTGAATGATAACAACGTATTATTACTTTCTCCAACAGGTTCTGGTAAAACACTCGCTTTTTTGTTGCCAATTTTAGAAATGTTGCAACCTGAAATTTTATCGGTTCAATGTTTAATTTTAGTTCCTTCTCGTGAATTAGGTTTGCAAATTGAGCAAGTTTGGAAAAAAATGGGAACGGATTACAAAGTAAATGTATGCTACGGCGGACATTCTATTGATACTGAAATCAAAAACTTGAGTAATCCACCTGCTGTTTTGATAGGAACTCCGGGACGAATTGCGGATCATATCGATAGAGGAACTTTTCGTGTAGATAAAATTCAGACTTTGATTTTGGACGAGTTTGATAAATCGTTGCAATTGGGTTTCCATGAGCAAATGTCATTTATTATTGGAAAGCTAACGAAATTGAACAAACGTGTTTTGGTTTCGGCAACTTCTGATATTGAGATTCCAAAATATACTCGTGTCGTGAATCCAACCATTTTGGATTTCATCCCAGAAAACGAACAAGAATCTAATCTTTCTATGAAACTAGTTGTTTCAAAAGAAAAAGATAAAATAGGAAGTTTGTTTAATTTGATTTGTTCGTTGAAATCACAATCAGCCATTATTTTTTGTAATCATCGTGATGCTGCAGAGCGCATTAGCGATACTCTTAACGAAAAAGGAATTTATTCGACTTATTATCATGGTGGAATGGATCAAGATGAAAGAGAGCGTGCTTTAATTCAGTTTAGAAACGGAAGCGTAAGTTATTTAGTGACTACTGATTTAGCCGCTCGTGGACTTGATATTCCAGAAATGAATCATGTTATACATTATCACTTGCCATCCAAAGAAGATGAATTTACACACAGAAACGGACGTACAGCACGTATGTTAGCTTCTGGAACAGCTTATATTGTTGCTCATGAAAGTGAGAAAAAACTAGATTATATTGATTATTCTATGGAAGTTTTCAAAGTAGAAAACGCTACAACATTGCCTAAACCACCTGAATTTCAAACTATTTATATTAGCGGTGGAAAGAAAAACAAATTAAATAAAATTGATATAGTAGGGTTCTTTTCTCAAAAAGGGAAACTCGAAAAAGGAGATTTAGGACTAATTGAAGTAAAAGATTTTATTTCGTTTGCAGCTGTCAAATACAATAAAGTGAAAGAACTGCTTCAAAATGTTAGAGATGAAAAAATGAAAGGTAAAAAATTCAAAATTGAAGTGGCTCGAAAAGTGATTAAGAAAGAGGAGGAATAGTTTTTTAGTGTTCAGTAAAAAAAAAGTGTTCAGTGATCAGTAAATAAATAGTTTAAGAATAAAAAATCGTTAATAGTAAATTTGATTTACTGTTAACGATTTTTTGCTATTATAAAATCTCTGCTCATTAATCCCGAAAGGTCGGGACTGACCACTATATTTTTTTAACGTATTGTGTGATAATAACAATTTGTTGACCATCCACTTTTCCTTCTATATATTCAGCATTTTCGTGGTCTAAACGTATGTTACGAACAGCAGTTCCTTGCTTAGCGACCATGCTTGAGCCTTTTACTTTCAGATCTTTAATTAAAACAACTGAATCACCGTGCTCTAAGATTACTCCGTTGCTATCGCGGTGGATAATTTTGTTTTCATCATCTTCTCCTTCTCCTGTTGCTTGTGCCCATTCTAAAGTGTCTTCGTCTAAGTACATCATATCAAGCAATTCTTGTGGCCATCCTGCTGCACGCATTCTGCTTAGCATTCTCCAAGCTACAACTTGTACAGGTGTTTGTTCGCTCCACATACTGTCATTCAAACACCTCCAGTGGTTTAAATCAACTTTATCAGGATTTTCTATTTGGTCAATGCAAGTGCTACAAGCAAAAATACTTTCGTCAAGACCTCCCTTTTTGGTAGGTAAAACAACATATTCTTTTAGGTTTTCAGTAGCTGTACACAATTCACATTGGCCACCACTTCTTTTGTTTAATTCTCTATCTAAACTCATTAGTCTTAATTTTTTGGCGAAAGTAACGCTAAATAGTGCTTTTTACAAATTTATATTTCTGGAGTTTGTTTTACTCTTACTGCATCAGGGACAAGCATTTGGTACTCCCCATGATTTCTAATTACATCCCGTACAATACTGGAACTGATATAAGAAGTTCTGGCAGCAGTTAATAAAAACACGGTTTCGATTTTTGACAATCGTCGATTGGTATGTGCAATGGCTTTTTCAAATTCAAAATCAGCAGGATTACGCAGCCCACGCAAAATAAAATTTGCGTCAATTTTATGGCATAAATCAATGGTTAAGCCTTCGTAAGTTATCACTTTTACCTTGGGCTCATCTTTGAAGGTTTCCTCAATAAAACGCTTTCTTTCTTCTAATGAAAACATGTACTTTTTTTCGTGATTTACACCAATGGCAATTATAATTTCGTCAAAAAGTGAAATTCCTCTTTTGATGATGTCTTCATGACCTAAGGTGATGGGATCAAAAGAACCCGGAAATATGGCTTTTCTCATTTTAATTTTATTTTATTATTTGTTTTTCGATTCTCGTATTAGGAACAATCCATAATAGAGCAACCGCAAAATACAGCAATCCAGAAATCCAAACCGAAACAAATGACACTAGAACTCCCAATAAATATAAGGCTAATGATATTTTACCTTTATAATCTTTTTCGGTTACTTTAGCTAAAAGGGAATCCTTTCCTTCGAGTTTTATAATTTTTTTCAAAAGTCTAGTGTAGGACAAGCCACACATAAAAAGAATAAAACCATAAAGGCTCATAGGAACTGCCGAAAAATGTTGAGAACCAATCCAGCTAGTTGCAAAAGGAATTAATGATAACCAAAAAAGCAAAAAAAGATTTCCCCATAAAACAGAACCGTTAACTTGTTTAACAGCTTGAAAAATATGGTGATGGTTGTTCCAATAGATACCAACATAAATAAAACTCAAAACATAACTCAAAAACACCGGAATTAAGGGTTCTAAGGATTCAAAACTATTATTTTCGGGAGCTTTTATTTCTAAAATCATTATCGTGATAATGATTGCGAGAACACCATCGCTAAAGGCTTCGAGTCTGTTTTTATTCATGTTTTTATTTGTTTAAAGCCAATTCGATTGCGTTTGTAAACAAATCTTCCAATGAAATGCCAGCCGCTTTTGCTTGTTGTGGAATCAAACTTTCGGTTGTTAATCCTGGAATTGTGTTCATTTCGAGCATGTGTGGCTCACCGTCAACAATGATAAATTCGCTTCGGGAGAATCCTCTCATTTTTAAAACTTCGTAAGCGCGTTTGGCTATTTCACCTACTTTTTGAGTCATTTCATCAGAGATTCTGGCAGGTGTTATTTCTTGTGATTTACCTAAATATTTAGCTTCGTAATCGAAGAAATCATTCTCAGAAACGATTTCAGTTATTGGTAAAACAGTTACGTTTCCTTTATAATTGATAACTCCTACAGAAACTTCGGTACCATCAAGGAAACTTTCAATGATGATTTCATTGTCTTCTTTGTAAGCAACTTCAATGGCGATTGGCAATTCGGCTGCAGTTTTTACTTTTGAAATTCCGAAGCTTGAACCAGCTTTATTTGGTTTTACAAAACAAGGCAATCCTACTTTTGCAACAATTTCGTCTGCTTTTATTAAATCTCCTTTGTTTAAGTAATACGAAGTAGCAGTTTTGATTCCGTATGGTTTTAATACCGAAAGTAAATCACGTTTGTTGAACGTTAAGGCAGCTTGGTAATAATCACAAGCGGTTTGTGGAATATTCAACAACTCAAAATAGGCTTGCATTAATCCATCTTCGCCGGGAGTTCCGTGAATAGCATTGAAAACGCAGTCGAAACTGATTTTATTTCCTTCAACAGTTACTGAAAAATCATTTTTATCGATAGGGAATTCGTTGTCATTGGCATCTACATACACCCATTTTTCTTTGAAAATATGGATTCTGAATCCGTTGTATTTAGTTTTGTCAAGAAATTGATATACGACGTTTCCGCTAATCAGTGATATTTTGTATTCGCTGGAATAGCCGCCCATGATGATGGCAATGTTTTTCATTGTTGTAGTTTAAGGTTTAAAGTTTAAAGTTTTAGGTTGTGCTACTAAAACAAAAACGTCTTGAAAACAATTTGTTTCTAGCCCCGATAGTAGTGAAAATCCTTTTTATTTTTTCTTTAAAAATAAAAAGATTATAACGGATAGCGGGAAATAGCTCCTAAAAACTATTAAACAAAATTATCATTTTTTTTGAAACGAAATAGCTTTATCTTTGCCACATATAAAAATAAATTTATGAGTTTACGTAAGTATCTTACCAGCCGAGTGTTTTTTGGGCAAGTATTCATTGCTCTAGCTATTATTGCTGTTTTGGGTTATTTGTTTATGCATTGGTTGACTTTTACAACGGATCATGGGCACGAAATAGCCGTTCCTAATTTGAGTAAATTGACGGAGGAGCAAGTAGAGGAGAAGCTGGATGAATTAGATTTGGATTATGTGCTTTTGGATAGTGTTGATTTCAGGGGAGATTATCCTAAGTTTACTGTTGTTGAGCAAGATCCATTGCCGGGTACAAAGGTAAAAGTAGGTAGAAAAGTATATATTAAAATTAATGCTTCAGGATATTCATCTGTTCGATTACCAGATTTAATTGAAAAAACATACCGTGAAGCAGTTCCAACATTAAAAGCTTTAGGGCTTGAAGAAGGAACAATTACCTATATTCCGAATCTTGGAAAAGATATGGTTTTAGAAATGCGTTATAAAGGTAGAAATCTAAAACCGGGAGAGCGTGTATTGAAATCATCAAAAATTGATTTGGTTTTAGGCGATGGAAAAGTGAGTTATGAAGAGGAAACACAAGTGGATAGTACAGCAACAACTACTCCTACAGAAGAAGCACCAGTAAATGAACAATAATATAGAATTAGATTTAGAAGAAGAATTATTTGAGCATTTCAGGTTTGAAGTTCCTAAAGGTCAAGCACCTTTGCGAATTGACAAATATTTGATGGGATTGATTCAGAATGCAACCCGTAATAAAATTCAGAATGCAGCTACCGAAGGGAATATTTTTGTAAATGATGCCATTGTTAAATCAAATTACAAAGTAAAAGCCTTTGATGTGGTGCGTGTTATGCTTTCACATCCACCTTTTGAAAACAATATTATAGCGGAGAATATTCCGTTAAATATAGTGTATGAAGATGATGCTTTGTTGTTAATCAATAAAGAACCTGGAATGGTGGTACATCCTGGTCACGGGAATTATACGGGAACTTTAGTGCATGCGTTAGCCTATCATTTTGATAATTTACCCATGAATAGTAGTGAACGTCCTGGATTAGTTCATAGAATTGATAAAGATACTTCGGGACTTTTAGTAATTGCCAAAACAGAAGCAGCTATGACGCATCTTGCCAAGCAATTTGAAGCGAAGACTTCCGAAAGGGAATACATCGCTTTAGTTTGGGGAAATGTTACTGAAGACCACGGAACAATTGAAGGAAACCTTGCGCGACACTTGAAAGACCGAATGCAAATGGCAGTTTTTGCTGATCCCGAAATAGGGAAACCTGCTGTGACACATTATAAAGTATTAGAGCGTTTTGGATACGTGACTTTGATTTCCTGCCAACTTGAAACAGGAAGAACACATCAGATTCGTGCACACATGAAACACATTGGTCATCCGTTGTTTAATGACGAGCGCTACGGCGGTCATTTGATTTTGAAAGGAACAACTTTTACCAAATACAAACAATTTATAGAGAACTGTTTCAAGGCCTTACCAAGACAAGCTTTGCACGCCAAAACATTAGGATTTATTCATCCTGTAACCGGCGAGATGATGCGATTTGATACAGAACTACCAGATGATTTTAAGGATTGCATCGAAAAATGGCGCAATTACTCTAAATCACACAATACTGAAGAAGAAGAATAAAAAAAGCCCCAGATTTGGGGCTTTTTTTATTTCTATTTTTTCAATTTATTTAAATTTTCTTTCATACGTCTTTCAATAATTTTTTTTAATAAATCATCAGGAATCGGTTTTTCGGGAGTGAATTGTATTGTTCCAGCTGAGGTTTTAAAACCGGTTAATTCTTCTTTAAAAACGTCTATTGTTTTAGAATCCCAAGGGAAGAAACTGCAGTGGTTTTTAAAAGCGGCAAATCCGCCAATCATACCATGGTAATTATAGGCTGGCATTTTGTAACTTAGGTATTCTTGCACCTCAGGCACTAGTGTTTTGATGGTCTGCCGTAGTTTTTCCAATGCTTCTTTTTGGTCTTCTGGTAGATTTTGTAAATATTGATCAACGCCTAATGAGTTGTTTTTTGATTCTTTTGCTTTCATAAGTGTCAGTTTTATTGGTAGTCGGAATGAAATTTTACTTTTCCTGTTGATCCGCTCTGAGCGGGTGTTAGTTCAAAGATGGCATTGGGAGCAAGAGTAGGTTCTATACGATGCGAAACGTATAAAATTGTCATATTGGTTTCTTGTTGTAAAAGATTGATAAGTTGGATTACTAAAGCCACATTTTCATCGTCTAAACCTTCAATGGGTTCATCTAGAATTACTAATGGAGGATGTTTTAAAATGGCTCGCACAATCAAAACGACGCGTTGGTGACCTAATGAAAGGCTATGAAAACGCTTGTTTTTAAGAGAACTCATTTCAATAACTTCGAGCCATTGTGTTACTATTTGTTTTTGCAAAACTGTTGGTTGTATGTACAAACCTATGGAGTCAAAAAAACCAGACAAAATCATTTCTTCTACTGTTTGGCTTCTTCTAAAAAGTTCCGTCATAGCGGTCGAGAAAATTCCAATTTTCTTTTTGATATCCCAAACACTTTCGCCACTGCCTTTTTTTTGCCCAAATAAATATAATTCTTGTCCGTACCCTTTAGGATTATCTCCAGTAATCATGGATAGGAGCGTGCTTTTTCCAGAACCGTTTGGGCCGATAAGTTGCCAAAATTCTCCTTGTTTAATGGTCCAAAAGATTCGATCTACAATTTTTCGCTCATTGTAGTGAACGGAAATACTGTCCATTTTGACAAGGATATTTTCGGAAGCTTCAAATGGAATTAAAGGTTCTGGAATTCGGGATGTAATTTTTTTAGTCTTGTTATCTTGATCCGAAATAGGATTAAAAGCAAATGAGTTATCTCGAATTTGTGCTTTGTTTTCGATAAATGAAAGAAAATCTGTTTTACGATTGACCAGTTGGATGATGGTAATCGAATTGGATAATCCTTCCAAAGAAGTTGCTAGAACTTTTCTTGAAAGGTGGTCCAAATGATCGAAAGGATTGTCAAAAATAATATAATCTGGTTGCTGATTTAAGCAGTATTGCAAGAACTCTTTCTTTTGTTCTCCTGAGGAAAAAGTGCGTAGTTTTCGGTTTAATTCAGGATTAGCGGCTTCAACACTGTCGTATTGTTCTTCTCTTGCTATGAATTTTTGAATGGCAATATCTGAAAAAAGAATCCCTTTTAATCCATTTGAAATAAACAATGGCGCTTTGGCTTGACCAGAAAGCAAATTTTCGATAAAGGTTTTTTTGTCAACCTGATCTGATAATAGTATATTCCAATGGGTTTGATCTTGCATTGAATTGTAGAAATTATATTTAAAGAATGCCTAATATTAATAAAACAGAAAACAGAATCAGCATTACTGTCACTATATTTTGAATGGTTTTAACGGTTACTTTAGCCAAGAGTTTGTTGCCAAAGTAGGCTCCAATAAATGCTGAAAGTGTAGCCAAAGTGATTAAAGTGTAATCAAAATTAGTATGATGTTTGATTATTTTTTCAGCATAAATACTCAATCTTGAAATATCAACTAGACATGCAATTACTACTCCTGTTGCTATAAAAGATTGTTTAGATAAATTAGCTCGTATCAAAAAAGCAGCTCTTAAAGCTCCTTGGTTACCCGAAAGTCCACCAAAAAAACCACTTAAGACGCCACCAATGGGCAGGTATTTTTTATCAAATTGTAAATTGGACAAACTTGGAATCACTTCAAACAAAGAGAAAAATAATAGAACAATTCCAATAATCAATTTTATCGGTTTGATTTCAAACGTTTGACTCCCTAATTGATAATCCATCAAAGCAGTAGTATCGGTTAGTAAGGAAAGAATATAGGCTCCAAGAAATGCAAAAACGATGGCAGGAATCCCAAAGCGTAATACCACATTGATATTGGCGCTTTTACCTAATAATAGTAATTTGAAAACGTTGTTTAAGAAATGAACTATTGCGGTTAAAATGATAGCTATTTCTATTGGAAAAAATAAACCGAATACAGGAACTAGTAAAGTTCCTAATCCGAATCCAGAGAACAAGGTTAAACCAGAACCAATTAGCGCAGCAATACAAATAATGAAATAATCCATTTTAAAGTTTAAATCGCATTAATAAATCCGTTTGTTCGTCATCACCAAGGATGAAAATGTGTTTGTCAAATACTTCAAAACCGTTTTTAGTATAAAACTGTATCGCACGATGATTTTCTTCCCAAACTCCTAGCCAAATATAATCAACAGCGGTTTGTTTTGCAATAGTAAGAACATTATCAAGTAGTAATTGCCCCATTTTTTTGCCGTGGAAAGCTTGTGCAACATAGATTCTTTGTATTTCTAAGCTGTTGTCTGTTATGTCTTCGGTTTGTGCATCTTTAAAATTTATTTTTAAATAGCCAATAGGTTCTGATTCGGAAAAAGCCAAATAAAAATCAGAATTAGGATTGTTGATTTCGGAACTCAATTGTGCAATACTGAAATTTTCTTGTAGGTAATTTTCAATATTTTCGGGTGTATTCAAGTCTGCAAAAGTTTCTACAAAGGTCGTTTTGCAAATGGATTGTAAGGGTTCAAGATCTGATAATGAGACTTTTTTAATCGCTATAGTATTCATGTTGTACGTTTTTCTTCTATTTTTATATTCAAAAATACATAAATAAAATGGCAGATAATTTGATTTATCTATTCAGTTATTAAACAATTCAATTTATAGGCTACTTATTTCTTGATTTCAATTTGTACTTTTGGAATCATTACTAAAAACAAACTGCAATAGGATTGCCAATGAAAATCGTTATATCACCAGCCAAGTCTTTGAATTTTGAGAAAGCATTACCTACGGAAGCGTTTAGCCAACCTTCATTTTTAAAAGAATCCAAACAAGTTCATCAGGTTTTGAAACAAAAGAAACCTACGGAATTATCTGATTTGATGGATATTTCGGATAAGTTAGCAGATTTGAATTGGCAGCGCAATCAGAATTGGAAAACACCTTTTAAGTCTACTAATGCTCGTCCAGCAGTTTATGCTTTTGATGGAGATGTGTATACAGGATTAGATGCTTATACGATTCCAATAGATAAATTAGATGCTTTGCAAGCTAGTTTACGAATTCTATCGGGTTTATACGGACTCTTGAAACCCTTGGATTTAATCCAAGCTTACCGACTAGAAATGGGAACCAAATTACCCATTGGTGAAAACAAAAATTTATATGAGTTTTGGAAGCCAACAATTACCAAAGCATTGAACAAGGAGCTTAAAAAAGGAGAATTGTTTATCAATTTGGCTAGTAATGAATATTTTTCTGCAGTCGATGAAAAAGCATTAAAAGTGCCTGTTATTACTCCGGATTTTAAAGATTACAAAGATGGAAAATTGAAAGTGATTAGTTTTTTTGCAAAAAAAGCAAGAGGCATGATGGTGCGATATATTCTAGATACTAATGTGCAAACAATCGATGATTTAAAAGGATTTAATTATGATGGGTATCAATATGATGCTAATTTGTCCAAAGGAAATCACTTAGTTTTCACCCGATAAAATTGAATTTTAAAATAAACAAAAAGCCGATTTCTATATTGAAATCGGCTTTTTGTTTTAATGCATTGCATCAGCAGGATTAACTTTGTTTTTCCCTTTTTTAATTAAAAAGATAATAGGAATACAAAACAGAAATAAAACGCCTAGATAAAGAAAGATATCCATGTAGGATAAAACGGTACTTTGTTTTAAAACCGAATAATCGATAATTTGATAAGCTTTTTTCAAGGCTTCGTTGCTACTAAACCCTTTGGACATAAATCCTCTTTGCAAAAGTGCAACACGTTGTTGTACCTCAAATTTGCTTGCGTCTAGATTTGAAATTAAATCTATTCTGTGTTTTTGAGTAAATCGTGTGATGAAAGTTGTAATAATGGCAATACCAAATGAACCTCCTAATTGTCGCATCATTCCGGTAAAAGCAGCTCCTTCACCAATATGTTTCCCTTTTAATGTAGAAAGAGATAAGGTGGTAATAGGTACAAATAGCAGTCCTAGTCCAATTCCTCTTAAAATCAATGGCCAAAATAAATGTTCTACACCAGTACTAGGTGTCATTCGGTCGTACATCATTAAAGTGAAGAAAAAGAAAATTAAAAATCCTACGCCAACCATATATCCTTGTGGAATTCCACGTTGTATCATTTTACCAATAATTGGCATCATAAAAGCGGTGGTGATTGAACCCGGAATCAATAATAATCCAGCATCGGTTGCTGTCCATCCTAAAATTGCTTGCGTATAAATAGGAATAATTAAAGTAGAACCATAAAGTCCAAATCCTAAAATAAAGCACATTACAACCCCAATTCTTAAGTTTCCATCTTTTAAAACACTCAAATTTACAATGGGATGTTTGTATGTCAATTCTCTCCAAACAAAAAGCACTAAGCCAAAAACCGAGGTAACGCTTAAAGCTGTTATGGTTGAATTGTTAAACCAATCATCTTGTTGACCGTGCTCCAGAACAAATTGTAAGGATCCGATAAAAGTGGTTAGAAGAAATATTCCCAACCAGTCAACTTGATTTGCTTTTAGTTTTTCACCGTATTTTGGACTTCTTACGAAAGTAAAAGCTAAAATAGCAGCCATAATACCCAACGGAATATTGATGTAAAAAATGTATGGCCAAGAAAAATTATCTACAAGATAACCTCCTAAAGGTGGTCCAAGTGTAGGGCCTACAATTACACCCATTCCATAAATAGCTTGCGCCATTCCTCGTTTTGCAACAGGATAACTTTCGGTAATTATTGTTTGTGCGGTTACTAATAAAGCACCTCCTCCAAGACCTTGAATAAATCTGAAGATAATAAGTTCCCAAATATTTGTAGCATTTCCACATAAAAAAGAAGCTGTGGTAAATATAATAATGGAGGCAACAAAATAATTTTTTCTACCAAATTGTTGCGAAAGCCAGCTTGTCATTGGAATAACAATAACATTGGCAATTGCATAAGCAGTAATCACCCAAGCCACATCATTTAATGTTGCGCCTAGACTTCCTCTCATGTTAGTAAGCGCCACATTAACAATGGTTGTATCAACAATTTCAAGCAAGGCACAAAGTACCGCTGTAATTGTAATTAAAACCCGTCTGTAGCCGTATTCTACTAAATCATCTTCTACTTGTGTCGCCATTTTATTTTAAATGTACATCCACATCCACATTCATACCTGGACGTAATAATTTTATTTTTTCTGTATCATTTGATGTATTCAAGCTGATTTTTACTGGTAATCTTTGAATTGTTTTCACAAAATTTCCAGTAGCATTATCAGGTGGAAGTAAAGAAAAACGAGAGCCTGTAGCTGGAGAAAATGAAGTAATTGTTCCTTCAAAATCATAATCGGGATACGCATCTACTTTTACAGTAACTTTTTGACCAATAACCATTTTGTTTAATTGCGTTTCTTTAAAGTTAGCAACAACCCAAGCTTCGGTATTATTGATGATGTAAAATAAAGATTGTCCTGCTTGAACTAATTGTCCTGGTTGAATATCGATTTTAGAAACTTGTCCGTCTATAGCAGCAGTAACAACAGTATAAGTCAAGTTCAATTTTGCAGCATCAAGCATTGCTTTTGCTCTTTTTATATTGGCAGCAGCTACTTCAGTTTGTTTGTTAGAAACTTTAGATTTAGCTTCAATTACTGATTTTTGAAAGTTGCTGGCTCTTTCTTGTTGTTGCAAAATACGTACTTGGTTTTCCGCTTCTTGTTTAGCAGCTAATGCTTGTTCGTATTGTTGTTTTGTAATAGTGTGGGTTTTATACAAGTTATTGTATCTGTTGTAATCACTAGTTACACGACCTAATTTGATTTTTGCAGATTCAATATTTCCGCTTGCTGATTTTGCGTTTGCATCAGAAACAGCAATACTTGCAAGTGCGCCACCAATATCTGCTTTTGAAACTTCAAAGCTTCCTTCAGCTCCAATCATAGCAGCATTAGCTTCTTCAATTTTTAAAGTATAATCTCTTTTGTCAATAGTAAACAAAGTATCTCCTTTCTTTACATAATCATTGTCTTTGATATACACTTTGTCCACATATCCAGAAACACGAGGGATTATTGGATTCATTTTTTTCTCAATTTGAGCATCATCAGTTTGCTCATGAGATAAGGAATGGATGTATTTATAAGCTCCATATGTTCCTCCTAATACTATTAAAGCCGTTAGGATAATTATAAATTTGGTATTTGTTTTTTTCTTTTCCATGTGAGGCATTGATTATATTTTTGAAAGATTGAAAGTTTGTGATAATTGTCCAGTTACAGATAGTAATTCGTAATATTTTTGAATAATGTTTGCTCTAGCGAGTGCTTTATTTATGTTTGAACTTAGTTGCTCTACATCAGCTTCCAGCAAATCATTTGTATCCGAAAGTCCGTTGTCATATTTATCTTTTATGATTCTGTAATTCTCTGATGCTTGCGCTACAGCTTCACCATAAACTTCGTTTTGTTTTAGGGCTAGATTATAATCTTCAATAGCTTTTTGCACTTGCACTTTTATGTAATCAGTAAGTATAGCTTGCGAATTTTGTACTTCAAGTACTTTGCTTTCTGCTAATTTTACCGAAGCACCATTTTTAAGAATAGAACTCAAATCATAAGAAATACCTAGACCAAAATTCATAGCATTTTTAACGGTAACTACATTTTTTAAATCCAAAGAAGTATATCCGCCAACAATTGCAATTGAAGGATAATAAGATCCTTTCGCAATTTTTACATTATCCAAACTTGCTTTTTCTTGAAATTTAACCGCTTGTAAATCTTTACGATTCTCCAATGCTGGTTTTTCATCCGAAGGGATGTTTGTCATTTGGAAATTTGCAAAATCACTTTCACGAACTTCTAATTTGGTGTCAACAGGTAATTTGAGCAGCGTAACTAAATAATAATTGACAATATTCAAATTGTTATTTGCTTCATCAATGGACAACTGAATTTTTGAAACTTGCAATTGTGATTTCAATAAATCATTTCTTGGAATAATTCCATTTTTTTCTAATTCCGTAAAATCAAAAACACGTTGTTGTGCTCTTTTTTGATTTTCAATCAAAAGCTCAATTGTTTTTTGTGCTTTATAAAGACTAGCATAATGGTTTATGACCTTCATTGCCACTTCTTCTTTAGTTTGTGTAGCAGAAGCAGTTTCGGCTTGGTACAAATTTTCGTGAAGTTTGATGTTGTTCTGCATCTTAAAACCAGCAAAAACAGGAAGATTTGTATTAACCTGTCCAATCATTAATTGATCAACAACTGGTGCAGGTGCAGAACTACTGCTACTGTTGCTGTTTTGATTGAGTTTTAAATTCACAGAAGCTTTGGCCAATCTTTGGTATTGCCCTGAAATTTTAAAATCAGGATATTGATTGTTTTTTACCGTAATTAATTCATATTTCTTAGAATTAACTTTAGTATTAGCTAAGGAAACCTCATTGCTTTTGTTCCAAGCCAAATGAATAGCTTCATCTAGCGTTAAACTTGTTTTTTCTTGTGCTTCAATGGATTGAATTCCAATAAGGAACGCCCCAAAGAGCATTAATTGACTAACTTTCATAAATAAGAAGGGCTTTTATTGTTTGTTGAATGTGCTTTGTCAAATTTGTTTTGATGTAATTATTGTATAGATCTTCTGTTTTCAAATTCAGCAAGTTTTCAAAGAAAGGCTTGTTCATATGAAAATGGAAAAAAGTTCCTAAAATAGTAGGGGTAATAAGCGGAATAATTACATCTTTTCTGAATACACCTTTTTTTTGACCTTCTTCTATGATGGCTTCCAAGGATTTTAAATTTCCTTTTTTTAATTCAGAAAAAGCCAAAAGATTTTGATCTCTTTTTTTAGCAGTGAATTCAAAATGTAAAATTCTGTAAATTCCACGGTTGCTATTAATTCTATTAATGTAGAGTTCAATTAGCTTGTTTATTTTCTCGATAGGTTCAAGATCTTCCTGTAGTAAATTCTCTAATTGATTTTTTAGATCTGAAGTTCTGTAAAAAATTAAAGATTCTAACAAGCGCTCTTTTGAACCAAAGTAATACGAGACCATTGCAATATTTATTTTGGCTTCTTTTGCAATATCTCGTATGGAAGTTCCGTCAAATCCTTTCTCGGCAAATAACCTTTCGGCCACTTCGAGAATCTGAATTTGTTTGTCGTTAAAATTGCTTTTCAATGGAGTACTTTTTTCAATGGAGCACAAAATTAAACAACTGTTTAAATTAAACAGTTGTTTAATTTTTTATTAACATATTTTTAACATTAAAAAAATATCTATTTTTAATATAAAAAGGGGAGTAGAAAAGTACTTTATTTAGATATCAATTTTTTCATGCAGACACTGGTTGCTACATTTTCATATTGATCATAATTAGGAATTATTTGGTAACCAGATTTGTTATACAATTGAATTGCGGTTGGATTGTTTTTGCCGGTTTCTAAAACGCAGGCAGTATAATTAAATTCAGTTGCCCAGTTTTCAAGTTCTTTTAAAAGGATACTGGCAATTCCTTTTCCTCGAAAATCAGGATCAACAAACATTCTTTTGATTTCTACGGTATTGCTATTATATTCTTTGAATGCGCCACATCCTACAGCAATGGATTCCTGATAGCAAACCACCACATTATTGATGTTATCAAGAGTGTCGAATTGGGAATAAAAGGCATGATCTTCACCATCCAAAATGGCTAAATGTTGGTCTAATAAAACCACCAATTTTTTAAAATCAGAATCTTCAGAATTGGTTCTTTTGGAGTGTATCATTTGCTGAAGTTTTTTTTCTGTTTAAATCTTCTCAAATATATAAAAAAAGACCGCTAATTAGCAAATTACAGCAAGCATTCAATGCTCAAAAATTAGAGAATTAGTGGGTTTATGAATTTATGCAATTGACGTTTTATTCATAAATATATCCTTCAAACAATGTCCGATATTATTTTTCAATTGCTTTTAAATCGGTAGGTGATTTTTCAACAGGCATTGCTACTAACGTTCTCGCACTACAAGCAGTTTGGGACTAAATCAGCGTTATTTTTCGGATTTGACAAATCTCCCAAATACAAACAAATTTTTCCATTAAGCCAAAAACCCAAATTGCTTGTAGCGTGTGTTAGTAGCTGTTTTTTTATTCGTTATTATTTTCAGTCACAATTGTTTTCGCCCAAATATCTTAAACGTTGATTACTGTCAGTGTTTTTTATTGTTATAATTCCAATTAATCCGAACATAAACATATCAATAGGGTCGAGTAGATGTCTTTTTAATGATTGACTAAAAGAAAGTTCTCCATTATTTTTTATTAAAGATTTTGGCTTTAATCTCATAATAGAATTTCCTAATGTAGCTTCGAATAAAACTTCAAGTAGAACTGTAAAAACAAACCAAAATAAAACAGGGACTAATGCTAAAATTCCGTCAACTGAGTAGCCTCCTTCGTCATTTGGGTGCCCAAAGGAATAAACAAAAACATAGAAAAAAGTACAAATTATTGAATAGTCAATTAATCCAGCCAAAAAACGTTTACCAAGATTTGTTTTTGAATCTTTACTTTGCATTACTATTTAGATTTTAGGATTAGTTCAATTGACTCTTTATCTACACTTAAAAAAGTTAGAATTTTTTCGGCTGTAACTTTGTCAGACAACATTGACTTGTCAAATTCTGCAAATAAACCAGAAGCATAAAGTCTTTCATTTACAGTCATTCCGCTTAAATTTTCAGCCAACTTTATTCTTTTGTAAATTTCGTTATCAG
Source organism: uncultured Flavobacterium sp. (assembly GCA_963512955.1). Lineage (GTDB taxonomy): Bacteria > Bacteroidota > Bacteroidia > Flavobacteriales > Flavobacteriaceae > Flavobacterium. The sequence goes on along the minus strand of CAUPOP010000009.1, from coordinate 7,052 downwards.
TGATTCATTTCGTTTTTTGTGCAAAATAGCTACTACGTTTCGCGGCTTTGCGAAAGTAGCGTGTTTTAAGCTTGAGTTGTAAAGATACTGAAATTTCCACCTGTTACAATTCCGTGTAAAGAAAAATAGAAATAGCCATTTCGCAAAACCGCTGTTAGCAGATGTTGCTTAGTTTAATTTCACCATCTCAAAATTCAACATAAAACCTGGCATTCCTTCAAATGTTGAAGTACAAATAGCTTTCGTACCTTGTACTTTTATTATTTCAACAGTCACTTTTTTTCCATTCATTTCGGGAGAAGCATTTAAGTAAACAAGTTCGTAAACGCATTCTGTTTTCCATTCTATTTTACCCTCTAACTCTTTTGAATTTTCAGATGATTCTTTTTGAACATTTTCGGTACGGATTACTTTCGAGATAGGAAGTTTATAATTAGTAGTTTCAATTTTAAACGTTCCAATTTTAAAATCAGCGCATTTTAAATCTTGCGATTTTGCAAAGTTTGAAATCATCAATAATGTAAAAATGTATAATGTTCTCATAATTTTTTAAGTAAGTGTGATGGCAATGTCTGCTAACGTTTTGGTACTACAGGAGTTTGGTACTAAATTAAGCCCTATTTTCGGATTCGCCAAATCATCCCAAATACAAAACCATTTTCCCATTAAGTCTATTGCCCAAATCCGTTGTAGTAGCTGTTGTAGGCAGTTTTTACTTAACTTTTTCCAAGTCTAATTCTTCCAAAAGGTTATTGTAACTTTTTAGATTACGTGAATTTAAATCATAAACTTTAATTACTAAAGTTGAATCATAATTAATCACAGAAAATGAATTACCAGCATGTCCGGGAAATCTTTCTTCAACTTTTGATGTTATCATCCTTTTGATATAATCAGTTATAGACTTTTTTCCTGAATCATCTAATTTTATTGTCTTTTGAACGATTACTGTTTCAATATTTTTCCCATTCTTATCACGTTTATCGCAATCAATTTTGGTTTTTTCATAGTCAAGAAAATAGTCTTTATAGTTTCTTTCTTTTGAATAAATTTTTATTTTTTCATTATGTCCACCCCATTCTCCACACTCACTAAATCTAGAATTTATTTTTATATTCGCATCAACTCCAGTAGCGCCCAATAGAATTGGATCAAAAAAAACAGTTGAATTAGTGTTATGTTCATCATTAGGAAACTCTAGTTTTTTTGAACATGAAAAAATAGTAATTAAGAATATTAAGTATATAGCATTTCTCATGTTTCTTATTTGGTTGAATTATTCCAATGTTCTTTAAAATTGCCTACAACTAGTATATATGCAAAAAAAAAACTCGTTTATATACCCAAATATGGATAGATTACCGAAGGTTTGTTTCGCTTTACTGATTCTCAAATATATAAAAAAAATATTACGAAAATCTAAATTTAAATAAAAAAACGGCGTTTAAATATGCTTTAAACGCCGTTTGTAATGTATAAAAAAGGACTATTCTTATCGAATTGCTTTTACAAATTCTTCAATTTTCCCAGTACCATTTTCGGTTAAATGTGTAATGAAAGCGCTACCAATAATAGCTCCTTTGGCAAATTGTGTGGCTTGGTTGAAGGTTTCTTTGTTGTTGATTCCAAAACCGATTACTTGTGGGTTTTTCAAATTCATGTCCGCAATGCGTTTGAAATAAGTTTCCTGCGTGCTGCCAAAACCAGATTGTGAACCCGTAACACTTGCAGAACTCACCATATAAATAAATCCATCTGAAACGCTGTCAATAAAACGAATGCGCTCTTCAGAAGTTTGTGGCGTAATTAAGAATACATTCAGCAAACCGTATTTCTCAAAAGTTGCTTTGAATTCCTCCGCATAAACATCAACTGGAAGGTCAGGAATGATTAATCCGTCGATGCCAATTTCAGCACATTTTTTACAGAAATTCTCCACGCCATATTGTAACATTGGGTTGAAATACCCCATGATCACTAACGGAATCGAAACCGTTTTGCGGATGTCTTTTAATTGGTCAAACAAGACTTGCGTTGTCATTCCGTTATGCAACGCTTGTGTAGAACTAGCTTGAATGGTTGGTCCATCAGCTAATGGATCGCTAAAAGGCAATCCAATTTCAATCATATCTACACCGCTTTTTTCTATATCCTGAATGATATGTACGGTGTCATTTAAGTTTGGATATCCTGCTGAGAAATAGATGGAAAGGATCTTTTTTGTTTCTTGTAATTTTTGTTGTATTCTGTTCATTGTTCTATTTTTATCAGATTTAGCATCTGTTTTTTGAATCTTTTTTGTGTTAATTTATGTTGTAGCGCTATAAACCCAAGCCGTTTGTTCGGATTGCAATTGCACTTGAATGCGTTTGTAATGCAAGCCTTCATAGGTATCAGCAAGTTGTAATTGTGCTTCGGTGAGGTCGTACAGCATTCCGCTGATAGTATCCTCGGGATTATGAGTAGGCGTAATAATAGGATATTGTGCTACTCCAAATTCTTCTTCAATATGGATTTGATTGATAACATAGCCAACAAGTGTTTCGGGAGTTCCTTTTAGTATGCGGCCAAAAATAGTTTCTTGAATGTCTTTTTCTTTTAAGGTACCGTAGGCAAATAATTGTTCCATGTTTTTTTGTTTTGAAAAAGTTATTTTTAATTTAAATTATCTAGTTTGAGATTGCGTTAGGGATGGAAGCGGCATCCTTTTTTGGCCCTTTTTTCGGGGGCTAAAAGATAGAGTGTACAGCCCGACCCTTGTGGTAACGCCCATCTACAATTTGAAATAATCAATATACGTATTCAAATCTTTGTCGCCACGTCCAGAAAGGTTCAAGACCACGATATCCTCAGGTTTGAATTTCATTTCGTCCAAAACTGCAAAGGCGTGCGCACTTTCGATTGCCGGAATAATTCCTTCCATTTTGGAAAGTTGTAATCCCCAATTCATCGCTTGATCATCAGTAATTGAAATGAATTGTGCTCTTCCAGTTGCAAATAAATTAGCATGCATAGGGCCAACACCAGGGTAATCTAAACCTGCCGAAATAGAATACGGTTCGGTGATTTGACCATCAGGTGATTGCATCAACAGGGTTTTACTACCGTGAATCACACCAATTTTACCAAGGGCAGAAGTTGCAGCACTCTCGCCTGAATCTACTCCTAAACCGGCTGCTTCAACTGCGATGATGTTAACGTCTTTTTCGTCCAAAAAGTGGTAATACGCACCCGCAGCGTTACTTCCGCCACCTACGCAGGCAATCACATAATCAGGATTTTCACGCCCTTCTTTTTCTAATAATTGCGCTTTGATTTCCTTAGAAATAACACTTTGAAAACGCGCTACCATATCTGGATAAGGATGCGGTCCTACTACAGAACCAATGATGTAATACGTATCAACTGGATTGTTAATCCAATCTCGAATGGCTTCGTTTGTAGCGTCTTTCAGGGTTCGTGAACCTGACATTGCAGGACGAACTTCTGCTCCTAACATTTTCATACGAGCCACGTTTGGCGCCTGACGTTTAATATCAATTTCACCCATGTAAACGATGCATTCTAATCCCATTAGGGCGCAAACGGTAGCCGTTGCCACACCGTGTTGACCAGCACCGGTTTCGGCAATGATTCGTTTTTTGCCTAAACGCTTGGCTAGTAAAATTTGACCAATCGTATTGTTTACTTTATGCGCGCCTGTGTGACATAAATCTTCTCTTTTGAGGTAGATTTTAGTATTGTATTTTTCAGATAATCGAGTAGCAAAATAAAGTGGAGTAGGGCGTCCTACATAATCTTTTAGGAGCGCATCAAACTCCGCTTGAAATTCTGGTTCAGCCGTAATTTTTAGATATTGTTGGCGTAATTCTTCTACGTTTGGATATAGCATTTCAGGAATGTAGGCTCCTCCAAATTCTCCGTAATAGCCTTTTTCGTTGACATTGTAACTCATTTTGTTTTAATTTATAGTTCCAAGTTGTTTATGAAACGTTTTAATTTTTCTTCGTTTTTTAATCCTGATTCAATTTCAAATTTACTATTTATATCAATAGCATATATTGGTAAATTAGTTTTTGAAATTTCTTGTATTGATTTGATTTCCTCAATTCCTATTCCTCCACTCAAGAAAAACGGTTTTGTAGAAGGATAGTTTTCTAATACTTTCCAATCAAAAGTGGTTCCGTTTCCTCCTGGTAATTTCCCTTTGGTGTCAAAAAGGAAATAATCACAAACCGTTTCAAAAGCTTTTAAAACTTCAAAATCGAAGCTGTCACTAACGGAAAATACTTTGATGATTTCAATTGAAGCATCTATTTTACTTTTTAAATCGGAACAAAATGCAACCGATTCCTGCCCGTGTAATTGAATGGCTTGCAAGTTGTATTTTTGGGCTTTCGCCAAAATAACTTCGGTGCTTTCATTGACAAAAACGCCTACCTTTTTGATTGATTTTGGTAAATCGGGCATTGTTCCATCAAAATACCGAGCTGATTTTTCCCAAAATATAAAGCCCATATAATCGGGTAGGAGTGCTCCTATTTCGACTATATTATCGGGATATTTCATGCCGCAGATTTTGAGTTTCATCTTGCTTATTTTTATTGGCCGAGGCTTATAATTGATTAATAAATTCGGTTGCTGCTTTACCAGCATTATCCGTTTTCATAAAGTTTTCTCCAATCAAAAATCCTTTGTAACCAAAAGGTTTTAATTCATTAATGGCTTCCACAGACGAAATACCACTTTCGGAAACTTTTACGAATTCGTTTGGTATTTGGTCAGCTAATTGTTTGCTGAAATCTAAACTTACTTCAAAAGTCTTTAGATTTCTGTTGTTGACACCAATCATGTCCAAAGTAGGCATAATTGATTTTTCTAATTCTTCTTGATTATGAACTTCCAATAAAACTTCTAATCCAAGACTTTTAGCAAATGCTGACAAAGATTTAATTTCGTCTCGAGTTAAAACCGCGGCAATTAGCAAAATTAAATCGGCTCCATGTGCTTTTGCTTCTAGGATTTGGTATTCATCAACAATAAATTCTTTTCTCAATAACGGAATATTCACTGTGGCTCTTGCCAAAAGTAAATCGTCTAAAGATCCACCAAAATATTTTCCATCTGTCAAAACCGAAATTCCGCATGCGCCAGCAGTTTCATATCCTTTAGTCACTTCTTCAACGGTAAAACCATAATTGATTTCCGCTTTTGAAGGCGAACGGCGTTTGTGTTCAGCGATAATTCCTGATGTGCTATTTCTTAGATTTTGACTCAAAGAAATGGTTTCTTTTCCAAAGAAAATAGATGCTTCCAATTGTGAAACAGGAATGATTGATTTCTTGAGAATAACTTCTCTTCTTTTGTCAATAATGATTTTATCTAGGATGTTCATTTTTTTAATTATTGATTTTTTTATTTACTTAACTCTTGTAATGTTTTTAATGCTGCAAATCCTTTTCCAGAGAATAAGCTTTCTTTCGCTAATTCAAAACCTTCTAGTGGGGAGCATTTTGTCACTGTTGCAATAGCCATAGCTGCATTGGCACAAACTACATTATTTTGAGCTTCGGTTCCTTTTCCAGAAATGATATTGGTAAACATTTGTGCTGATTCTTCGATAGTTTTTCCACCTTCAATTTCGCTTTGTTGTAAAAGTTGTACGCCAAAATCTTCTGGTTTCAAAATTCCTTCCATAGAGTTGGTAATGGTTTTAGTAGGACAAGTCAACGAAATTTCGTCATATCCGTCAAGAGAATGTAAAATGGTAAAATTCACATTGGTATTTTGGTACAAATACGCATACATTCGAGCCAATTCTAAATTGAAAACACCGACCAATTGATTTTTAGGAAACGATGGATTTACCATTGGTCCTAACATATTGAAAAAGGTTTTTACAGCTAGTTCTTTTCGGATTGGCCCAACATTTTTCATGGCAGGGTGAAAAAGAGGAGCGTGTAAAACACAAATTCCCGCTTGGTCGATACATTTTTCCAGAAAATCAGAATCATTACTGAACTTGATTCCCATTTTTTCCATTACATTGCTTGAGCCAGAAATAGAAGATACGCCGTAATTTCCATGTTTAGCAACTTTTATTCCAGCACCCGCAGCTACAAATGAAGCCAAGGTCGAAATATTAAAAGTGTCTTTTCCATCACCGCCTGTACCACATAAATCAATTGTATTGTAAGCAGATAAATCCACCCGAATGCACAATTCTAATAGTGCTTCACGAAAACCAGCCAATTCATCAATACTAACGCTTCGCATCATGTAAACAGTCAGAAAAGAGGCAATTTGGCTCGTGTTGTAAATTCCGTTAGAAATATTAACCAATACATCTTTAGCCTCGTCTTTCGAAAGCATTTCGTGATTGATAAGTCTGTTTAATATATTTTTCATTGAAAAAGTATTCTTAAATGTTATAAAGTCTTTTGATAATTGGATTAACTTTTAACCCAGTTTTCTAAAATCTTTTTACCGTTAGGAGTCAAAACACTTTCTGGATGAAATTGTACCCCACGAACATCGAATGTTTTGTGACGCAAGGACATCACTTGACCATTTTCGTCAAAAGAAGTAGCCTCAAGAACATCTGGTAAATTAGCGTCAACCACCCAGGAATGGTAGCGTCCCACTTCAAACTCATTTCCTAATCCTTCAAATAAAAGCTCATCATCAACGACCGTTTTTACATTTGTAGCAACGCCGTGATACACTTTATCTAAATTAGAAAGGGTTCCTCCGTAAACTTCACCAATTGCTTGTTGACCTAAGCATACGCCAAAGATACTTTTTGTTGGCCCGTATTTTTGAATCACTTCTTTCAATAATCCTGCTTCATCTGGAATTCCAGGTCCAGGAGAAAGTAATATTTTATCAAAAACTGCAATTTCATCAATGTCAAATTCATCGTTTCTATAAACCGTTACTTCGCAATCTAAATCTTCCAGATAATGCACTAAATTATAAGTGAAACTATCGTAATTGTCTATGACTAGTATTTTTTTCATGTTTTTATCTTTCGTCTTTTTCTAAATGGTTTC
>CAUPOP010000008.1:0-85840 GCA_963512955.1 uncultured Flavobacterium sp. | reverse complement strand
CTCACGGATATCAATTAATACTTCAACTTTGTCACCTACTTTTAATGCTGGGTTGTAACGGAATTCATTTAATGAAATAACACCTTCCGATTTTGCGTTGATATCAACGATAACGTCTCTATCAGTAATTCTAACAACTACACCTTCTACTACTTCTTCTTGATCTGTAGCAATAAAAGTTTTTGAAACTAGTTCTTCGAATTCTTGTAAGTTTTTCTCATCTACTGCATCAATTCCTTCTTGGAAGTTATGCCAGTTAAAATTTGCTAAAAACTCTTCTTGTGATTTTAATAATTCAGACATGCTGATTGAAAATTTGTATTCTGTTTTTCTTGAGTTTCATAAAGCGATAGAAAAAACAGAAGTTGTTTTACTTTAATTATTTGATTCCTAATGGAAACTCTTATCTGCCAAAAGGTGTGCAAAATTAATACATTTATCTGTATTGACAAAATAAATTCAAATGATTATCATTCAATTACTTATTCTTAATCAAAATAGATCCTCCAAAAACTGAAACTGGCGCAAAAACAAAAATAGCCAGTAATTGTGTCCAAGAACTTCCGCCTGATTTTAAAAGGGAAAACGCAGCAAAACCAGCCATAATAAAAGATAGAATATAATTGATTTTAAGATTCTTAGTTTTCGAAATTAACTGACAAACAAACCCACTAATGCATGAAAAGATAGTTCCGTATACAAATGTCAAAATCATAAATATCCAAGAAGCATCAGAATGTGGTTTAACTCCCGAAATTCTAAAAAGAAATATTGAACTAAATACAAAAATTGAATAACCAGCAACAACTCCTAAAATTTGTTTTATCATAATTTTAATATTTATATCAGAACTAAAAGACTCTATTAAACTATTTGATTCACTATTTTTTTAGAATAATAAACCCGATATGTTTTCAATACATATCGGGTTTATTATTAAAACGTATTTGTATTAATGACTCAAATTCTCAATTTCTGCCGAATCATGTTTGTGTCTGAATAAAATCGCAAAAGCAATCGCAATGATAAGTGCATAAGCCGCAAATGACAGCCAGATTGTGTGCCAATCTTTCATCAAAATAGGATTTGCAAAAATCCCATCAGTAGTAATTGAATTTCCTTGTCCTTTAACAAATTCTAACATTTTTGAATTTGTAGTATCTGTTTGTAAAAAACCTGCTAATTCAGTTGTGTTTCTAAAAGATTTGGTAAAAAAACGATCAATTGCCCAACCCGAAGTTAAACTTCCTAAAACCGCTCCTACTCCATTAGTCATCATCATGAATAATCCTTGAGCGGAAGAACGTATTTTAGAATCGGTATTGCTTTCAACAAATAATGAACCTGAAATATTAAAGAAATCAAATGCCATTCCGTAAACAACACATGACATGATAAGCATCCATAAACCATTTATTGGATCTCCAAAAGCAAATAATCCAAAACGTAAAACCCAAGCTAACATACTAATAAGCATAACTTGTTTAATTCCAAAACGTCTCAAGAAAAAAGGAATTGCTAAAATAAATAAGGTTTCAGAAACCTGAGAAATCGACATAATAATTGTCGAATATTTAATAACGAAAGAATCTGCGTATTTTGGAAAATGCTTGAATTCATCTAAAAACACATCGCCATAAGCGTTTGTTAATTGTAAAGCCCCTCCTAAAAACATAGAAAAAACAAAAAACAAAGCCATTTTATAATTTCCAAATAATTTGAAAGCCTCTAATCCTAAAGTCTCTGTCAAGGAAGCATTTTCTTTAGTCAAACGTTGCGGCTTACATTTTGGCAATGTAAAAGCGTAAATTCCTAAAATCAAAGCTCCTATTCCTGCAATATAAAATTGATATTCCGTTGCTTTACTTCCGCTTAAATTTGTAATCCACATTGCGGCAATAAAACCAATAGTTCCCCAAACACGAATAGGTGGAAAATCTTTTACAATATTTTTATCATTTAACTTTAGCGAAGTATAAGAAATTGAATTACTCAAAGCAATTGTTGGCATATAGCAACACATCGCAGCAAGCATTACGTATATAAAGTTATCAGGAGTAGTCACTTGTGCAATACCAAACAAAACTAGCGCATAAGCAATATGTAAAATACCATATAATTTTTCAGCGTTAACCCATCTATCGGCAATAATCCCAGTAAGAGTTGGCATAAATAAAGATGCAATTCCCATAGTTCCAAAAACAAGACCAAATTGTGTGCCTTCCCAATTTTTAGTCCCAAACCAATAATTTCCAATAGTTATAAGCCAAGCTCCCCAAACAAAAAATTGAAGAAAGCTCATTAAAATCAATCTGTTTTTAATTCCCATATGATGAAATTGTCTTTAAAGTAAATGAAGTCGTAAAACTACTATTAAAATCTATATATACAAATGTTTAAACCGCATTAATAACCTCATTTACTAAATTTAAAACAACTTCAAATTGCTCTTCTCTAGTAAGGCAAGAATTATCAATTTCAATCGCATCAGATGCTATAATCAATGGCGAATCCTCTCGATGTGTATCGATATAATCTCTTTCTTCAACGTTTTTAAGTACATCTTCATAGGAAACATCATCCCCTTTTTGTTGTAATTCGTCAAAACGTCTTTGAGCTCTTGTAGCAGCACTAGCAGTCATAAATATTTTAAGTTCTGCATCTGGGAAAACTACGGTTCCTATATCTCTTCCGTCCATAACAATTCCTTTGTTTTTACCCATTTCTTTTTGTTGCTCCACTAGCTTTGCACGAACTTCTGAAACTTCAGCCACTTTGCTCACAAAACCAGAAACCTCAATTGTTCTAATTGCAGTTTCAACATTTTGACCGTTTAAATACATTTCAGCAAAACCTAAATCTGAATTAAATTTAAATTCTAATTGTATGGATGACAAACTATTAACCAGCCCTACTTTATCAAAAAAATCAGGTTTAACAAAGTCATTTTGCATAGCGTATAATGCAACTGCACGATACATTGCTCCTGTATCTACATAAATATATCCCAATTGTTTTGCTAATTGTTTTGCTAATGTACTTTTTCCTGTAGATGAAAATCCATCTATTGCTATGGTTATTTTTTTGCTCAAAATATAAATGTTATATGTCTATTAATTTTTATGTTTACGTCCTAAAGATAATCATTCTTGAAAATTAATTGTTAATCCAAAAAGGCTTGTATTTCCTGCTAATGTATATCTAGAATACGAATAATTAAATTTTAATTTGTTCAATTTCAACCCAAAACCTACAGAAACTCCAGAGAAATTTCGCTGCTCTAAAATACGTAATTCTTCTGCTCTACGAAAATTATAACCCAATCTAAGATTAAATGCTCTTTTGGGAAAAAGTTCTACACCAAAAATAGTATGGCGTAGGGCATTATTCAAGAAAGAAACTTTTTTATTTGTCTCATTCCCATCAATTGATACTTGTGTTTGAACAGGATTTGAAAAAGCAATATCCCATTGTTGTAAATTTTCTAATGAAAAATGCCAACGAATTGGAACATTTTCTAATTCTTGGGAAACTCCAAAAATAATCTCTAAAGGTAATTTTTCACGTACTTCAGAATATGTAGTAAATTGCGTTCCAATATTTCTAATAACCAATCCCCAATTCACATCATTTTTTTCAACTATAAAAAGCAAACCTAAATCTATAGCGCCTCCTAACGAGTGATAGCTTTCTAAAGTTGATGAAATTAATTTAGCACTTGTACCAATATGAATAGTCGTGTTCGGAATATTATAAGAATATCCTAATGAAAGTGCTATTTCACTTCCTGAAAAAGATGCGGTTGATTGCCCGTTTTCGTCATAGCCATCAAAACTTCCGTAATTTACATAATTAACTCCTGCTTGAAAAGTTTGCAAATGACGATCATAAGTATAAGCATAAGAAGCTGTACCGTAAGAAACCTCCTTAAAGTAACTTCCATAATTCAAAGCTAAATGATTGTCCATTTCTGAATTAATAGTTGCGGGATTAAAATGAACTTGATTTACATCGTCATCATAAATGGTTATTGTTTTTCCTCCTAAAGCAGCTTGTCTTGGAGATGTAACAAGATTCAAAAACTGATACGTATATTTCCCTCCTATTTGACCGTATGAAACAGTGCAAAATGTGAATAGAAATAAAAAAATCTGTTTTCTTAACATGCTTTAAACGCTATTTATGTAAGGTAAAACGCTAGTGCGAAGATAAAATTATAAATACAATAAATAGTAACTTTCAAACTCATGATTATAAATAAAAATTCCAAATACCAAGCACTGTAAACAGATTTTGGAATTTGGAATTCATTTTTATTGCTTATTATTTGTTATTTCAAATCTTTAGCATTTTTAACTTTTTGAGTTGTCAAAGCAATCGCTAAAACTTCACTCATTTCTTTTACATAATGAAAAGTTAGTCCTTCAACATATTCAGGTTTGATTTCATCAATATCACTTTTGTTTTCGTGGCATAAAATAATCTCTTTTATATTTGCTCTTTTAGCAGCCAAAATCTTTTCTTTAATTCCACCCACTGGCAAAACTTTTCCACGCAAAGTAATTTCACCTGTCATAGCAAGGTTTTTCTTCACTCTTTTTTGTGTCAATAAAGAAACTAATGAGGTCAACATAGCAATACCTGCACTTGGACCATCTTTTGGAGTAGCCCCTTCAGGAACGTGTAAATGAATGTTGTATTTTGTAAATAATTCAGGACTTAATCCTAAAAGCTCAGCATTTGCCTTAATATATTCTAAAGCAATTGTAGCAGACTCTTTCATCACAGTTCCTAAATTCCCTGTTATACTCATCGCTCCTTTCCCTGGAGAAAGTAAAGATTCAATAAAAAGAATATCCCCGCCTACACTAGTCCAAGCTAATCCTGTTACAACACCTGCAACATCATTACTTTCATATTTATCACGTTCTAATCTTGGAACACCTAAAACACTAATAATATCTTCATTAGTAACTTTTTTATTATATGGTTCCTCCATTGCAACAGATTTTGCTGCATTACGAATAACTTGGGCAATTTTATTTTCTAGGTTACGAACCCCTGATTCTCGAGTATATCCTTCAACAATTTTTTCTAATTGTTTTTTTCCAATGGTCAAATCTTTAGAAGTTAAACCATGTTCTTTCAACTGTCTTGGGAATAAATGTTGTCTAGCAATTTCTACTTTTTCTTCAATTGTATATCCTGACATTTTAATAATCTCCATTCTATCTCTCAAAGCAGGTTGAATGGTAGCCATATTATTAGATGTTGCAATGAACATTACTTTTGATAAATCATATCCCATTTCAAGGAAATTATCATAAAAAGAATTATTTTGTTCTGGATCTAAAACCTCCAATAAAGCTGAAGAAGGATCTCCATGATGACTATTAGAAAGTTTATCTATTTCATCTAGAACAAAAACAGGATTTGATGTACCTGCTTTTTTCAAGCTTTGAATAATCCTTCCTGGCATTGCACCAATATACGTTTTTCGGTGTCCGCGGATTTCTGCTTCATCGCGTAATCCACCTAAAGATATACGAACATATTTTCTTCCTAAAGCTTCTGCAACTGATCTTCCAATAGATGTTTTACCAACTCCTGGAGGTCCTGTCAAACAGATAATAGGTGATTTCATATCATTACGCAATTTTAAAACTGCTAAATGTTCAATCATTCTTTTCTTAACATCTTCCAATCCAAAATGATCTCTATCTAAAATCTTTTGAGCTCTTTTTAAATCAAAATTATCTTTAGAATATTCATTCCAAGGCAAATCCAAAAACAATTCTAAATAATTTCTTTGAATTCCAAAATCAGGAGCTTGAGGATTCATTTTACGCAACTTAGCTAATTCTTTTTCGAAATGCTTTTGAGTTTTCTCATCCCATTTCTTAGTTTTAGCTTTTTGACTCATTTCATCCATTTCCTCTTCTTGCGAAACACCACCTAATTCTTCCTGAATGGTTTTCATTTGTTGGTGAAGGAAATATTCTCTTTGTTGTTGGTCTAAATCAAAACGAACTTTTGACTGAATATCATTTTTCAATTCTAGTTTTTGCAATTCTACGTTCATAAAACGAAGCGTTTGCAAGGCACGTTCTTTTAGCGCATTAACAGATAACAAACCTTGTTTTTCCTGAACAGTTAAATTCATGTTTGAAGAAACAAAATTGATTAAAAATGATTTGCTTTCTATGTTTTTAATTGCAAAAGTAGCTTCACTAGGAATGTTTGGACTTTCTTGAATTATTTTAATAGCTAGTTCTTTCAGCGACTCAATTATCGCTAAAAATTCAGAATCTTGAGAACTAGGTCTGATTTCAGGAACTTCTTTTACAGTTGCGGTCATGTATGGCTCCTCAGAAATAACTTCCGAAATTTCAAAACGTTTTTTACCTTGTAAAATTACCGTAACATTACCATCAGGCATTTTTAAAACACGTAAAATTTTAGCAACCGTACCTATTTTATGAATATCGTCTTTTGTAGGATCTTCGTCTTGTTCATTTTTTTGTGCAACAACTCCAATGTTTTTACCTTTAGCATTTGCATCATTAATCAATTTTATCGATTTATCCCTACCAGCAGTAATTGGAATTACAACTCCAGGAAATAAAACCATGTTTCGAAGTGGCAAAATTGACAAAAATTCTGGTAATTCTTCATTATTCATTTCCTCCTCGTCTTCGGGAGTCAATAATGGAATTAATTCTGCATCAGTATCAAATTCCTGAAGTGACAGATTGTCAATAGTAAGTATTTTATGATTTGACATATATAAGTTTAAGTCTTTTTGTCATTAAAATTTATATTCGAATAGCAAACATAAGCTATCACGGAACTAATTTTAAATAAAATTAATGTATAATGTACTAAATTTGTATAGCCCTTAAATTAGACAATCTCTATGCCAAAAAAGATTTGCATAAATAATCTAATAATTTAACTATTAAAAAGATTTTGATTAATGGGGCTGTAAAGAAACCCTAAATAGTTTTTAATAAAAATACCAATTTTATTAATTTAAAACACTTTGTTTAGGCACTTTTTTTAATAAAAAGACTCCTGTTACAAAAAAGATTCCCAAAAATACGATTGCAAATCTTGGACTTCCGGTAATCTGATCTATAATACCATAAACACACATTCCAATAACAATTCCTATTTTTTCGGCAACATCATAAAAACTAAAAAAAGAAGCAGTGTCTTCTGATTCTGGCAATAATTTAGAATAAGTAGAGCGAGATAAAGCTTGAATTCCTCCCATTACAAGCCCAACAAAACCGGCCATAACATAAAAATGAATAGGTAACGTAATAAAATATGCTAAAACACAAAGTACTATCCAAAAAGAATTGATTGTGATTAAGGTTGGAATATTTCCATATTTAGCAGATGCTTTAGAGGTCAAAGTAGCGCCAATAATTGCCACTAATTGTATCAATAATATACAAATAATTAATCCCGTAGTACTTTCACTTTGAGAAGACCATTGTATTTCCTGTGAACCAAAATAAGTAGCAATCAACATTACCGTTTGAACGGCCATACTATAGACAAAGAAACTCCATAAATATTTTTTCAAAGCCAAATTTTCAGACAATAGATGCCATACTTTTTTTAATTCTTTGTATCCATTAAAAACAACATGGTGAGTCACTTTACGATTAGCATTTTTATTTCCTTTTGGCAAATAATAATAAGTATATTGACTAAAAATAATCCACCAAATTCCTACCATTATAAAAGAATATCGCATGGCTTTCATAGCGGCTTCGCCTTTAGTTCCAGAAATTCCAAAAACATCAGGCATCATAATCATTGCTAAATTAACTATCAATAATAAAACACTCCCAACATATCCAAACGAAAATCCTCGAGCACTTACTTCGTCTTGTTGTTCTACAAAAGCAATGTCTGGCAAATATGAATTATAAAAAACTAAACTTCCCCAAAAGCCTATTAAACCTAAAAAATAAAATAATAAACTGAGGTAAATATTTTCCAAACTAAACCAATATAAACCAACACAGGATAAGGCTCCTAAATAACAGAAAAACTTCATGAATTTTTTCTTATTTCCCACATAATCAGAAATTCCTGAGAGCAAAGGAGAAAAGAGTGCTACAATTAAAAAAGCAAAAGCTGTAACAAAACTAATCAATGCAGAATTTTTAACGCTAAAACCAAAAACAGCTATATAATGACTTCTATCTGAAAATAATGCTTCATAAAAAATTGGAAAAACAGCAGAAGTAATTACTAATGGATAAACTGAATTTGCCCAATCATAAAAAGCCCATGCATTTAATAATTTTTCACTCCCTTTTGGTAAATCTGCCATATTTTGTTTTTTATGAATGTGTTTATTCGGAAGCGTAAATATAAAAAATTTAATACTTTATGAAACAAAAAACCACTTCGATTGAAGTGGCTTTATAGTTATCTTTTTTATAGTTTATTTAAAGAAAACTCCAAACTTTGCTGCAGTAGCTTTTGCTTCTGGAATTAATGCTTTAAGATTTTGAATTCTAGTAGCATCAGAAGGATGCGTACTTAAAAATTCTGGCTGAGATTGTCCAGAAGATTGCGCAGCCATTCTTTGCCAAAATCCAACAGCTAAATCCGGATTATATCCCGCAATAGCCATCAAAGTCAATCCTATTTTATCAGCTTCTGTTTCGTGACTTCTACTAAAAGGTAGCATTACTCCCACTTGAGATCCAATTCCATAATATTGTTGCCACATTTTTTGTTTTTCTTCCGTTTGATTTCCTGTAGCTAAAGAAACCCCTACTGCACCAATTTGTTGTAATTGTGCGGCACTCATTCGTTGTGCGCCGTGATTCGCTAAAGCATGAGAAACTTCGTGTCCTATCACGGTAGCTAAACCTGCTTCATCTTTAGTTATTGGCAAAATCCCTGAATACACAACAATTTTACCACCTGGCATACACCAAGCATTAACATCTTTACTTTCAACTAATTTATACTCCCATCGATAATCTTTCAAATATTCTGGTTGTCCAATAGAAATCAGGTATTTTTCAGCAGCAGCTTTAATTTTCATCCCTACTGTCTCTACTCTTTTTGCATCAGCAGTTCCTGAGATTACTTTGTTTTCTTTTAAAAAAGTTCCATATTGCTGAAAGGATGAAGGAAATAGCTCACTATTGGAAACAAAATTCAAGTTTTTCTTACCTGTTATAGGATTGGTAGCACATGATAATAGTAGTCCAAAAGTTAATATTGCAACGAGGGCAGAATGCTTTTTCATAATATAGATTTTATAATAAAACAAAAGTAGAAATATTAAAGCATTTTGTTTTAAACAATTTGGATTAAATACAATAAAAAAGCTATCTCCTTTTATTTTGTTCAATTGAAAACAAAACATAGAAGATAGCTTTTAATCTGTTTTTTTTTTATGAAATTTTAAAAACTGCTACTCCTAATGGTGGTAAGTTTAATGCAGCTGAATAATCTCTACCATCGTATGGCAATGACTCAATAGCTAATTTAGTAGCATTTGTAATTCCGCTACCGCCATAAATTGCCAAGTCACTATTGAAAATTTCTGTTAATTTTCCTTTTTTAGGCAAACCGATTCTATAATTTTCACGAACTACAGGTGTAAAATTGCAAACAACAATTACATCATCTTTTGGTTTATTTCCTTTTCGAATAAAAGACATTACCGCATTTTGATGATCTGAATAATTGATCCATTCAAAACCTTCAGGACTGAATTGTTTTTCATGGAGTGCAGGTTGTGTTTTGTATAATTCGTTCAAATCTGTAATTACTTTTTTAATTCCTTCATGAAATGGATATTGAAGCAAATGCCAATCTAAACTTCCTTCAAAATTCCATTCAGCACTTTGACCAAATTCAGCTCCCATAAACAATAATTTTGTTCCAGGATGCGTGAACATATATCCATATAACAATCTCAGATTAGCAAATTTTTGCCATTCATCTCCTGGCATCCTGCCTGCAATAGATTTTTTTCCGTAAACAACCTCATCATGAGACAAAGGCAACATGAAGTTTTCAGAAAATGTGTAAGTCATTGAAAAAGTCAAATCATTTTGATGGTATTTTCTGTAAACTGTTTCTTTTTGGAAATATTCTAATGTATCATGCATCCAACCCATCATCCATTTCATACCAAAACCAAGCCCTCCAGCAAATGTAGGTCTAGAAACCATTGGAAATGAAGTACTTTCTTCTGCAATAGTCTGAACACCTTCATAGTTTGCATAAACCGCTTCATTGAAATCTTTAAGAAAACTTATCGTATCTAAATTTTCTCTTCCTCCAAAAATATTTGGCTCCCACTCTCCATCTTTTCTAGAATAATCTAAATACAACATTGAAGCAACGGCATCTACACGTAGCCCATCAACATGATAATGTTGCAACCAAAATAAAGCATTACTTATTAAAAAGGAACGAACTTCATTTCGTCCATAATTAAAAACTAAACTTTTCCAATCTGGATGATATCCTTTTCTACGATCTGGATGTTCAAAAAGATTTGATCCGTCAAAAAATCCTAAACCATGTGCATCATCAGGAAAATGAGAAGGAACCCAATCCAATATTACTCCAATTCCAGCTTGGTGTAACTTATCTACTAAAACCATAAAATCTTGTGGTTTTCCAAAACGAGATGTTGGTGCAAAATAACCCACTAATTGGTATCCCCAAGATGGGTCATAAGGATATTCCATTACTGGCATAAACTCTACGTGAGTAAATCCAGTTTCTTTAACATAACTAACTAAATCTTCTGCAAATTCAAGATAGGTTAAAAATCGATTTTCCGTTCCATGGCGTTTCCAAGATCCTAAATGAACTTCATAAACAGAATACGGCTTATCCAGACTATTATGGTCTTTACGAGTATCCATCCATTTTTTATCTTTCCATTTATGGTCTAAATCCCAAATTACAGAAGCGGTATGTGGCGGTTTTTCACAGTAAAAAGCAAATGGATCTGCTTTTTCAGTAACAATTCCTCCATTATTAGATTGTATTTTATATTTGTAAGTGGTTCCTTTTTCAATACCTGGAATAAAACCTTCCCAAATTCCAGAAGAATCCCAACGAACTCGCAAAGGATGTTCGCCTTGTATCCAATAATTAAAATCTCCAACTACTGATACTGATCTTGCCGATGGAGCCCAAACAGCAAAATAAACTCCTTTAACGCCGTCAACTTCTATAAGATGTGCCCCTAATTTTTCGTAAAGTCTGAAATGTTTTCCCGCTTTGAATAAGTCAATATCAAAATCTGTAAAAAGGGAATGTGATTGTACTTTGTTCATTTTTATTTTGTTGTTTTTTTTATAAAGTATAAATATACTATTAATTATGCTTTTCAAACTCCATAATGCTCGCAATTCCTGTTAAAGGAATTACGGACCAGCGTGGACGTGAATTTAATTCATAGCCTAACTCGTAAACCGCTTTTTCAAGCAAGCAATATTTCAAAAGAAAATCAATCTCTTTTTTATATCCAATATTCAAATTTCCGCTTTGTGCCACCTCGGTATATGTTTGTAAAAATACACCAACAAAATATTTAAATAATATTTCACCAGCCTGAAAAAGCTCTTTTTGATCGTATGGATATTTTTCTTTATTATTGAAAATTGTAGCATAAATCGAATAATGAAAAGAACGAAACATTCCAGCAACATCTTTCAATGGCGGTTGTTTTACTTTTCTATCTCTAATTGTACTCTCTGGTTCACCTTCAAAATCTAGAATATAAAAATCATCGCCATTCACTAAAACCTGCCCCAAATGGTAATCGCCATGAATACGAATTCGTTCTGATTTCATTTTAGTCCAATCAAAATCTAAAAATAACTTTCGAATTTCTTTTTTATGATCTAAAAACTGATTGGCTAATTCTAAAGCTAAACCATCTAATTTATGCAAATTGTTTTCCAGAATATTCAATCTGTTTTGGAACTGATATGTTAATCTGTTTTTTAACCAAACCGTATAATCTCCATTATAGGTTGTAGGTGTAAAAGCAGTTTCGTGAATATCACTTCCTAAAGCTATATGCATTTCAGCAGTTCGAGTAGCAAGCGTTTGAATGCGTAAAAAGATACTTAATCCAGCCCAATCTATTATTTCGTGTGGAACCTCATTAATCTTTAATCGCTTGAATAAATCAATATCGGGTAATTTATTAATTTTTATCTTTTTATGATTCAAATTCTCAAAAATCCGATCAACTTCTTCCAACATAAACTTCCAAGCATCGCCTTGATTAGGAACTAATTCCTGCATCAATCCAAGGGTAATATTTCCTTCCGTTAATATCACACTTATACTTCCTTTGTATTCTGGAGAACTTTTAAAATTCATTCTTTCCGTAAGGAAACGACTGATTTCATAATCAGGATTCATACTTATGTATATTCTCCTGAATATTTTCAAAACCAATGTGTTATTATAAATAATTGAAGTATTACTTTGCTCAACACCCATGAATTTAGAAGAGATATATTCTTTATCTTCTAATTTATTCCCTTTGTGAAATTGTACTTTTGAAGACTCTGTCCCTTTAGAATGAATAATTTCATCAAACAATAATTTTCTGAAATCCTCTTGATGCAATGCATCAACAAGAAATCCATCAATATTGTTCATTTTTACAGGAGCAATAATCGTATTGGTATCTAGCTCTTCTTCTGACATAAAAGCTAAGGGCATGAAATAATGCTGATAAAAAGCTTCTTTAAAATTTACTTCAAGTAGAACCCCAAAATACGTATTGTCTTTTGATGAAATCTTAAAAAAATCAACTACTTCAATATATTTTAAAGTACTTGCTTTTCCTCCATACCAACGCTTATTAATGATATAATTTTCTAAAATATCCGAAGAGAAAACTTTTACAAACTCTTCATCATCGAATGCGTTTTTCCAATCTGTTTTAAAAACAAATGGCTCTTGAAATTCGTCTTCATTAATTTTATTGTCAATCATTATCTGTGAATTTTAAGTAGATGAAATGGTAAATCTGGTGATAGTTCAACATAATTCCATTCTTTATCCCAAAAATAATTGTTACCTGTTATTAAATCTGTTACTTGAATGGGTTGATTCCCTAGTTGTTCTATTGGAATTCTAACCATTGCCCTACTCATATTGTATGGATCAAGGCTAACAACCATTAAAGTTTGATTTTGTTTTTCATCATCAAATTTATAGTAAGCCATAACCTGCTCATTATTGGTATCACAAAAAACAATATTATTAGTTTGTTGCAACGAAGCATGATCTTTACGAATCATATTCACTTTTGTAATCAAAGTGGTAATTTTATTCTGCTTATCCCAATCCCATTTAAAAAACTCATATTTCTCTGAATTTAAATATTCCTCTTTACCAGGAGCCATTGGTTCACAAATTCTATATTCGAATACTGGCCCATAAATACCAACACTTGAGCTTAATGTTGCTGCAAGAAAATATTTCTGTAAATGCACGGATTCATTTCCACTTTGCAAAGCAAATGGGTTTATGTCTGGAGTATTCGGCCAAAAATTTGGACGATAAAACTCTTTTTGTTCCGATTGCGTTAATTCTTCTACATATTCAGTTAATTCTTTTTTAGAATTTCTCCATGTGAAGTAGGTGTAAGATTGACTAAAACCTTGTTTCGCTAATTCGTTCATTATTTTTGGACGAGTAAAAGCTTCTGCTAAAAATAATACATCTGGATGTTTTTTCTTAATTTCAGCAATCAACCAACCCCAGAAATAGAAAGGCTTAGTATGAGGATTATCAACTCTATATACTTTTATATTGCATTCTTCAATCCAAAATAAAGCAACATCTAAAAGTTCCTTCCAAAGATTTTTCCAATCTCCACTTTCAAAATAAATAGGTTGAATATCTTGGTATTTTTTTGGAGGATTTTCAGCATATTGAACGGTTCCATCTGGTCTCCATTTGAACCATTGTGGAAAATCTTTTACGTAAGGATGATCTGGTGCTGCTTGTAAAGCATAATCCATAGCCACTTCAATACCTAAATCTTGGGCTTTTTTAACTAATTCCTTAAAATCTTCAATAGTCCCTAACTCAGGATGTGTTGATTTATGACCTCCATACTGAGAGCCTATTCCCCATGGTGATCCTACATCTCCAGGTTGTGCATTAGTAGCATTATTTTTTCCTTTTCTATTTACTTCCCCAATTGGATGAATTGGCGGAAAATACAGGGTATCAAATCCCATTGCTGCAACTCTTGGCAAAAGTCTTTCACAATCTTTAAACGTACCATGTTTACCTTCTTCAGATGATGCTGAACGAGGGAAAAACTCATACCAAGTGCTGTACAATGCTTTTTTTCTATCAACATACACTTTCAATTCTTGTGATTTATTTTCTAAAAAACGAATTGGATATTTTTTAAAAATACGTGTTAATTCATGAGAAGATGCTTCACGAACAGCATTATTATATTCAGATTCAGTAGTAAAATAATACTCTAATGTTTTTAAATAATCACTTTCGGTAGCGTTAACAAGTGGCAAAATCGCACGCACATATTCCGCTCCTTCTAGAAGTTCTGATTTTACATGTTGATTATCTTGAATTTTTCTTTCTGTTCCGTGTTGCCAATTTAAAGCATAATCAACCCATCCTTCTACTAAATAAGAATAGAATCCTTGTTTTTCTACTTTGAATTCAGCAAACCATTCATCATTAACCGTTGGAGTCATTCTAACTTCCTGCCAATTTTCATCTGCTTCATGCTTGTACTTGACACAACTTTCTAAAACATCATGACCATCTGAAAAGACAGCAGCGGTTACACGTACTTTTTGACCAATAATTCTTTTAATGGCGAAAGCCCCACAATCTAATTGAGGCAAAACATTTTCTATTATAATTCTGGTTTGATTCTGCATTGTATTTCTTTAAATGATTTTTGAAATGTAATAAAAATTATATATTGTAAAAACTTTAATAAAAAAATTATTGATATGTTAAAAATTGCTTAATATAATATTCATTCATTGAAAATTTATAAACCAATTTTAAAAACCACTAAACATATGTTTTGTATTTAGTGCGTATTGATTTTTATTTTTTCGAAAGAAAGCTTGTTTGGTTATTGAAAAAAAATAAAATTTTCAACTTTAACAATCAAATCACCCTTTTTTGTCTGCTTCGATACAATAGTTTTAAGCATTTTTTAATTACGAATTAAAACTAATGTAATTGAAACTGGGGCAAATCAATCATTACAAATTGAAAATTTTATTTAAAGTTGAATTACTATTTTATAGTATAGTTATTAGGAATAATTGCTCCTTTTTTAATAACAACAATACCATCTTTTAT
The DNA here is from genome assembly GCA_963512955.1 of uncultured Flavobacterium sp. Classification (GTDB taxonomy): domain Bacteria; phylum Bacteroidota; class Bacteroidia; order Flavobacteriales; family Flavobacteriaceae; genus Flavobacterium. Next base: position 70,447 of record CAUPOP010000008.1, on the reverse strand, counting down.
AGCATATAATTCATGATTAAGGTTTTCTAGATGCTTTCCTCCTTCAATATGAACATCATTGCCTATTCTACAATTCTTATCAACTAGAGCATTACTTATAAAACATCTTTCTCCAATTCCTACTAATTGTTTGTCGTTATAAACATCTTCTTTCATATCATCTATGCTTTGATAAAAATCATTACCCATTACATAACAATTACGAATAACTGTTCCTTCTCCTATTCTAGAACGAATACCAATTACCGACTTATTAATTTCCTTGGCATTTATGATACAACCTTCTGAAATAAGTGAGCTCTCAATCAATGATTTTTGGAATTTTGATGGAGGTAATAGACGTGGTCTAGTGAAAATTTTATTATCGTTGTCAAATAAATTGAATTCCGGAATATCATTTGTCAAACCAATATTAGCCTCGAAAAACGAATCAATATTTCCGATATCTGTCCAATATCCTTCATATTGGTAGCTTAATATTTTTCTGTGACCAACCGCTTGTGGTATGATTTCTTTACCAAAATCTTTGGTGTCAGGGTTTTTCATTAATTCAATCAATAGTTTTTTATTGAAAATATAAATACCCATTGATGCCAAATAATGCTTCCCTTGACTTTTCATTTCTTCACTAACATCTGATTCCCATTGTGGAAGAAGTTCAGCAGCTGGTTTTTCAATAAATGCTTCAATACAACTTTCTGAATTGGTTTTTAATATTCCGAATTCTGGTGCATCTTTTGCATTTACTGGCAATGTAGCAATCGAAATGTCAGCTTCTGCTTTAATATGTGCTTCTAACATTTCGTTAAAATCCATTTGATACAGTTGATCTCCTGAAAGAATTAAAGCATAATCAAATTCATGATTTAAGAAATGAGGCATACATTGTCTTACAGCATCCGAAGTTCCTTGAAACCAAGTTGGGTTATCAGGCGTTTGTTCTGCAGCTAAAATATCAACGAAGGCATGACTAAAAATACTAAAGTTGTATGTGTTTTTTATATGGGCATTCAAAGAAGCCGAATTGAATTGTGTCAATACAAACATTCTATAAATATCCGAATTCATACAATTTGAGATAGGAATATCAACTAATCTATATTTTCCTCCTATTGGTACAGCTGGTTTAGATCTTGTTTCTGTAAGTGGATACAATCTAGATCCCTGTCCTCCTCCTAAAATAATTGCAATTACGTTTTTCTTTTTAGCTTTCATTTCGTTTTAATAATTAATTGGTACACTTCTATATATTCTTTGCAAACACTTGACCAGGAATGATCCATATCCATTCCCATTTTTCGTAATGCGTTTAACTTTCTCTTATCTTCATACAATTGTATCGCTCTTGTTATCGAAGAACAAATATCTTCTACAGTTGCTTGATCGTGGCATATTCCATTCCCATTATCTCCAATATCTATAACAGTATCTTTCAATCCGCCTGTTCTTCTTACAATAGGAATCGTTCCATATCTAAAGGCATACATCTGATTTAATCCACAAGGTTCAACACGTGATGGCATCAACAAAAAATCAGAACCTGCATAAATTAAATGTGACAACTCATCATTATAACCAATGAAATTATTGTAATTTCCTTTATAATCAATTAATAAACGGTCTAATTCATTCTCTATTTTTTCATTTCCAGAGCCTAAAACCAACACATTAATTGACTTATCATTTTCAGTCATTGCTAAGGCTAAAGCTTCTGGTAATAAATCTGCTCCTTTTTCATATAACAATCGTCCAATAAAACTAAACAGTGGTTTTGTTGGATCCAATTCAAAAAGAGCACAGAGTCTTTCTTTATTGGCATTTTTCCCTTGCTCTATATCTTTTACGGAATAATTAGCTGGAATAAATTGATCCGTATTTGGATTCCAAACTTTTATATCTATTCCATTCAATATTCCTTTTGACTTGTTTCTAACTGATTTAAATAATGATTCCAATCCATTTGACGAGGCATTAATTTCATTCAAATAATTAGGTGAAACCGTTGTTACAAACCCAGCACATTTAATTCCAGCTGCTAACGAATTAATAGCACCTCCCCATTCTAAAATTGTAAAGTGCGCTAAATCAAATTCAGGCAGATAATACAATTTATCAAAACCAAAGACACCTTGATATAAACCACTATGAATTGTCATAACCGTAGGCGTATTTTTCAGCCTTTCATATTTATTTACATATAACATCATAAAAGGAATTAATCCTGTATGATGATCATGACAATTGATAATATCAGGAACATCTCTTCGTCCTATAATCCAATCTAATGTGGCTATCTGAAAAGATAAAAATCGCTCAATATCATCTTCATAACCATAAACCTCTTTTCTATCAAATAATTCTAAAATTTCAATTACATATAGCTCAAATCCTAGTATATCCTTTTTTTCTTTCAGAACACTAAACGGAAAATTAAATTGTCCTAACTTAACATGACCCCAATGAACACATTCAAATTCATTTTCTTTAATAAATTTTGTGTCATAACATGGAATAACAACTCTCACATTATGACCTTCGTTGCTTTGATATTTAGGCAATGCACCAACAACATCTGCTAAACCTCCAACTTTAGCTACAGGATAACATTCTGCGCTGATATGAAATATTTCCATTTATGAAATTGTATCTTTTTTCAATTATTTTCAAAATTTTAGAAACACAATACTTACTCAAACGTTAGTAGTTAAAAACTTTTTAGGTAAACAAGTATTAATTCGTTAAAATTTATAATTTATGCTACTTTTATCTTTTCTAAATTTAGTAAAAAAAATTTAACATATCAGCACTTGTAAAAATTTATTTATATGACAAAAAAAACCAAAAATCCTTCCATATCGTTAAAGATACCTAGGGCTATATTAATAATTAGTAAATTTTTCGCTTTTATTTCAACAAAATTAGTTACTCTATTTACTGCGAAATTATTTACAAAACCTATAAAACATAAAGTTCCCAAAAGAGAATTAGAAATGGACAATAAAAGCATCCAAAATTTAATTCCTATACCTGCAATAAATAAATCCGTCATGGTATATCAATATGGGAAAAGCGATAAGAAAATTTTATTGGTACATGGATGGTCTGGAAGAGGTACTCAATTGTTTAAAATAGCCGATGCGTTTGTTCAAGAAGGATATTCAACCGTGAGCTTTGATGCTCCAGCTCATGGTAAATCTCCTGGTTCAGATTCCATAATGGTTGATTTTATAGCTGCCATTTTTGAAATAGACAAAAAATATGGTCCATTTGAAGCTGCAGTAGGGCATTCATTAGGAGGAATGTCAGTTATGAATGCCATTAAACGCGGTTTAAAAGTCAATAAAGCAGTTATTATAGGAAGTGGAGATATTGTTCAAGATATTATGGATGATTTTATTTTAAAATTAGAATTAGAGCCAATAATTAGCACAAAATTGCGTTTACATTTTGAAGAAAAGTATGGCGAAAAAATGGATAATTATTCCGTTCATAAAGCTGCTGCAGAAATTACAACTCCAGTTCTAGTAATTCATGACAAAAATGACATTGAAGTTCCTGTTACAGCAGGAATCAATATTCATAAGAATTTAAAAAATGGTGAATTATTACTCACCGAAGGTCTTGGTCACAGGAAAATATTAGGAGATTATGAAGTTGTAAAAAAAACAGTTCAGTTTTCTATCCATAAATAATTAGGTTTAAAAAAATAAAGAAAATGAAATATCCAATCGAGAAAACAGAGCAAGAATGGAAAGAACAATTAGGTTTAGAACGCTATAGAATTCTTCGTGAAAAAGGTACAGAATATCCAAATACTGGTACTTATAATTTACATTTTGAAAAAGGAACTTATTGTTGTGCTGGATGCTCTGAACCTTTATTTGAAAGCAATTCTAAATTTGATGCGCATTGTGGATGGCCATCGTTTGACGAATCAATTCCTGGAAAAATAGAATATATTGTTGATAATTCTCTTGGAATGAAACGTATTGAAATTGTTTGTACTAATTGCGGAGGCCATTTGGGACATGTATTTAATGATGGTCCTACAAAAACGGGACAACGGTATTGTGTAAACTCTTTATCAATTGATTTTAAAGAATAGTGCAATGGATTTATTTGGAAATACAAATAATTGGCACAAAGATTTAGAACCAATTCTGACGAAATACAAAAATCGGAAGCATCCTTTAGAGTATCATAATTTATATCAACTATTAGTTATAGTAGTACTTTCAGCACAAGATTCGGATGCTAATATTAATACAATAGCCCCAGAATTATTTAAAGTGTTTCCTAATATGAAAAGTCTAGCTGTTTCAAATACCGAAGCATTGTTTCCTCATATAGCTAAAGTTAGAAATTACAATACCAAAGCTAGCTGGCTTATAGAAATTGCTCAAACTATCAAAAAAGACGAATCTATTCCACTTACAATGGAAGGTTTAACGGCGCTAAAAGGCATAGGTCGAAAATCAGCAAATGTTATTCTTAGGGAAGCAAAAATTCCTGCAGAAGGCATCATCGCTGATTTACATGTTATTCGGGTTGCACCTAGAATCGGATTAATTACTGAAACCAAAGATGGTAATAAAGTCGAAAAACAATTAATGAACGTTTTACCAAAAGCAATTTGGGGAGAAATCGGCATGGCTATTTCCTTTCTTGGAAGAGAAATTTGCAGACCAAAACCAAAATGTGACATTTGTCCCCTCAACACCATTTGCGAGTACTACAAGAGCATTTAATTTTTTATAATTAAATCAACTCCTTAAAATATTGTAATAAAATCTTATTATTTTCTAATGTTGGTGTAAAAACTTCTAGTATACTTGGCTTGTCATCTTGATTAAACAAATCTGCCAATGCGTTATCCAGAGTATCTTCAGAACTTGCAATACTATAATTAAAGCCGTACATTTTAGCTAAATGTTCCGCAGTAAGGCAATGCGAAGTTTCAAAATAAGTATTAAAAACTGGATTTTCATCGTGCCCAGGCAAAATTCTAAAAATTCCCCCTCCTCCATTATTTATCAAAATAATTTTGAAGTTTTTAGGAATGTAACTGTTCCAAAGCGAATTACTATCATACAGAAAACCAATATCTCCAGTTATAAAAACAGTTTGTTTACTATTTGCGACAGCGGCTCCAATTGCTGTGGAAGTACTTCCGTCAATACCACTGGTTCCTCTGTTACAATAAACTTCTATCGAAGGATCAATGTCGATTAATTGTGCATAACGAATGGCCGAACTATTGCTAATTTGCAATTGACTATTTTTTGGTAAACGAGGAATTACTTTTTCAAAAAATTTAAAATCTGAAAATGGAATTTTAGATAAATAGAGATTGTGTTTTTCTTTGCGAAAAGTTTTTACTGTATTTAGTCTTTGGAAATAATCGCTTTCTATGTAGTTTGTTAATGGTAAAAATACTTCAAAAAAGAAATTAGGTTCCGTTACAAAATGTTTGGATAAAACCCCAAAAGTATCATAGGCCCTCAGTGTATCAATATGCCAATGGTGTTTGGGTTTGTATTTTCTTAAAAAAGCTTTGATTCGTTTAGAAACAACCATTCCTCCAAAAGTGACCAAAACATCAGGTTGAAATGCTTCAAAATCATCTGAAGTAAAAGGAGTAATTATGGTGTCAATATTGTTTATAAACGAAGGATGGTGCAAATTTGATGTCGTTTCTGTCAAAACTACAACAGATTCATCTTTGGCAAAAGCCTCAATTATTTTATCATCGATTGAATTTGGCTCATTCACTCCTACAAGAATCATTTTCCGTGCGGAATTATTCCAAATGGTAGCGAATTCCGTTAAATCTTCTATTGAATTAGTTGAATGATTATTTGTAATAGCAACTAAATTAGGCACAACAGAAGGTTCTGAAACCATCTCATACAACGGTTCTTCAAAAGGAGCATTAATATGCACTGGTCCTTTTTGAGTTATTGCACAATTAATAGCCTCATTGATTTTTATGTCGTTTTCTAAAGATGCATCTTCGTGCAAATTAGCATTATATAATGAATGATTAGCAAACACGTTTTCTTGACGAATGGTTTGTCCGTCACCAATATCAATCTTGCTTTGTGGTCGATCCGCAGAAATAACAATCAACGGAATCTGGCTATAAAATGCTTCTGAAAATGCCGGATAATAATTCAGTAAAGCAGATCCTGACGTACAAATTAAAGCTACAGCTTGCTTGGTTTGTTGCGCTATTCCAAGTGCAAAAAATGCTGCAGACCTTTCGTCAGCTATACTATAACATTTAAACGATGGGTTGCTAGCAAAACCAATTGTTAAAGGAGCATTCCTTGAACCGGGAGATATTATTATTGTTGTGATTCCTTTGGCTAAACATATTTGAATGATGCTTTGAGCTAAAGGTATTTTGGGGTAGATCATCTGTTTATTTTTCTGATTACAAAGTTACAAACTTGCTATTTCTTTTCCTGTAATTTCGAGTGTTTTTTCTTATTTTTGAGAATAAATAATTTTTCAATGGAAATCAAATTAAGATCTTATAAAACCGAAGATACGCAAGATATTTTGGTTATAATAAATTACAATATTTTAAATTCAACAGCATTATACGACTATAATATAAGAAGTTACGACCAACAAAAAGAGATTTTAGAAGATAAAATAAAGAAAGGCTTCCCTGTGATTGTCGCTGAATATGAAGGGAAAGTTGTTGGTTTTGGAATGTATAGTGAATTTAGATTTAGAGAAGCTTATAAATATACCGTTGAACATTCCGTCTATGTTGACAAAGAATATCATGGAAAAGGCATTGGTAAACTTTTACTCCAAGAATTAATACAATTAACCAAAAAACAAAATCTTCATACAATGATTGCTGTCATTGATTCAGAAAATCAAAGTAGTGTTGAATTTCACGAAAAATATGGATTTAAAACTGTTGGAATCATAAAAGAATCTGGGTTTAAATTCGATCGTTGGCTACATTCTGTTTTTATGCAGTTAATTTTAGAATAAATAATTATTTTAAAATACAAATACAACAAGAAAACATAGCTGTGTAAAGAATAGTATATTTGCACAACTTATAATAAATAATGGACTACACTTTACTTTCATCACCCTTACAAGGATTTACTGATTTTCGTTTTAGAAATGCTCAGAATAAATATTTTGGTGGAATTGACACCTACTATTCTCCGTATATTCGATTAAACGGAAAGCTAATTATTAAATCCTCTTACGAGAGAGATTTACTTCCTGAAAACAATGTTGGTTTAGAAGTTATTCCTCAGGTCATTACTAATGATGCCGATGAGTTTTTATTTGTAGCTAAATATGTTCAACAACTAGGATATAAAGAATTGAACTGGAATTTAGGCTGTCCATATCCTATGGTCACTAAATCTGGAATGGGTTCAGGGCTTATCAGTAATACTGAAAAAATCAATAGTATTCTTGACAGAACACATTCGGAATCTGATATTATCGTTTCAATGAAAATGCGATTGGGCTATGATAATACGGAAGAAATTTTAGATGTTTTGCCCATTTTAGATAACTATCCTATTAAAAACATTGCTATACATGCCCGTATTGGAAAACAACTTTATAAGGGAGGTGTTCATTTAGACGCTTTTCAACATTGCATTGACAACACCAAACATAAATTATATTATAATGGTGATATTACTACTGTGGCAAAATTTCAGGAAATGCAAAAACGTTTTCCAACTATAGATCACTGGATGATTGGCCGAGGATTAATTGCAGATCCTTTTTTGCCAAGCATGATAAAAAACAATACAACAGAATATCCTGAAAACAAAATAACCTTATTCAGCGATTTTCATGATACATTATACCAAGGATATAGCGAATCCTTATCAGGATCGGCACATATATTATTAAAGATGCATCATTTGTGGGAATATTTTTCAATCATTTTTTCAAATCCTCACAAAGTGTTAAAAAAAATAAACAAAACAAAGAGCATTAGAAATTATGAAGCTGCAGTTGCAGAAATTTTAGCTAATGAAAAATAGTATTTGCAATAAAAAAGAGATTCCCACTTGACTAAGAATCTCTTTTTTATTACATACTTTTTAAATCTACCCTTTAATCCAATTTACTACTTCAGGATCTGTTGGCAATGTTTTTGGCGAAATTACTTTCTCTAATTCTCCTTTTTCATTCAAAAGATATTTTTGAAAATTCCATTCTACTTCCGAATCTTTTAAACCATTCTTAGATTTTTGTGTCAAGAATTGGTATACCGCACACATATCGCCTCCTTTTACAGAAACTTTTTCCATCATAGGAAATGTAACTCCGTAATTTAATTGGCAAAAAGTAGCTATTTCAGCATTAGTGCCTGGTTCTTGTGAAGCAAAATTATTTGCCGGAAAACCTACAATCACGAATCCTTTGTCTTTATATTCTTTGTATAAAGCTTCTAAATCTTTGTATTGTGGTGTTAATCCACATTTTGAAGCTGTATTGACAATCATAATTTTTTTTCCTTTCAAGGTTGAAAAATCGAAAGTGTTTCCTGATAAATCTTCTACTTTAAACTGGTAAATGTTCTCTTTAGCCATAGCTGTTTCGGTGGTATTAATTTCGGTTTTTTTTGGTTGCGCATTATTTTTACAACTAAAAAGCATAATAGCACAACTTGCTATAAATATTATTTTTCTCATAATTATTATTTTTTATAAAATTAAGACAATTAATTGTTTGTAAATAATTTATTTTGGTTAAACACGAGTTAAATATTTCCCACTATAAACAAGGTAATTATACTCTTTAAAAAAACATAATTTACTGTTTTACGAAAAAATTCAAATTAATCTAGACTTTTTTATGATTACAACACCCACTATTTATCTTTAAAAAATGAATAAAATGTCCTAAAAAAAATTACTTATTATTCATATTTTCATTTTTTAGCAAATATAAAAACATTATAAAATCCTAATTATATTGACAATAGTGAACTTTAAAAATATTTTGTCCAGTTTTTTTTTAATATTGTCCAAAATTAAATTAAAAATATCAGGACAATATTTATAATTTTTAGTAACAACACAATACAATTGATTTAAAAAAATTAGGTTTGAAATTTAAATGAAATAATTGTAAAAAAATATTTTACGATTTCATTTAAATAGGTTTTCGAATTCCCATAATTTTAAATAAAAATGATAACAAATTTACTCTTCATCATTACTGGAATAATAGGTTTGCTAACTGCATTTCTAATTTTCAATAATCATAAATCAAACAGAATGATGAATTCCTATATGATTTTATTAATCATTATTATTTCCATTCGATTTTTATTAGGTGGATTAATCTATTTTAATTCAGATAGAATTGTTAATCAAAACTATTTGAAATATAGAAACCTCACTGGAATTGTAATTCCACTCGTGTATTTATATTTTAAAAATTTAGCAGCTAACAAAAATCAGTTTAAAATTAAAGAACTTGCGCATTTTATTTTACCTATATCCTTATGTTTTGCAATAGTAATACTTGATAAAATTTTACCAAAATCAATACGGTTAGATTTTATTATATTCCCTTTTTTTTGTATCTATACTATAACCTATTTTATTTTAAGTTATCGTGTACTTAAAAATGAAATTTGGAATAGAAAAGGCTCTTTAAATGTAGTTCAGAAACAAAACGAATTAATAAATAATTGGACTGCTTATTTATTTATAGCAATACTAATATTAGCAGTTCGATTATTGGTGGCCTTATTCATTGAAATTTATCATAACAGTGATATAAATGGTTTTAGTTATCTATGGATATCTGCAATTGTATGGTTAGTTGTTTTGATAAAAATATTGATTACACCAGAAATATTATATGGTTATGATGCGTTAAACTTTAAAATAAAAGAAATTAACGATTCTAGTTTAATTTTAAAAGACATTTGGAAATTAACAAATACCTCCAAATTAGAGAATAACCAACATTTGGTTCTCAAAGAAAAAATTGATCGTAAAATTTTAGTTTACATTGAAAAAATTGAAAAACTAGCTTTAAGCTATGAGATATTTAGAGATCCTGAATTATCACTTGCTGATTTTTCAAATCAACTAGGCATCCCAAAAAGTCATGTTTCCTATTTATTTAAATACCACACAACAATTTCATTTTCAGAATTCAAAAAAACAATCCGTGTTCATGATGCAATCAAACATATTGAATCTGATTTCTTAAAAACCAACACTTTGGATTCTTTGTCAAAAAAAGTTGGATTTACTTCATACAATCCTTTTTTTACTAGTTTTAAAGAAGTTTCAGGCGTTTCGCCAATTGAGTATTACAAAATGATTCAATTAGAATATGTAGCTTAAAAAAAAGGTTCAACTTAATTAGTTGAACCTTTTTTTATTAAATGTTATAAAATTTATTTCTTATAGTATTTTCTGTATTTAGGATATGTTATTGCTCCTAATAAAGTAATACCGCCTAATGAATACCAAATCCAACTTAGCGAATGTGCTTCGCCACTTGCATAAGAGTGCAATCCTACCAAGTGAAAGTTTACACCATAATAAGTAAACAAAATCGAAATAAAAGCAAACATACTCATTAAGTTAAAAATCCATTTTCCTCTTAAAGAAGGTACAAATCGAGCATGAATTACAAATGCATAAACCATAATACTGATTAAAGCCCAAGTTTCTTTTGGGTCCCAACCCCAGTAACGTCCCCAACTTTCATTAGCCCATTGTCCGCCAAGAAAGTTTCCGATAGTCAACATGATTAAACCAATGGTCAAAGCCATCTCGTTGATATACGTTATTTCCTGAATATTTAAATCCATTTTATCTTTGTTTTTAGCATTGGTAAACAAAATCAATAACAAAGACACAAATCCTAAAATCATTCCTAAAGCAAATGGTCCATAACTCGCCACAATTACTGCAACGTGAATCATCAACCAATACGAATTAAGAACAGGCTGTAAATTAGCAATTTCAGGATCAATCCAGTTCATGTAAGCAGCCATCAAAATCATTGCGGTTACAAAGGCTGATGAAGCTACTGTAAGTTTTGATTTTATATCGAAAGCCAAACCAAAGAACATTGTTGCCCAGGCTACATAAATTATAGATTCATACGCATTACTCCATGGTGCATGTCCAGAAATATACCAACGGGCAATTAAACCTAAAGTATGTAATAAAAATAATAAACCGATAATGATATGCATTCCATTAACCAGAATATTCAATATTTTTCTTTCTTTAAATATTTTAAGAATAGTGAATAACAACATTAATATTGCAGCAGTTAAATACCAATAAGGCAAATTCTTAAAAACATCATATTTGTTGTACGCAATTTCTAATGATATTTTATCTTCACTTGGCATTACTTTACTCCCAAACTTTTTCTGGAAACCATTAATACTTTCTAATAATTCATCCGCAGATTTATAATTTTTTGAAACTACAGCATTCCCCAAAGTTCCAAAATATAATGGAAGAATACTTTTTGTATACGTGGAATCCATTCCTTTCATACCAGATTCATTCAATTCCAAATAAGAAATCCATTTGTTGTTCTCATGATTTGGTATTGGAAAAATCTTTAATATTCTTCCGCTCAAAGCTGATTCCATTAAATTTACTTTCTTATCCGTTTCAATAAAATCTTTTTCAAACTGATTTGGATTTGCACTTTTAAATGCATCCTCTAAATATGAGGATAATTTATAATTGCCTTTTGCATCAAAAAAAGCGATAAAAGGAGCGTATTTTGCCTCTTTATCTATTCCAATAATTTTACGAATACTATCATTTCCACTTTTAATATAAATCAATGGAATTTCAATCCATGCACTCGCATATTGCGTCATAGAAAGAAAAGCTTGATCTGAATTCATTCCTTTATAAGTATCAGAATGACTTACTTTTCGCAATAATTCTGACGAAAAAGTATTGATAGGTTTCATCCTTCCTCCGGCATCCTGAATGATTAAACGTCCGAATTTAGCAGCATGTTCCTCTGAAACTTTAAACTTATTCAACAACGAATCAAGCTGTTGTGGGTTTAATTTCTTTTCGGCATGATGCGCATGACTTTCTTGAGTTGCTCCTGATTCAGTGTGAACATGATTATGGTCTTGAGCAAAACTATTAAAGCTAAAAAGTAAAATTAATATAGTAAACAATTTTGCTTTTTTATCTTTTACAACTTCAAGTTTTCTTTTTAAATCTGCAAAACGAGAATGTTTAGTAAACATAATGGCTAACATGGCAAAAAACAACATAAAATAACCACTATACGTAATTGCAGTTCCCCAAAAATCATGATTAACAGATAAAACAGTTCCTTTTTCATCTGGATCAAAAGAAGATTGAAAAAAGCGATATCCTTTATAATCTAAAACATGATTCATATATATTCTAGCATCAAATGGCTTAACCGAATCTTGAACGGTAACTTGGCTTTCAAACGAAGAATAGCTTTTGTCAGTTCCTGGATATTTTTGCGCAATAAAATCATTCAATTTTATCTTAAAAGGCAACACATAGGCTTTACTTCCGTAAAAAAAGCTGTAATCCATTTTTCCTATTCGAACCGTTTGCGCCTCTCCTATTTTACCTTTTGAACCTACAATAGTTACTTCTTTTTCTTGCCCTTCAGCCGAAACTTTCAAAACCAATGCATCTTCATGACTTTTAGATTTAAAATCATTTTGCGATTCATATCCCATAACTCCTTTTACAGCTGGATCAGGAAATACATAACGTTTTTCTCCAATGGTATATAACGAACGCATCATTAAAGGTTGTACAATATCCTTGTTGACTTTCCCTTGTAATTTATCAGCCATACGCATAAAATTTCCTTCAAATGGGGTTTGAATCGTATAACTTTCACCAGTAGTATTGATGTTGATTGCTCCTTCTGTTGGTTTATTTAATGCAAATAAAACATTGTGAATGTTTTGTACTTCGCCAGCTTTCAAAAAATGTTCTTCACGACCACCTTCACCCGCTTCTACTAACTTAAGATATAAAGTTCCTTTATCACTGGGTTTTATAGCTTGTTTAGCTCCCATGATGTAATTTTCATACTTTACTTCAAATGGAGTTTGGTCAAACTTTTCAGAAATAGAAAAATTATTGTTCGTTACTGGCGAAAGCAATAATGCTTTCTCGAAAACTCTACGTTTCATTTCTCCTTTATATTCACCATCTACAAAAACGGTTAAAAAAGTTTTATCTGAAAACACTTGATTTTCAGCAGCACCTTCACGAATAGGCATTACACCTTCATAACTTATATATCGAGTAATGAAAGCTCCCAAAATAATAAAGATGAAAGCCAAATGAAGCAATAATGTTGCCCATTTTTCTTTTTTTAATAATTGATAGCGTTTGATATTTCCAATGAAATTAATCATAAAGAAACCCATTATGGCTTCAAACCACCAAGAATTGTAAACTAAAATTCGTGCTGTATCAGTATTGTATTTGCTTTCTATGAAAGTTCCTGCTCCCATTGCAAATGCAAAAGTTAAAAAAAGCAGGGCCATCAATCGAGTAGAGAATAAAATCGAATATAATTTTTTATCCATTTGTAAGGGATTACGTTTTTTTAAAAGTGCAACAAAAGTACTTAAAAATGTTGACTTGTATATCCGCACATTTGTTAATTTAATCCAAAAATAAGAGTTCAAAAAATGATTCTTAAATTTTGCTTTTTATTGAATTTGCTGCAAAATGAATCTTTTAATTATAGATTAGGACTTCGTTTTTTTTGTTAATTTTGCCAAATGACTAAAATAATTATTATTGGTTCTGGAAACGTAGCGCAACACTTAATTCGTGCTTTTGCAAAAAATACTGCAACCGAATTAATTCAGGTGTATTCAAGACAAAAAAACATACCGTCTTCCCTACTTGATCCTGCTAAAGTAATTACTGATTATAGTCTATTACTTAAAGCTGATTTGTATATTATTGCCGTTTCTGACGATGCGATTCCAACCGTTTCGTCGCAATTGCCTTTCAAAAACCGATTAGTTGTTCACACATCCGGAAGTGTCGCATTAGGTGCTTTGGATGATAAAAATAGAAAAGGAGTCTTTTATCCACTTCAGACTTTTTCAAAAGATAAATTAGTAGATTTTAAAACAATTCCTATTTGTTTAGAAAGTGAAAATGCAACTGATTTTCAACTATTAGAAAAAGCAGCAAAAAGCATATCCGATAAAGTGTTTGCTATTAATTCTGAGCAAAGAAAAGCGATTCATGTAGCAGCAGTTTTTGTAAACAACTTTGTAAATCATTTGTATGAAATTGGAAATACTATTTGTGACGAAAACAAAATTCCTTTTGAAATTTTGAAACCTTTGATTTTAGAAACTGCACAAAAAATAATGACTCTTTCTCCAAAAGAAGCACAAACGGGACCTGCAAAACGCAATGACAGCAAAACTATTGCAGCACATGAATTATTTTTATCGGATGAAAACCAATCTACTATTTATAAAACACTAACACAATCAATACAAAATAATGGCAAAAAGTTATAAAGAAATAATGAATGAAATTACTACGTTTATATTTGACGTAGATGGTGTACTTACTGACAGTTCGGTTTTTGTTACCAATGAAGGAGAAATTCTTAGAACCATGAATATTCGCGATGGTTATGCTATGAAAGCGGCTGTTGAAAGCGGCTATAATGTATGTATTATTTCTGGAGGCAGTAACGAAGGTGTCCGTGTTAGATTAAGAAATCTTGGAATTACTGACATTCATTTAGGTACTCCTAATAAAGTAGAAACTTTTGATGAATACACCGATGTTTATGGTATAAAACCAGAGCAGGTATTATATATGGGAGATGATATTCCTGATTACCATGTCATGAAATTAGTAGGATTACCAACATGTCCACAAGATGCAAGTCCAGAAATCAAGGCTATTTCAACTTATATTTCTCATAAAAACGGAGGAAAAGGTGCTGCGCGTGATGTGATAGAGCAAGTAATGAAAGTACAAGGAAAATGGATGGCTCATTTTGACGGAAAACACGATTAAACAAATCAACTTCTAAATCCTATAAATTGAATTTTTTAAAACTCATACGATACCAAAATCTACTGATGCTTACGTTTATGCAATTGGTATTTTTTTATGGGTTCTTAATTTTACAAAATATTCCTTTAGGCTTAAAGGATTGGCAGTTTATATTATTAGTATTATCAACTGTTTTAATTGCAGCAGCAGGTTATGTAATCAATAATATTTTTGATCAAGAAACGGACAAATTCAACAAACCAAAAGATGTTATTGTAGGCAAAAGTATTTCAGAAACGAATGCCTATTATAGCTATGTTGCGCTCAATGTTACGGGTGTTGCAATTGGTTTTTATTTATCAAATGCAATTGGTAAACTTGGCTTTGCTTCTCTTTTTATTTTGATTGCAGCAACATTATATTTTTACGCTACTAGTTTAAAACAGATGCTACTTATTGGCAATATAATTGTAGCATTATTGCTTTCTTTTAGTGTTTTAATTATTGGTGTTTTTAATCTTTATCCTATTGTAAATATTGAAAATCAATCTATATTGGCAAACCTGTTTTCTATACTTGTTGATTATTCTGTTTTTGCTTTTATGATTAATTTCATCAGAGAAATAGTTAAAGATATTGAAGACATGAGTGGAGATTACAATCAAGGAATGAATACATTACCAATATTTATTGGAAAACAAAAAACCACAAAAATAGTTTTTACATTAAGTTTTATTCCTTTGTTTTCTATCTTATATTATATTAAAATCTATCTTTTCCCTTTAGTATATGTTTGCATATATATGATAGTTTTTGTTGTTGCTCCATTGCTCTTTTTTATGGTTAAAATCTGGACAGCTGAATCTCAAAAACAATTTCATAATTTAAGTACTCTATTAAAATGGATTCTGTTTTTTGGAATACTTTCTATCCTTATTATAAGTTGGAACAGAAAATTACTTTAGTTAAAATAACATACAAATTAGAAATTGGTAAATTTCATTAAATCAATCTAAATACCACAAAAATGCTTAAAAAAAAATTAGAAAAATACACCTTAATTTTGGCTTCTGGTTCTCCCAGACGTCAACAATTTTTTAAAGATTTAGATTTAGATTTTGAAATTAGATTAAAGGAAATTGAAGAAATTTTTCCTCCTGAATTAAAAGCGGAACAAATTACAAACTACTTAGCTGAATTAAAAGCAAACGCTTTTGAAGGAGAATTAAAACCTAATGAAATCCTCATTACCAGCGACACCATTGTTTGGCACAATAATAAAGCCTTAGGAAAGCCGAAAGATGCGCAAGATGCGCAAGATGCTTTTACAATTTTAAAATCATTATCAAACACAACTCACGAAGTAATTACATCTGTTTGCTTTAAAACCATTGAAAAGACCTCTGTTATTTACGAAATTACCAAAGTAACATTTAATGAATTAAGTGATGAAGCAATTGATTATTATATCAAAAATTACAAACCTTTTGATAAAGCTGGTGCTTACGGAATCCAAGAATGGATTGGTTTTATTGGGGTTTCGAAAATTGAAGGATCCTATGCAAATGTTATGGGAATGCCAACGGATAAAGTTTATGAATATTTGAGTAAATTAGCGTAATAAACAAAGACAAAATGAGATTTTTTAACGATTTTACACGGGAAATAATTGGAACAGGAGTTTTATTAATAATTATTCTTGTATTACGAATTGTGACTACTAAATTAGTAAGACGTTATGCTAAATTAAGTCAAACCATAGAGCGCCGTACCAACTTAGTAATTAAATACATTCATTTGTTTATCAATATTTTAGCAATTGTTGGTTTAATAATTATTTGGGGAGTTCAAACCAAAGATATTTTTATTGCTATTTCATCTATTGCAACTATTGTAGGCGTTGCCATGATTGCGCAATGGTCGGTTTTGAGTAACATTACTTCGGGTATTATTTTGTTTTTTTATTTTCCATTCAAAATTGGAGATACCATCCGAATTCATGATAAAGATTTCCCTATTGAAGGCGAAATTGAAGACATTGGCGCATTTCTAGTTTATTTGAACACCAAAGATGGAGAGAAAATTATTTACCCTAATAATTTACTTTTACAAAAAGGGATTTCAATTTTAGGGAATGAGTATGAGAACAAAGAATTTACAGATTAAATACTAATTTAGAGATACAATTTGTATCTTTAATCTGAAAAAGAGCCCCAATCAAAGTCAACATTTTTTATCAAAATTAATTGTTTATAAAATGTTTCAAAAGCAAAAATTGTTTGTACTATTTCTGCTTCTCAGCTTTTGTACGTTTTCTTTTTCACAAACCAATCTGCCGAAAAAGAAATCTTCAGAAGTATATCGGGATATCCAAACCTATTCTAAAAAACGAAAATTTACAAAATTACTTCATAAATTAATTTTCGAACCCATTAATCCAAAAAAGAAAAAGAAAAAAATTGTTCCAAATCAATACAAAAACTTTGAGGGTAAAATTATTCGAAACATAAATATTATAACCCTTGATCCATTTGGGTTTTCAGAAATTGACTCTACCAGAAAACCTAAAAATTGGGCAGAACAAACTGGAAATCGGTTGCATCTTAAAACCAAGAATTTAGCCATCCAGAATCTAATTCTAATTAGAAAAAACAAACCGTTAGATTCCTTGTTATTAAAAGAATCCGAACGATTAATTAGAACCCAAAAATACGTTAACAAATTATCTATTAATGTGTTGCAAACTTATAAAAATATAGATTCAGTTGATGTTTATATCCGAGTTTTAGATTCCTGGAGTATTATTCCAAAAGCTTCTGTGTCAAATTCAAAAACTACTTTAGAGTTTAATGAAAAGAACTTTATGGGCATTGGTCATGAATTTAGCAATAAATACACAAACAGATCGAGTGACGGCAAAAAAGGATATAACTTTATTTATGGTATTCCAAATATCAAAAACACATACATCAAAACAACATTTAAATACAATATTGATTTAAATAGTAATCATGAAAAAAGCATAACGATAGACCGCCCTTTTTATACTCCTTATGCAAAATGGGCCGGTGGTATTTATTTTGATCAGCAATATAGAAAAGACACTTTACAAGATGGTAATCAAGTGTATGCGCAACAAAATTTCAAGTATAATTCTCAAGATTATTGGATCGCACATGCTTTCACTCTTTATAAAGAAAATGCCGAAAACGATCAAACAACTAATCTAATTTTATCTGGACGATTTTTGAATATAAACTATTTAGATAGTCCGAGTTCAGAATATGATGCTATTGATTTTTTTTCAAATGAAAAATTTGTTTTTTCTGGAATTGGAGTAACTTCTAGAAAATACATTCAAGAAAAATATATCTTTAGAAACGGTATTATAGAAGATGTTCCCATTGGTAAAATTTTTGGAATAACTGGTGGTTACCAATATAAAAATAAAATAGGCCGTTATTATTTAGGAACTCAAATGTCCTTTGGTAATTTTTATGATTGGGGTTTTTTGAGTACTAATTTTGAATTAGGTACTTTTTTTGAAAAATCAACGGATACCAATCAAAGTGTATTTTCTTTTCAAGCAAATTATTTTACTGATTTATTAGAATTTGGAAAATGGAAATTAAGACAATTTGTAAAACCTCAATTAATATTGGGGAGAAACAGGTTAAATTCTATTGGAGACAAACTCAACATAAATGAAAACAATGGAATTCAAGGTTTTAATAGTGCTGAATACGGAACTGAAAAAATGGTTCTTACCTTACAAACTCAATTATATTCTCCTTGGAATTTATGGGGATTTCGAGTTAATCCTTATTTCAATTATTCAGTAGCTACATTAGGAACTCCTGAAAAAGGGCTATTTAAAAATCAATTCTATTCAAAAATTGGAATTGGTTTTCTTATCAATAATGACTATTTAGTATTTAGTTCGTTCCAAATATCATTATCCTACTACCCTTCCATCCCAGATATTGGGAATAATATTTTCCAAACAAATTCGTTCGAAACTAGAGATTTTGGATTTCAAGATTTTGAACTTGCAAAACCTAGAACTGTGATTTTTAAATAACTTATTAGGAAATAGAATACAATAAATAAAACTATTTACGTCATTATATTAAAAATCGTAATATATTGAAAATATGTTTATTACATAATTTTTTAAATCCAAATCGTAGTAGGATTGACATAACTAATCGATATATTTACAAGAACAATTATGTTTAACCATAAATTACATTACTATGAAAAAAATTAGCTTCTATTTAATGATGATAGTATTGTCATTATGTATTGTCCCAACCCAAACGAGGGCAGCCGAAAAACCAATTACAACAGCAACTGAAAATCCAAAAGAAATTCCTGCAGAAGTCAAAGTACTGCTAAATCGTTTAGAGGAAATTAAAGCAATGGATAAATCAGAGTTAAATTCTTCTGAAAAGAAAGAACTTCGAAAAGAAGTTCGCAAAATCAATGCAGAATTAAGATCTACTGGAAATGGAATTTACATTTCAGTTGGTGCTATCATAATTATACTTCTTTTAATAATTATTTTATAAGTTACAATAATCAAAATAATTAACTGAAAAAGAGAAGCTTAAACATTGCTTCTCTTTTTTAGTTATAACAATCCGTTTGCTAAATATTAAGTATTGGCACAGTTGTTGGTTTTACTCTCAAAGTATTAAAATATTTATTGATGATTCTTTCAATAAATGATTATTAATTAAAAATAAAAAAAATGAAAACATTAAAATTAATTGTAGTAGGAATAATTCTTTTAGTCACAAGTTCGACCCAAGCTCAAGTTTCTGTGAATGTTCAAATTGGTTCTCCTCCTTCTTGGGGTCCTGTTGGATATTCATCAGTTGATTTCTATTATCTACCAGATATTCAAGTTTATTATGATATTAGATTAGCCCAATTTATCTATTTTGATAGAGGAAGATGGATTCGTTCAAGATATTTACCTAGACCCTACAGAAACTATGATTTGTACAATGGATATAAAGTAGTTTTGAATGATTATCACGGAACAAGACCTTATACGTATTTCAATAATCATAAAATGAAATATTACAAAGGATACAAAGGAAGTCCACAAAGAGCCATTGGTAAGCATCAAAACAATGATAATTACAAAAATAGATACAATGATAATCGAAATGATGATAGAGGAGAAAATCGCGGTAACGGCAACAACGGAAAAGGAAATAATGGTAGAGGAAATGGAAAACATTAATTTCTAATCTAACTATTCAAAATGAGAGTACAAATAATTGTACTCTCATTTTTTGTTTAATTCAAAAAATCAAACAAATAGTTTTAAAAAATATATTTTTACTAAAAACATTAACATAAAGTTTAGAAATAGCGTCTGAAATCGTACGATATAATTAGTATTTTTGAACTTACGACCATGCAAATAAATCCCTATGCGAAAAATTGTTATACTATTATCATTAATCTTACTGCTTCCATTTCAAATAGGACTTGCCCAACAACCAACAAAATTAAATTCCGCCGAAATTTACAATCAAATTCAGAAACTTAATTTTCTGGCAAGTGTTCTTTATATTGCAGCACACCCTGATGATGAAAATACCCAATTAATTTCATATTTGTCAAATGAAACCAAAGCTAGAACGGGTTATTTATCATTAACTCGTGGAGATGGTGGTCAAAATCTTATTGGATCACAATTACGAGAATTGTTAGGAGTCATTCGAACTCAAGAACTTATTGAAGCTCGAAAAATTGATGGTGGAGAACAATTTTTTTCGCGTGCCAATGATTTTGGTTTTTCTAAGAATCCAACAGAAACACTTGAAATATGGGAAAAAGATAAAGTCCTTTCTGATGTAGTCTGGGCAATACGAAAATTTCAACCAGACATTATTATTAATCGTTTTGACCATAGATCAGCTGGAACTACTCATGGCCATCATACCGCTTCGGCTATGCTAAGTGTTGAAAGTATTGATTTAGCCAATAATCCGAATCTATTTCCTGAACAACTCAAATATGTAGAACCTTGGCAGGTCAAAAGACAGTTTTTTAATACCTCATGGTGGTTTTATGGAAGTAAAGAAAAATTCAATAAGGCTGATAAAACAAATTTAATTGCTATCCAGATTGGAGCTTATTATCCTTCTATAGGGAAATCAAATCAAGAAATTGCAGCTTTAAGTCGCAGTCGCCATCAATCACAAGGTTTTGGCAGCACTGGAAGTCGCGGAGAAGAAATAGAATATTTAGAGTTTATCAAAGGAGATCCTCTAACTGATAAATCTTCGTTATTTGAAGGAATTGATACGAGTTGGAATCGTGTAAAAGGAGGAAAACCAATAGGCTTACTATTGACAAAAATTGCAACAGAATTTGATTTTAAAAATCCTTCGGCTAGTATTCCTGATTTAGTAAAAGCCTACTCTTTAATGCAATCATTGGACGAAAAACATTGGACTACATTAAAATCTGAGGAAATAAAAAAAATAATTGCTGCTTGTTCTGGATTGTATCTTGAAGCTGTAGCGCAAAATCAAGAAGCAACTCCTGGAAGTACGATTAAACTAAAAATTGAAGCTATTAATAGATCTTCCATTCCAATGGAGTTAATTCAAATAACTGCTTTTCCAGAGCAAAAAACTATTCCTCTAAACAAACCTCTAAACAATAATAAGGTTGAAAATATAAGTATTGAAACGCAAGTTCCACAAGCAATTGATTATACCCAACCCTATTGGCTTGATGAAAAAGGAACAATTGGTATGTATTCTGTTAATTACCAAAAAAAGATTGGAATTCCGGATATTATTCGCCAAGAAAAGGCTGTTTTTTTAATTCTAATTAACGGAATTGAAATCCCTTTTGAAAGAACTATCGTTTACAAATACAATGATGATGTCAAAGGAGAAGTCTATAATTATTTAGATATTGTTCCTGAAGTAACTACTTCTTTTTTAGATAAAGTTTTAATTTTTAAAGATTTAAAAACCAAAACTATAGGTGTTAAAATTAAATCTGGAAAAGATAATGCAAAAGGAGATTTACAATTAGAATTGCCTAAAAATTGGCTTGTATCTCCTAAATCAATTCCTTTTAATTTAGAAAAAAAAGGAATCGAACAAATTGTATATTTTGAAGTAACACCTCCAACTAAGTCCGATGAAGCTGTTGCGAAAAGTGTTGCTATAATTGACAATAAACGATTTGACAAAGAGCAAATAATTATTGATTTCAATCACATTACGAAACAACAAGTATTAAAATCCGCAGAAGCAAAATGTATCAAATTAGACTTAAATGTAAATGAAGAAAAAATAGGATATATTATGGGAGCTGGTGATGAAGTACCTAAAAGTCTAATCCAAATGGGATATCGAGTAACTATCTTGAAACCTGAGGAAATAACACCCGAAAAAATAGCCGTTTTTGATGTAATTATTACTGGAGTTCGTGCTTATAATACTATTCCAACTTTAGCTAATAAGCAAACTATTCTTTTTGATTTTGTAAAAGAAGGAAAAACAATGTTAGTCCAATACAATACGCCTGATGATATTGTTACACCAAATATAGCACCCTATCCTTTAAAAATTTCTCGTGATCGGGTAACCGAAGAAAATGCTGAAGTTCGTTTTTTGAATCCAAATCATCCTGTTTTGAATACTCCAAATAAAATTACCGAAAAAGATTTTGAAGGATGGAAACAAGAACAAGGATTGAATTATCCTAACGAATTTGACGCTAGCTTTACTCCTATTTTATCCTCAAATGATAAAGGAGAAAAACCTAAAAATGGAGCTTTATTAGTAGCTCCTTATGGCAAAGGATATTATATTTATACGGGATTAAGCCTTTTTAGAGAGCTCCCTGAAGGCGTTTCAGGAGCCTATCGATTGTTAGCTAATATAATTTCTTTAAAATCGCCTGTGACTTTACCAACTCAAAATATAAAGCATTAACCAATGGAAACTAAAAAAATAAAAACCTGGAAAAAAAGCTATACTTGGGTTCTTGTAGCCAATGTTATTTATATTTTAATTTTTTATGTAATCATGCAATTATACTCTTAACATATGCAACTATTTGATTGGATTGTACTTATAGGCACACTATTATTTATTGTTATTTATGGAGCTTGGAAAACCAAAGGAAGTAAAAACGTAGAAGACTTTATTTTAGGTAGCAATGAAACCCCATGGTATACTGTTGGTTTATCAGTAATGGCTACACAAGCGAGCGCAATTACTTTTTTATCAACGCCAGGTCAAGCCTACCATGACGGTATGGGTTTTGTTCAGTTTTATTTTGGACTGCCTATTGCAATGGTAATTATATGCGTAACTTTTATTCCTATTTATCATAAATACAAAGTTTTTACTGCTTATGAATATCTTGAAAAAAGGTTTGATTTAAAAACACGTTCCTTGGCTGCGTTGCTTTTCTTGTTTCAAAGAGGATTAGGAACTGGACTAACAATTTATGCGCCAGCAATTATATTGTCTGCTATACTAGGTTGGAATTTAACTTATATGAACATTGTCATAGGTTTATTAGTAATAATCTATACTTTTTCTGGTGGTACAAAAGCGGTGAATGTTACACAAAAGCAACAAATGTTTGTTATCATGTCTGGTATGTTTATCACTTTTTTCCTGATTCTGCATTACTTACCTAACGACATGACTTTTAATAGTGCTTTACATATTGCTGGAGCCAACGATAAAATGGATATTGTCAATTTTTCTTTTGATCCGGAAGAGAAATATACTTTTTGGAGTGGAATTACTGGTGGATTTTTTCTTGCTTTGGCTTATTTTGGAACAGATCAATCTCAAGTAGGTCGATACTTATCTGGTAAATCGGTTAAGGAAAGCCAAATGGGATTAATCATGAATGGTTTGTTAAAAGTACCGATGCAATTTTTTATATTGTTGACTGGAGTTATGGTATTTGTCTTTTTCCAATTCAATCCTGTTCCTTTGAATTTTAATCCAAATAATAAAATAATTATTGAAAAGTCCGCTTTCAAAAACGAATACCATACTTTGGAGAAAAAATTAGAAGCCTTATCCGAAGATAAAAAAGTAATTAACTTATTATATATTGACCAACTCAATCAGGATTATGACAATCCAATTCTACGAAAAGAACTAATAGCTCTTTCAAACAAAGAAAAAGATTTAAGAGATCGTGCCAAAGAAATCATTTTAAAAGCCGATAAAAACAGTGAAACTAATGACAAAGATTATGTCTTTTTCCATTTCATACTCAATTATTTACCCAAAGGACTTATCGGCTTATTGCTTGCTGTAATTATATCGGCTGCTATGTCATCAACAGCTTCAGGACTTAATGCATTAGCTTCAACTACAGCAATTGATATTTATAAACGAAATGTAAAAACAGAAAAATCAGAAAAGCATTATCTAAATGCCACTAAATTTTTCACCTTAATCTGGGGAATTATCGCAATCTTATTTGCTTGTATTGGAACCTTATTTGAAAATCTTATCCAATTAGTAAATATCATAGGTTCTATTTTTTATGGAACTGTTTTGGGTATTTTCTTAGTTGGTTTTTATTTAAAAGAAGTGCAATCAAAAGCTATTTTTTACAGCGCTGTTTTTAGTCAAATAACTATTTTTGTAATCTACTATTTCGCCATATATATTTATCCGAGTGGCGAAGAAAAATTAGGTTATTTATGGCTTAACTTCATTGGCGCGACATTAACAATCATCATATCATTATTGCTACAATGGACTATTTTTAAAAACGAGAAATACGAACCAATAATTGATTAAATAAAAAAATCCCGTTTCAATTTGGAACGGGATTTTTTTATTTAATGGTAAAAAATTATTTCTTACTCCATTCAGCAATGCTGTCTTTATTCATTTTTACATAATCCTGATTTTTAGCTGCTTCTGCTGCTGCTAAAGATAACTTAGCTGATTCAATAGCTCCTGCTTTATTACCTGATTTTGCTTGAATCAATGATTTTAATCTATTATACCAAAAAGGCTTTTCAGTACTCATATCCAAAGCTTTGTTCACATACTCTAACGCTTTATCATTGTCTCCATTAGATTGGAAAATAAATTGAGCTGCTGCAAAATAATCTGCTGAAGTTGGTCCTGCTAAAGCTTTTTCAATATTAGCAATGGCCGTTTTTTGTGTTGGAACTTCAAACTTAACTGCTACATATGAATTTTCCCAATAGATTTCTAAATACGCATAATTAGGATCTAAACTACTTACACCTATAGTAAATGTTTCTACTGGTTTTGAAAGAGCTTCTTCTTTTACAACTGTTCTAAGAGCAACATTTGCTTCATTAAATTCTTGAGGTGTTCCCCAGTTATCTGTTGTAGCATAGAATATTACTTCCCAGCTTTCAATTTTAGGAACTGTATACAAAGCATATTTTCCTTTTTTTAATGTTTTACCATCAATAATAACATCATCACTAAAAGAAACTATAGTATTTTCATTAGCTCCAGTTCTCCACAATTTTCCAAAAGGAACTAAATTTCCAAAAACAGCTCTACCTTTAGCGCTCGGTCTTGAATAATTTACTTCAACCTCTGTCAATCCTACGGTTTGAATCACTGTTGATTTAGGACTACCTTGAGGGGTTTTAACCTGAGCCTCAATGGTGAAATTGGCGATAATAATAGCCAATGCAATAATTATATTTTTCATAGATTAAAATTTTGATTTTTTCAAATTTACAAATTCAGATAGTTCTAAATGTTAATTATTACTTAATTTAGAATCTATATCAGCTACTTTCTCAAAACTTAATTCATTGAAATGATTTATAATTCTATCAGCTTCAGATAAATCCTGATCTTTAGAGTGAAAGCTATTATAGCCAATACATAAAATTCCCGCAGCCTTTGCCGCTTTTACACCATTTGTACTGTCCTCAATTACAATGCAATTTTCCTTTGGAGCAATGGATAAAGAAGCTGCATGCTCAAAAATAGCAGGATGTGGTTTTGATTTTGGAAAATCTTCTCCACTTACAATATGAGTAAAATAATCATGTAACCCAAAACGAGTAAAAACGCGATCAATAGTAACTTTTGATGCAGAAGAAGCAACAATCAATTGAATACCGTTTGCATGTAAATCTTTGATTAAATCTTTGACTCCTTCTAATAAATCTAAATCTTCTTTACTGTCAAAAGCATCATTAAAAATGGTTCTTTTTCTTTGAATTAAATCTTCAACATTATGTTTAAGCTGAAAAGCTTCTTTCAAAGTTTGAAATGTATTTCTGGTTGAAAACCCTGTAAAAGAAGTGTACATTTCTTCTGGAACCACTATATTAAGCTCATCAAATTGTTTGTAATAGGCATAATGGTGTACGGGTTCTGTGTCGACAATTACACCATCCATGTCGAAAATTACTGTTTGTATCATTGTATTGTTTTAGATTTTAAGATTTTGAATTTAAAAAAGAATTATTCTTTTTTAAGCAAATAACGAATTACAGTTTCCGCAGCATATAAACCAAATAAACCTGGCATATAACTATTGGTTCCATAAAATGATTTTTTGAAATTAGAACCATCAGTCATTCTGAGACTGCTTTCATCTTGAATTTCCGAAGAAAAAACAACTTTCAGTTTATCAATTTTAACTTCTTTTAAACGTCGTCTAATGGTCTTTGAAAAAAAACAGTTAACCGTATTCGAAATATCTGACACCTTAACTTTGGCTGCCTCCATTTTGCCTCCAGCACCCATACTGCTTATGATTTTAACTCTTTTTCTTTTGGCTGCAATAATCAAATTTAGTTTTGGTGTTACGCTATCTATACAATCCAAAACATAATCAAATTCATCTGAAACAATCTCAAATGCACGTTCTGGTGATAAAAATTCTTGTACGCGAGTTAATTTCAATTCTGGATTAATATCCATCAATCGATCTCCAACAACGGTAACTTTTGGCTGTCCTACAGTAGAATGCAAGGCTGGTAATTGTCTATTAATATTCGTAATATCAACCACATCTCCATCTACAATAGTCATTGTCCCAACTCCTGCTCTGGCTAAAAATTCGGCAGCAAATGATCCTACACCACCCAATCCTACAACCAATACTTTTGCATTTTGCAATTTATTTAATCCTTCTTTTTTAAATAAAAGTTCGGCTCTTTCTGTCCATTCTGCCATTTTTTTCTTGTTTAAAGTTTAATATTAAAGCTGAATACTTCAAAATTTGTTTTTCTGTTTAAAATTGAATTTTAAAAACTGTATTAAAATTAGTTCTTATTATTTCCTGAATTTCTTCTACCGAAACTCCTTTATATTTTGCTGCTAATGTGTAAACAGCCTGTATTCCTTCATCAATTGTATCTGTTTCTAAAAAAAATCGATCATTTGGTATGTTTTTAAAAACCAACTCTAGTTCTGGATTTCGTAATAAATACTTTCCAAACGAAATATAAAAACCATTATCCAATAACTGTTTAGCTAATTGTTCACTTTTGGAAAACCCATGAATCAAAATTGGCACCGTAATATTCTCTTTTCTAATAATGTCGATCAATTCTTGAAAAGCTGCGACACAATGTATCACAACTGGTTTTTGGTATTTTTGAGCTAAAAACAATTGCTTTTCAAAAACAGATTGTTGCAAATCCATTGGAATATCGATGCGTTTATCTAAACCACATTCGCCTACGGCAAGACAATTGGGTTCTTTGAGCTTACTTTCTATTATCTGCAAGTCAGATTCCAAGCGTTTTTCGTCAATATACCAAGGATGAATCCCAGTAGAATAAAACGGAATTGAACCATCAAATTCGTAAGGATATTGATTAACCAATTCTAATATATTAGGTTGATTGGTATATATGTGGGTATGTAAATTGAAATATTCCATTAATCATGAAATTTTTTAACTCCTGCTTTTATCTCTATATCTAAATCATTTTCTAAAGGCACTTTAGGACATGAATATTTATGACTATAAGCGCAATACGGATTATATGATGTGTTAAAATCGATAGTAATTGTCTTTCCCTTAGGCACTTTCATATCAATATATTTCCCTCCTATGTAGCTTTCTTTTCCAGAACACAAATCAGAAAAAGGCAAAAATAAATAATCTTTGTACTGCTCTTTTTTCGAAAGTTCAATATTTCTATAAATATTAAGTTTTAATTTTTTGCCGTCAATAGTAAAATAAACTTCACCATACTTAACATACATAGGTTTTCTATCCGTTGAGGTTTGCAACTCAAATGATTTTTCATTTTCGGTTCGAACAAACCTTGCCTTCACGAAGAATTTTTTATTTATTGGATAAAAATCCAAGGTTTTAAAAGTCGCTAAATCTTCTTGATCCAATGGACTTGTTTTAGGATCTGCATATTCTGCATTCAACTCTTTTTGAAACTTTTTGACCGAAGCACTATCAAATTTATTTTGGGCTGAGCCAAAATATACCTGAACCAAAAAAAATAAAATTACTAGTGTTCTCATCTTATAAATTTTAAGCAAAAATAGTTTAAAAGTTATAATGACACAATGACGCAAACCTACAAAGTTATTTACCTTTGTAAAAATATATCTTTATTCATGCTCAAAACTGCAATTCAACGTTACATAAATAATTTTAAAGGTTTTAGGCGTGAAGTTTGGATTCTAGCACTCATTACTTTTATAAACCGTGCTGGAACCATGGTTTTACCTTTTTTATCCAAATATTTAAAAGAAAATCTTCACTTTACTTATAGTGAAGTTGGATGGATTATGGTTTCGTTTGGGATTGGTTCTATGCTTGGTTCGTGGTTGGGAGGCAAATTATCAGACAAAATTGGGTTCTATAAAATTATGATTTTCAGTCTTTTTACCAGTGGATTATTATTCTTCATATTACAATATATAACTTCTTTTTGGGGATTATGTTTCGGAATGTTCTTAATAATGACCATTGCCGATATGTTTAGACCAGCTATGTTTGTTTCATTAAGTGTGTATGCAAAACCAGAAAACCGAGTTAGAGCCTTGTCTTTAGTTCGTTTATCTGTAAATTTAGGATTTGCTGCAGGACCTACACTTGGTGGACTTATCATTTTAGGCATTGGATATCAAGGATTATTTTGGATTGATGGAAGCACCTGTATTATCGCAATTTTAATATTTGCCCTTTTTGTAAAAGAAAAGAAAAAAGAGCCGCTCGCACCTCATGAACAAACTCCAGTCATAATTAAATCTAAATCTGTTTTTAAAGACAGACCTTTTTGGATATTCCAATTTATCAGTTTTATAAGTGCGATGTTGTTTTTTCAAATTTTCACAACCTTACCTTTATTCCATCATGAACATTTTGGTTTATCCGAAGTACAAACAGGTCTCTTGATTTCTTTAAATGGGTTTTTAGTCTTTTTATTCGAAATGCCTTTAGTGAGTTTTATGGAGCGAAAACAAATTGATAGAATTCGAATTATCCTCTGGGGATCTCTATTAATTGC
The DNA here is from genome assembly GCA_963512955.1 of uncultured Flavobacterium sp. Taxonomy (GTDB): domain Bacteria; phylum Bacteroidota; class Bacteroidia; order Flavobacteriales; family Flavobacteriaceae; genus Flavobacterium. The sequence goes on along the minus strand of CAUPOP010000008.1, from coordinate 40,873 downwards.
GGTTAGTTTTTACATCCTTTTGTTAGATTATTGGGTAATCATTTTAATTATAAGCATTGTCTTTATCACTTTTGGAGAAATATTTTTTTTCCCTTTTTCAAATGCTTTTGCCTTAAGCAGAGCCCCAAAAGGACATGAAGGACGCTATATGGCATTATACACGATGACTTTTAGCTTAGCACATATTGTGAGTTCAAAAATTGGATTAGAAATCATAGGTCATTTCGGATATCAAATAAATTGGTTCATCATGGGAACTTGCGGTATTATTGCTTTTGGCTGCTGTTTTTGGTTACAAAAAATTTTAGCATTAGAAAGACAAAACGATTAACTTCTATAAACGCTTTTTTTTAAAACTTAAAAAATAGTTAAATAACTATATTTATAGTTTGTTAACTAAAAATATAGTTGTAAGTTTGATTCAAATAATGAAATCATGCAAAAACTTACAAATAAAGAAGAAGAAATTATGCAAATTTTATGGAAGCTTAAAAAAGCATTCGTAAAAGAAATCATGGCAGCAATAACAGATGAACAACCCCATTACAATACCCTTTCAACTATAGTTAGAAATCTAGAAGAAAAAGGATTTGTGTCTCATAATGCTTTTGGGAATACGCACCAATACTATCCAATTGTAAGTATCGAAGATTATAGAAAACGCTTTATAAATACTGCAATTGATACTTATTTTAACAGCTCTTACAAAAATATGGTTTCCTTTTTTGCTAAAGAAGAAAAAATTTCGGCAGACGAATTGCGTGAAATTTTAGCAATGATTGAAAGCCAGAAAGAAGAAAAATAATTTTATCAATTAAAAGCATAAAATAACCTTCTAACACAATAGTATGGAATCACTTTTTATTTATCTAATCAAATCCAGTGGGTTAATTGGTTTATTTTATTTAGCCTATTTTTTTATGCTTCGAAAAGAAACCTTTTTCAACAGTAATCGTTGGTTTCTATTAGCTGGTTTATTTACTTCAATCCTTTTGCCTTTACTTGTTATTAACAAAATAATTTGGATTGAACCCACTCCATCTAACATTAACTGGGCAAATATCCCAACAACAAATTACATCGAAGAAAAAACATTTGAAGATTATTTACCTCTTATTTTAGTAATAACATATTCAGTTGGAACTGTATTATTTCTTGCCAAATTTGCTTTTGATTTCTTTAGCTTAAACAGCATTTTGAAAGGAAAAACCATTCAAAAACAAGCTGATTTTAAGTTTGTTGACATTACCGAAAATCTAGCTCCTTTTTCTTATTTCAACACAATCGTTTACAATTCAAGATTATACAATGCTACCGAATTAGAAAACATTTTAGAACACGAAAAAGTTCATAGCGAACAATTTCACACTATTGATGTTCTCATTTCAAGATTTTTTTGTGTTGTTTTTTGGTTCAATCCATTTGTTTGGTTTTATAAAAAATCTATATTACAAAACCTTGAATTCATTGCTGACAGTGAAGCATTAAAAAAAATATCTGATAAAAAAGCCTATCAAATCACGCTTTTAAAAATAACAACACAAGAAAATTGTGTTGCCATTACCAATCATTTTTATCAATCATTAATCAAAAAACGAATCGTTATGTTAAACAAAAATCAATCAAAAAAATGGAACTCTTGGAAGTACACTTTAATACTTCCCGCATTAGTAAGCTTTGTGCTTTTATTCCAAATTAAAACTATTGCACAGGAAAAAATATCGGAACAAATTACAGCTGAATCTTCAAAAAAGAATGAAAATTCAGTAGATGTGTACAAAATAAATAAAAATACAACCGATGAAGAATTAAAAGAAAAAACTAAAGCTTTAAAAGAAAACTATGAGATAAAAGCTATTTTTTCCAACATAAAAAGAAACTCAAAAAACGAAATAACATCGATTTCTGTTGATTTAAAAAAGGGAAATGAAGAGAACCAGCAAATGGATATTAAAGGAACTGAAGCCATCAAAACATTTGGAATCATTATTTCTAAAAATGAAAATGGAATACTTACCATAGATTTTGCTGAAGATGATATTCAATTGAATAAAAAAAGTGTATTAATTTCTCCTAATGCGCCTTTACCTACAGATAAAGAAATTTTTATTGACGGTGCAAAAGTTAGCAAAGATGACATGGACAAATTAGATCCAAATGAAATTGAAAGCATGGATGTAATAAAAAATCCAAGCAAGCAAGAAATCAGAATTGTAACTAAAAAATTCAATAAAACACTTCTTGAAAATGAAATCTATATCAATGATAAAAAAGTAGATAAAAAAGAATTATTGCTACTTGACCAAAACACAATTGATAAAATGGATGTCAATAAAAATGAGAAAACGATTAGAATTATTACAAAAAATTCAAATGAAATTTTTAATGATTCTGATGCTCCAACACCTCCTATTCCACCAACACCTCCAACATTTAAATTTAAAAGCCCTAAACCACCTACTTTTCCAAAAGCACCGAAAGCACCAAAAGGCAGCCCAATAAATGGTGACAAAAAAGCTTGGAAAGAATTTGAAAAGAAAATGGAAGAATTTGATGCTAAAATGAAAAAACTAGAACCTCAAATGGAAGAGTTTGACAAACAAATGGAGGAGTTTGACAAGCAAATAGAACCTTTCAATAAAGAAATGGAAGCTTTTGACAAAAAAATGAAAATTTACGAACAGCAAATGCAAGAATATCAATCCAATTTAAATCAACAAAAATAAATACCCTTTTTAAAACCAAAAAAAGACGGTCCTCATCAAGACCGTCTTTTTTATATCTTTGAAAAAAAAATATCAATGTTTAAAATTCTAGCCAAAGTTAACAAAATCATATTGCCCAGCTTTACTAAACAAAGATTGGATATTTCTAAAGCTAAAAAATGGCAGATGGCTATTATAGGTTACCGGTATTATGTTACCATTAAAGCCATAAATCAATAGGTAATCGCCGAGAAGATTTCGTTCCCTTTGATTTTAGCTCTGCCTTTTAAAAAGGCTAATTCCATCAAAAAATTGCATTGTACAATTTCACCACCCAATCGTTCTACTAATTCACAAACCGCTTTTACCGTTCCTCCCGTTGCTAAAACATCATCATGGATTAATATTCGATCTCCTTTTTGAATAGCATCAATGTGAATTTCTAAAGTATCAGTTCCATATTCTAAATCATAGGTTGCCGAAATAGTTTTATAGGGTAGCTTTTTTGCCTTTCTAACAGGAATAAAACCTACATTTAGTTCTTGTGCTATAAGCATTCCAAAGAAAAAACCTCGGCTCTCTACTCCTATTACTTTGTCAATTTTTTTATCTTTTAATGTCGAAACCAATAATTGAAGGCATTTATTTCTTGCTTCTGGATTGATTAATAAAGGAGTTATATCTTTAAATAAAATTCCTTCTTTTGGAAAACCCTGAATATCACGTATATAATTTTCTAATACCATTTTTTTTATTTTTTATATAGAATATGACTTGCAAGTTACACATTTATCCTTATATTTGCACCCGAATTAAGGCCTCGTGGCGCAACTGAATAGCGCACTTGATTACGGCTCAAGAGGTTACTGGTTTGAATCCAGTCGAGGTCACCACAGTAAAACGCAATTATCTACAAATTTGATAATTGCGTTTTTTTTATTTTAATTGATTTGTTTTTATTTCTGTTTTATTAGTTTGAAAAGTTACTAGTAAATTTACAACTTTTATTAGTAAACAAACCATATTTTGTAAAAGTCAATTTTAACTTATTTCATTTTCATCAAATAAAAAATGCCCGAATATTTTTTAGACATTGCATACGAAAACATCACTTACGGTTCAGATGAAATGAATTTGAAGGAATTTGAATGTTGCACTTTTACCAATTGCAATTTCTCTAATTGCAACTTTATAGCCGTAACTTTTATTGACTGTATATTTAATAATTGCTCTTTTAGTAATGCTAAAATTAATCATGTAGCTTTAAGAACAGTCTTTTTTAATCATTGTGAAATAAAAGAAGTCAACTTTTCGATGTGTGACAAACTCATTTTTGAAGTAAATTTCAAAGATTGCAACTTAGATTTTTCTAAATTTTATACTTTGAAAATAAAAGGAACGCAGTTTACGAATTGTAGTTTAGTAGCGGTAGATTTTATGAGTACGGATTTAACAGAGGTAATTTTTGAAAATTGTGATCTTTACCGTTCTGAATTTTCAAAAGCAATTGCTAATAAAGCAGATTTCAAAACAAGCTACAACTACACAATCGATCCATCAAAAACTAAAATTAAAAAAGCAATTTTCTCGCAAGATGGACTAAAAGGTTTGCTCTTTAAACACGATATTATAGTAAGTTAATTAAGCTTCTTTTCCATTTTATAGTCTTCCATCAAAAAACCGTGATCTAATTCTATATCTTCTTCTCCTATAATTTCAAAACCCATCTTTTGATAAAAGGAACAGGCCTTATTAAAACGATTTACATTTAAAGACACAGCGTCCGAATCATTCTTTTTAGCAAAATCAACCACAGCATCAATTAATAACTTCCCAGCTCCTTTACCTTGCGCTTCAGGAAGTAAATATATTTTGTGTAAACGTGTCGTTTTTTGATTTAAATAATGATGTTGAAAAGAAGCAAATCCCAAACAAAAATCATCTTCATAAATCAATATGAAAAAATGCCATTGATTAATCATTAAATCCATTAAAACACCTGAATCATAAAATTTATCCAACATATAATTCAACTGTTCTTTCGAAAGAATTTCGCCATATGTACTTGGCCAAGAACCGTATGCAATTTGTTGAATAATAGTAATATCCGCAGGAGAAGCTTCTCTAATAGTAATCATTTGAGTTTCTAAATTTAGTTTAGCCGTGAATGGTTTCACTTTTGCCATAATTAGCAATAACAGATTCTTCAAATTCTAACCATTCTCTCCAACGTTTTTCAACATCGATTCCGACGCCATATTTTCGAGCATAGGTTATAAAAGTAGTGTAATGTCCTGCTTCGCTTTCCATTAAATCTCTATAAAAAACAGATAATTCTTCATCTTGAATGTTTTCTGAAAGCACTTTAAAACGTTCACAACTTCTAGCTTCAATCATAGCAGAAAACAATAAACGTTCTACTAATCCAGAAACTCTGCTTCCGTCACCGCTTTTTTTCATGTACAGATACAATTCATTTACATAATCATCTTTGCGTTCGCGACCTAATTTAAGCCCTCGTTTGATAATAATGTTATGCACTTGTTCAAAATGATCAATTTCTTCTTTGGCCAAAGCCAATAAATCCTGAACTAAATCTTGATGTTCTGAATTATTAGTGATTATCGTAATTGCATTAGTGGCTGCTTTTTGTTCACACCAAGCATGATCTGTTAGGATTTCTTCAATATTTTTTTCTACAATATTTACCCAGCGAGGATCCGTAGGTAATTTCAATCTTAGTACAGACATTGATTAATTTTGTTTAAAGTTTAAAAACACGTTAAAATAAAAAAAGTTTAAAGTTTAAAAAATTGCAGTCACTTACCGTAAACACAAAACCTTAAACCTTAAACTTTTTTAAATATTAAACTAAAGCCTAATAAACGAAAATAGCTCTTTCGCTCATCATTTCGTTTACTTCAGCAGCTACTTCTTCGATTACATCTTCGTTTGTGTGATTCGTCAACACTTTATCGATAAGCGCTACAATAGTTTCCATATCTTCTTCAACCAGACCACGAGTAGTGATTGCAGCTGTTCCAACACGAATACCTGAAGTTACAAATGGTGATTTATCATCAAAAGGAACCATGTTTTTATTAACTGTAATTTCAGCTCTAACTAAAGCGTTTTCAGCATCTTTACCTGAAATATTTTTGTTTCTTAAGTCAATCAACATCATGTGATTATCTGTACCTCCAGAGATAATTTCATACCCTCTTTTTACAAAAGCATCAGCCATAGCATTTGCATTTTTTTGTAATTGTAAAGCATAAGTAAAGAATTCATCTTTCAAAGCTTCACCAAATGCAACAGCTTTAGCTGCAATAATATGCATTAATGGACCACCTTGATTTCCTGGAAAAACAGCTAAATCTAATAAATTAGACATCATTCTTACTTCACCTTTTGGAGTAGTTAAACCAAATGGATTTGGGAAATCTTTACCCATCATAATCAATCCACCACGAGGACCACGTAATGTTTTATGTGTAGTTGTTGTTACAATATGACAATGAGGTAATGGATCATTCATTAAACCTTTTGCAATAAGACCCGCAGGATGAGAGATATCAGCTAATAAAATAGCACCAACACTGTCTGCAATTTGTCTGAAACGTGCAAAATCCATATCACGTGAATAAGCCGAAGCTCCAGCGATAATTAATTTTGGTTGCTCTTTTGTAGCAATTTCTTGAATTTTATCATAATCTAATCTTCCAGTTTCTTTATCAACACCGTAAAAAACTGGGTTGTATAAACGTCCTGAAAAGTTTACTGGAGAACCATGAGTTAAGTGACCACCATGTGACAAATCAAAACCTAAAATTTTATCTCCAGGTTTGATACAGGCATGATAAACTGCTGTATTAGCTTGTGAACCAGAATGTGGTTGTACGTTAGCATATTCAGCACCAAATAATTCTTTAGCTCTATCAATAGCAATTTGTTCAATAACGTCAACTACTTCACAACCTCCGTAGTATCTTTTGCCAGGATATCCTTCAGCATATTTGTTCGTTAAAACAGAACCAGCTGCTTCCATTACTTCATCACTCACGAAGTTTTCTGAAGCTATCAGCTCTAATCCGTGTATCTGTCTTTCTTGTTCTTCTAGAATAAGGTCAAAAATTTGTTCGTCGCGTTGCATTTCTTTGATTTTCGTTAATTTTGACGCAAAAATACAAAAAAACGTTTGGTAAACTGTTAGATTATAATATATTTGATGAGTATTTTTTAACAAAATAATCAACATTTCCATGCCAATAACCGCCAATAATACTAAAAGAAAGTCATGGTTACCCGTTTTGGACCACAGTGACTTCCCAATCCAAAATATTCCTTTTGGTGTTTTTCTTACAAAAGAAAACATAGTAACCGTTGGAACCAGAATAGGTGATTTTGCTATAGATTTAGGTGCTTTACAGCAACTGAATTATTTTGAAGGAATTGAACTTACAGATGATATGTTCATGCAGGATACCTTAAATGATTTCATATCTGACGGAAAAAAAACATGGCGATTAGTTCGAAATCGTATTGCTGAAATTTTTGATGAAAAAAATCCAAAACTAAGAGACAATGAAAAACATAAAAACATCGTCATTTTTAATATGGATGATGTAGAAATGCAATTACCTGTTTTAATTGGAGATTATACTGATTTTTATTCTGGAAAAGAGCACGCAACTAATATTGGTAAAATGCATGGTGCTACTGAGAATGCTTTACTGCCAAACTGGGTTCACATACCAGTAGGTTATCATGGAAGAAGTTCAACAATTGTTCCTTCAAATATACCTGTTAATAGACCAATGGGACAAACTTTGCCTAATGGCGAAACCACTCCTGTTTTTGGTCCTTCAAGATCTGTGGATTTCGAATTAGAAACCGCTTTTATAACAACAGATGCTAATATAATGGGAGAAAACATCCCTATAAGTGAAACCGAAGATTATATTTTCGGAATGGTTTTGTTGAATGACTGGAGTGCCCGTGATATTCAAAAATGGGAAAATGTTCCTTTAGGACCTTTTCTTTCTAAGAATTTTGCAACATCAATTTCTCCTTGGATAGTAACAATGGACGCATTAGAACCTTTTAGAACAAAAGGGCCTAAACAAGATCCAATACCACTTCCCTATTTACAACAAAAAGGAAAACATTCTTTTGACATCAATTTAGAAGTTGCCATACAACCTGAAAACAGCGAACCAACTGTGGTTTCAAATTCAAATTTCAAATATCAATATTGGACTATGTGTCAGCAATTAGCGCACCATACTTCTAATGGTTGCCGAGTAAATTCAGGTGATATGATGGGCTCTGGAACAATTTCTGGGCCAACACCAGATAGTTTTGGTTCTATGCTTGAATTGACTTGGGGAGGAAAAAATCCGATTAAACTGAAAGACGGAAGCGAACGAAAATTTATTAATGATTTCGATACTGTAATCATAAAAGGACATTGTCAAAATGGGCAAGTCCGAATTGGTTTTGGCGAAGTTTCAAGTAAATTACTTCCTCCTTTTACTCGAAAATAAATCTATTTTGAATACTTTTGAACCTAACAAAAAATCGATTTGTTAGGTTTTTTTATGGCCTTCGTTTTTTAAAAATTATTATAAAAATCACTAACAATAACTTTATGAAAAAAAACATTCTGATATTATGTCTCTTTATACTTATTTCATCTTGTGGAGTTAAGCAAACTAAAACCTTACTTGGTTCTGGAAATTATGATGAAGCAATAAACATTTCTTTATCAAGCTTGCGCTCAAACAAAGACAAAAAAAGCAAACAAGATTATATTTATTTACTTGAAGAGGCTTTTGCTAAAGCTAAAGAAAGAGATCTTAATACCTTAAATCTTTTAAGTAAAGAAGCTAATCCTGCTCAATTAGAAAAAATATATACAACTTATCTTCAATTAAATGATCGTCAGGAAAAAATAAAACCTTTGCTTCCTTTGCGATTAATTAAAGAAGGTCGAAACGCTATTTTTCCATTTGATGATTATAATGACGCGATTATTAGCTCAAAATCAGCGTTATCAAATTATTTATATAAAAATTCAAAAGCATTAATTGCTTCTTCAAATAAAATGAATTACCGCAAAGCTTTTGACGATTTATCATATTTGAATCAAATAAATCCAAATTATAAAGACGTAGCACAGCTCTTAGATGAATCTAAATTTAAAGGCTCAGATTTTGTTATTGTTTACACTAAGAACGAAACAAATATGATCATTCCAGCACGTCTTCAAAATGACTTACTCGATTTTAACACCTATGGATTAAACGACAAATGGACTGTTTACCACAGTACTAAAGAACGAGGAATTGATTATGATTACAGTATGCTAATTAATTTTAGACAAATTTATATTTCGCCAGAACAAATAAAAGAGAAAGAATTTGTAAAAGACCGTCAGATAAAAGATGGAAAAAAGAAATTAATTGACGCGAATGGAAAAGAAGTATTGGACGAAAAAGGAAAAGTAGTCTTAGTTGACAATCTTCGAAACGTAACTGCACGCATTTTTGAATCGAGACAATTTAAGTCCTGTCAAATTACAGCAAAAGTGGATTATATAAACTTTAAAACAAATCAATTGATGCAGACTTTTCCAATAAGTAGTGAGTTTATTTTTGAAAACATATATGCTACTTTCAAAGGTGACCGAAGAGCTTCTGATGATAATTACACTTCTTATTTTGATAAAAAAGTAGTTCCTTTTCCAAGTAATGAACAAATGGTTTATGACACTGGAGAAGATTTAAAAGCAAAACTGAAAGACATAATAAATAGAAATAAATTTAGAAATTAGTCTGTTTTTATACCCAATCAAATATCCTTTAAAACGAATACTTTTAAAGGATATTTGCATTTAAATCAAAATATAACATGACATTAAAATTTTGTTAGAAAAAGAAAAAAATCCATTCTATTTCGAAAATATTTGTACTTTTGCAGGCGATGAATAAAACCAGTTTACATATAACTTCTTTATCACGGATAAACACACTTACGACTTCTCCCGAGGTACGGATGCTATTTATATAGTCTCCAAAGCGTTTTTATTTTTTTATTCATCTTTTCAATTTACCGTTTTGAAATCACAATCATATTTTATTGGATTAATAATCCAAAAAAACATTTTAATTACACAACAACTAATTACAATTCAGCATACCGTAAAAGGTCATGAATTGCATTGTTTTTAAATTTTTGTTATGGCAATTACTTTTCAAAATAAAATATCTCAATTTATAAACTATAATTCGACTCTTGAAATGAATATTTCTATCGTTGTTACACAAGAAGAACACTATAAATTTTCGCAAGAAATATGCGAAACCATAGAATCCTCTGCCTTATTGAGAGGAACTGGTATCGCCAAAAGAACACCTGAATACATCCAAAAAAAAATGGAACAAAAAGATGCAGTTATCGCCTTAATCGATGGTAAATTTGCAGGTTTCTGTTATATCGAAAGTTGGCAAGACAGCAACTATGTAGCACATTCAGGATTGATAGTACATCCTGATTACAGAAATTTAGGTCTAGCAAAAAAAATCAAGTCTTTTGTTTTTGATTATTCTTTAAAAAAATACCCAAAAGCTAAAGTATTTGGAATCACAACAGGATTGGCAGTAATGAAAATAAATTCGGATCTAGGATACAAACCTGTTCCTTTTTCTGAACTAACAACAGACCCTAGTTTTTGGAAAGGATGCCAAACTTGTACCAATTATGAAATCCTAAAAAGCAAGGATAATAAAATGTGTCTATGTACAGGAATGCTTTATGATCCAAAAGAAAAACCGAAGGATCCGCCTAAACATCCATTTAATGTAAGAGTGTTAAACAGATTAAAATCAATTAAAGAAGCACTTTTCTTAAAAAAATAAAAATAAATTAATAACATAGCCTAAAGCCATTGATAATTAACAATAGCCAAAAGCAAATAGCCAAATAAAATGAAAAAAGTTGTATTAGCTTATAGTGGAGGATTAGATACCTCATATTGCTTAAAATATTTAAAAAACGAAAAAGGATATGAAGTTCACACCGTATTAATCAATACAGGTGGATTTGATGAAGAAGAATTATCAGCTATCGAAGAAAGAGCTTACGAATTAGGTAGTGCAAAACATGCTAACCTTACTATCGTAGATAAATATTACGATAAAGCAATCAAATATTTAATTTATGGTAATGTATTAAAAAACAACACCTATCCATTATCTGTTAGTGCTGAACGTGTTTTTCAAGCTATTGAAGCGATCAAATACGCAAAATCTGTTGGCGCAAGTGCTATTGCTCACGGAAGTACAGGTGCTGGAAATGACCAAATTCGTTTTGATTTAATTTTCCAAACCATCGCTCCAGAAATCGAAATCATCACTCCTATTAGAGATTTGAAATTATCTCGTCAAGAAGAAGTAGATTATTTATCTAAAAATGGCGTTCACTATTCTTGGGAAAAAGCACAATATTCTATCAACAAAGGACTTTGGGGAACAAGCGTTGGAGGAAAAGAAACTTTAACTTCAAACCAAGCTCTTCCAAGTGAAGCTTATCCTTCGCAATTACAAAAAGAAGGGGAAGAAAAAGTAACTTTAGAATTCGAAAAAGGAGAATTAGTTGCTGTAAATGGCAAAAAAGACAAACCTTCAAATAACATTGTTATTCTTGAAAAACTTGCAAATGCGTATGCTATTGGAAGAGATATTCACGTAGGTGATACTATTATTGGTATTAAAGGTAGAGTTGGTTTTGAAGCTGCTGCGCCATTAATTATCATCAAAGCGCATCATTTACTTGAAAAACATACATTAGGTAAATGGCAACAATACTGGAAAGAACAACTAGGAAACTGGTACGGAATGTTATTTCATGAAGGACAATTTCTTGATCCTGTGATGCGTAATATTGAAACTTTCCTTGAGGATACTCAAAAAACAGTAAACGGAACTGTAATTGTTTCTTTGAAACCTTATCATTTTTCGCTTGAAGGAATTGAATCTGAAAATGATTTGATGAATACCGGTTTTGGTCAATATGGTGAAATGAACAATGCTTGGACATCTGACGATGCAAAAGGATTTATCAAGATTCTTGGAAATGCTCAAAACATATTTTCATCTGTAAACAAACTTACTCATGATTAACATTGGAATAATTGGAGGTTCAGGTTATACTGCTGGTGAACTAATCAGAATATTGATGTTTCACCCAAATGCAACTATTGATTTTGTGTATAGCACTACCAATGCTGGAAAACCACTTTCAATTGCTCATCATGATTTATTAGGTGATATTGAAATGAATTTTACTGCTGAAGTAAATCCAAATGTAGATGTCGTTTTCCTATGTTTAGGTCATGGAAAATCAAAAGCTTTTTTAGAGCAAAATCAATTTTCAAGTACCACTAAAATCATCGACTTAGGAAATGATTTTAGATTGACTAAAGACAAAGAATTTGATGGAAAATCATTTGTTTACGGATTACCAGAATTAAACAAATCGAATATTCAAAATGCTCAATTTATTGCTAATCCAGGTTGTTTTGCAACAGCTATTCAACTGGCTTTATTGCCATTAGCAAAAAACGAAATACTTACTACTGATGTTCATATCAATGCAACAACAGGAAGTACTGGAGCTGGAGTTACGCCTTCGGAAACCACACATTTTAGTTGGAGATCAAATAATATGTCGCATTACAAAGCTTTTGACCATCAACATTTAGGTGAAATAAACCAAAGTGTAAACCAATTGCAAGCAGACTATTCAAACGAATTAATTTTTGTTCCTAATAGAGGTGATTTTGCCAGAGGTATTTTTGCAACATTATATACCACTATCGAAGAAAGTTTAGAAGATATTGTAGCAAAATACGAAGCATATTATGCGGACCAACCCTTTGTAACTGTTACTACTACTGCTATCAATATGAAACAAGTAGTACAAACAAACAAGTGTATAATCAGTTTAATGAAAAAAGGCAACCGGTTATTGATAACATCGATTATTGATAATTTAACAAAAGGTGCCTCAGGACAAGCGATTCAAAATATGAATTTAATGTTTGGATTAGAGGAAACCACAGGATTGCATTTGAAACCAAGCGGGTTTTAAAAAATAGTTTAAAGTTTAAGGTATAAAGTTAATCTCAAAACCTTGAACGTTAAACTTCAAACTTTAAACAAAAAAGAAAAATGAACTTATTTGACGTTTACCCTTTATATAATATTACGCCTGCAAAAGCTATTGATTGCACGATTACAGACAAAGATGGTATTGAATATTTAGATTTATATAGTGGTCATGGTGTAATTTCCATTGGTCACACGCAACCAGATTATATTGCCAAATTAAAAAATCAATTGGATAATATTGGTTTTTATTCGAATGCAATTCAAAATCCATTACAAGTAGAATTAGCAGAGAAATTAGGAAAGTTATCTGGATACGAAGATTATACTTTATTCTTGTGTAGCTCTGGGGCTGAAGCCAATGAAAATGCTTTAAAATTAGCTTCGTTTCACAATGGTAAATCTCGAGTAATTGCTTTTGACAATTCTTTTCATGGTAGAACATCTGCTGCTGTTGCTGTAACAGATAACAAAAAAATTGTTGCGCCAATCAACGCACAACAAGTGGTTACGTTTTTACCTTTAAACAACATTGATTTAGTTGAAGCCGAATTACAAAAAGGAGATGTTTGCTGTGTAATTATTGAAGGAATTCAAGGTGTTGGTGGACTAGATGAAGGAACGACTGCGTTTTTTCAAGCTTTAGAAAAAAAATGCGAACAATACGATGTTGTTCTAATTTTAGATGAAGTACAATCTGGTTACGGAAGAACAGGAAAGTTTTTTGCGCATCAATATCACAATATTAAAGCAGATATTATTTGCTTAGCAAAAGGAATGGGAAATGGATTCCCAATTGGAGGAATCATGATTTCTCCAAAATTTACTGCTAGTTATGGATTACTGGGAACTACTTTTGGCGGAAGCCATTTAGCTTGTGCTGCAGGAATTGCTGTTCTAGATGTGATTGAAAGTCAAAAATTAATGGATAATGTGAATGAAGTTTATGCTTATTTTTTAGAAGCAATTAAACAAGTTCCTGAAATTATTAAGATTAAAGGAAAAGGATTAATGCTAGGAATAGAATTTGATTTTGATGTTAGCGCGCTACGTAAAAAAATGATTATTGAGAAACATATTTTTACAGGAAATGCTAACAATAAAAACTTATTGAGAATTCTTCCTCCATTGACAATCAATAAAGAAGCTATTGATACCTTTATCATTGCTTTAAAAGAATCATTAGAAGAAATAAAAGCATAATTATGAGTCAATTATTACCCATAGAAAAAAGAAATGCCGTTTTAAGACGTATGGCAGAACTTCTTGAGCAAGAAAGAACCGATCTTAAAAACGTAAATCAACAGGATTTAAAAAATTATTCTGGTGATGATTTAGCTATGGAAAAAAGACTCTTAGTTGATGATGCTAAGATTGACGGAATGATTCTTTCTTTACAACAGTTATTCAGTCAAGAAGATCCTGTTGGTAAAATTCGTTTTGATTTCACTCATGAAAATGGCATGAAAATCTATAATAAAACGGCTGCTTTTGGAACGATTATGATTATTTATGAATCCAGACCAGATGTAACTGTTGAGGCTGGAGGAATTGCTTTCAAATCAGGAAATAAAATATTATTAAAGGGAGGAAAAGAATCTTTGTTGTCAAATTTAAAGATTATAAGTCTTTGGCATGAGGCTTTAAAAGCGAATAATATAGCAACAGAATGGGTTGAATATCTGAATTACAACAGAACAGAAACTCAAGCTTTTTTAGAAAAACCAACACAAAGAGTTGACTTAATTGTTCCTCGTGGTGGAGAACAATTGATTGCTTTTACTAAAAAACATGCCACTTGCCCAGTTATAGTAAGTGGACGAGGAAATAATTTTGTGTATGTAAATGCTGAAGCTGATTTAGACCAAGCACTTGCAATTATTATTAACGGAAAGACCTCTAATATATCTGTTTGTAATGCTTTAGATAAAGTTTTAATTGATACTAATCTTGACAATTGGGAAGCTTTTGCGCAAAAAATAATTCAAGAATTACAACAAAGAAACGTTACGGTTTTAGGAGATGAGAGTGTTTCAAAAGCAACCCATGTTCCTTCAATAGAATCCGATTTAATTTGGTACGAAGAATTTTTAGATTATAAAATTGTTATTGGAGTAACCAATTCAAACCAAGAAGCAATTGATAAAATAAACAAATATTGTGGAGGGCATTCGGCTTCGATAATAACTCAAAACGACGCACTAGCGCAAGAATTCATGGAAAACGTGGATACAGCTGCGGTTTATCAAAACGCCTCTACCCGATTTACTGATGGAGGACAATTTGGTTTAGGTGGTGAATTGGCCATCAGTACAGACAAACTGCACCAACGAGGACCTATTGGTCTACAGCATTTAGTTACTAATAAATGGTATATTTACGGAAATGGACAAATCAGGTAAAAAAAGAATATTACTAAAAGTTGGAAGCAATACGTTAACCAAAGAAACCAATCATATTTCGAGAGGAAAGATTGAGGATATTGGTATGCAAATAGCAGCCTTAAAAGACGATTATGAATTTGTAATTGTAAGCTCTGGTGCTATTGCGGCTGCAAAACAATTTGTAAAGCTTGAAGCTCCAGATAACGAAATTTTTGTAAAACAAGCTTTGGCTTCTATTGGACAACCCCATTTGATGCGGATTTTTCATGAGAACTTCAGTGATTTAGGATTGCACACTTCACAATGTTTACTTTCCTATTCTGATTTTGAAAAAAAACAAACCAAAGTAAACATCGTAAATACGATAAATGTTCTTGTGAAAAATAATTATATTCCAATTATTAATGAAAATGATACCGTTGCAACTGACGAAATTCAGTTTGGTGATAATGACAAATTAGCGGCCTTAACTGCCGTTTTATTGGATGTTGATATTTTGATAATTGCCACTAACACGAATGGAATTTACACTAAAGCATCAATCCACAATGAAATTCCTGATACGATTTCATTGGTTACAGATTTAGATTCTTTACAAAATGAAATTGGTGATTCAAAATCTTCTCACGGAACAGGTGGCATGCAATCTAAAATTGATTCGGCAGCTATCGCGAAAGCAGCAAACATTGAAACCTGGATTGTGAACGGATTAGAAGACAACTTTATATTGAAAGCATTAAATAACGAAATACCTTTTACTAAAATTCTGTAAATGTTGATGTGGTTAATCGATAGTTCGGTTAATCGATTAAACAAACAACTGATTAAATAAATAAACAATGAACTACATTTCCATACAAAACATAGATTCACTACAAAAATGGGTGAAAGACGCGCTGAAAATCAAAAAGAATCCTCTTAAAAACAAAAAACTAGGAAAAAATAAAACCCTTGGAATGTTGTTTTTTAATCCAAGTTTAAGAACCCGTTTGAGCACACAAAAAGCCGCTTTGAATTTAGGCATGAATGTAATGGTAATGAATTTTACTAGCGAAGGTTGGACAATTGAATATGGAGATGGTGCGGTTATGAACCAAGGAACTTCGGAACATATTAAAGAAGCTGCTGCCGTAGTTTCACAATATTGCGATATAATTGCCATCAGAGCTTTTGCTGGATTGACAGACAAAGAAAAAGACAATGCAGAAACTGTTCTTACCGGTTTCTTAAAATATGCAACTGTTCCCGTTGTGAATATGGAAAGTGCAACCGGACATCCTTTGCAATCGCTCGCAGATGCAATAACTATGGCAGAGCACAAAACAGCTCATAGACCTAAAGTCGTTTTGACTTGGGCGCCACATCCAAAAGCATTGCCTCAAGCAGTAGCTAATTCATTTGTTCAGATGATGCAGCTTCAAGATGCTGATTTTGTGATCACACATCCGGAAGGATATGAACTAAATCCTGAAATTACTAAAGATTCTAAAATTGAATATGATCAAAATAAAGCTTTTGAAAATGCTGATTTTATCTATGCAAAAAACTGGAGTAATTATAAAGACTACGGAAAAATCACAAATTCGGATCCAAGTTGGACTGTAGATGCTGACAAAATGAAACTGACTAACAATGCTAAGTTTATGCACTGCTTACCTGTAAGACGAAATGTAATCGTAACAGACGAAGTGATTGACAGTGAAAATTCAATAGTTATTGAACAAGCCAATAACAGAACGTATTCCGCACAATTAGTTTTGCAAAAAATATTGAAAAATGGGAAATAAACAACCAATTAACATACTGAAAATTGGTGGCAACATCATTGATAATCCATCCGAATTAAAACAATTCCTATCTGATTTTTCAAAAATTGAAGGGTATAAAGTATTGGTTCATGGAGGCGGAAAATCAGCTACTAAAATGGCGCAAAGCATTGGTTTAGTTCCTCAAATGATAGATGGACGTAGAATTACAGATGCAGCTATGTTAGATGTAGTGGTTATGATTTATGCAGGTGAAATCAATAAGAATATCGTAGCTCAATTGCAAGCGAATAACACCAATGCAATGGGATTCTCTGGTGCTGACGGAAATTTAATTACGTCTAGTAAAAGAAATCATCCTACAATAGATTACGGTTTTGTGGGTGATGTCCAAAAAGTGAATACTCCACTATTAGAAACCCTCATTACTAATGGAATTATCCCTGTATTTTGTGCTATTACACATGATTTGAAAGGACAATTATTAAATACGAATGCGGATACAATTGCTAGTGAATTAGCGATTGCTTTATCTGAAGTTTTTGATATAACTTTGAGTTATTGCTTTGAAAAACCAGGCGTATTATATGATTCAGAAGACGATTCGTCAGTAATTACATCAATAAATGAAGCGTTATATTCTAAATTAAAAGCAGAAAAAGCTATTCATTCCGGTATGATTCCAAAATTAGACAACTGCTTTAATAGTTTGTCAAAGGGAGTTCAAAAAATAAAAATTGGCCATCATAGAATGTTTCAAGATTCAACGGCATTGTACACCACAATTACATTATGAAAAGTATAGAAACCCTTACTCAAGAAGCCATTGCTCTTTTAAAAGCATTAATTGAAACTCCTTCCTTTTCGAGTGAAGAAGATCAAACAGCGCTTTTAATAGAAAATTGGTTTACACAAAATAACATCCCTTTCGAAAGAGAGAATAATAATGTTTGGGCTTTCAACAACTATTTTGATAAGAACAAACCAACACTTTTACTCAACTCACATCACGATACCGTAAAACCAAATCAAGGATATACTAACGACCCGTTTAAAGCCATCGTAGATGACGGTAAATTATACGGATTAGGAAGTAATGATGCAGGTGGTTGCTTAGTCTCGCTACTGGCAACTTTTGTACATTTTTATTCAAATGAAAACCTGCCTTATAACCTAGTAATGGTTGCTTCTGCCGAAGAAGAAAGTAGCGGAAAAAATGGATTAAATAGTGTTTTAAAACATTTACCAGAATTAGAATGCGCCATTGTGGGGGAACCAACTTTGATGCAATTAGCGGTTGCCGAAAAAGGATTATTAGTTTTAGATGTAATCGTAAAAGGTACTGCAAGTCATGCGGCACACAACAATCCTGACAATCCTATTTACAATGCTATACCTGTTATAGAATGGTTTAAAACCTTTCAATTCGAAAGAATATCTGAAGTTTTAGGACCTGTAAAAATGACGATCACACAAGTATCTGCTGGAAAACAACATAATGTAGTTCCTGCAGAATGCCATTTGGTAGTAGATATTCGAGTAAATGATTGTTACAACAATAAAGAAATTCTAGAGACTGTAAGACAACATGTAAATGCCGAAATCAATCCTAGATCTATGCACTTAAATGCTTCTTCAATTCCAGTATCACACGGATTAGTTCAAGCTGGTATTGCATTAGGCAGAACAACATATGGCTCTCCTACTCTTTCGGATCAATCTGTTTTGAGTTGTAAATCCTTAAAATTAGGACCTGGAGAAACATTGCGGTCACACTCAGCAAACGAATTTATATTTATAAACGAAATAGAAGAAGGAATTCAATTGTATATCAAAATACTAACTGATTT
Source organism: uncultured Flavobacterium sp. (assembly GCA_963512955.1). Taxonomy (GTDB): domain Bacteria; phylum Bacteroidota; class Bacteroidia; order Flavobacteriales; family Flavobacteriaceae; genus Flavobacterium. The sequence continues at coordinate 21,999 of CAUPOP010000008.1, read as the reverse complement.
TTTCAAACAATAAAAATCTACCTATGAAACTTTGGGAAAAAGGAATACCAACTGACAAACAAATTGAACATTTCACAGTTGGAAACGACAGAGAACTGGACTTAGTTCTAGCTAAATATGATGCTTTGGGCTCTATTGCTCATGCAAAAATGTTAGGGCAAATTGGACTTTTGAAAGATGAAGAAACCGTTTCTTTAGTATTAGCTTTAGAGGAAATTATAAAAGACGTTGAAAACGGAAAATTCGAAATTGAAGATAGTTTTGAAGACGTACATTCAAAAATTGAATACCTACTAACTATAAAATTAGGGGATGCAGGAAAAAAAATCCATACTGCACGTTCCCGTAACGATCAAGTTTTAGTTGATGTTAATCTATATTTAAAAGATGTTGTTAAAGAACTAAAAGAGCAAGTAAAAACATTGTTTGATTTATTGATGGAATCGGCTGACAAACATCAGAATGTTTTATTACCAGGATATACACATCTCCAAATTGCGATGCCTTCTTCTTTTGGAATGTGGTTTTCTGCTTATGCTGAAAGTTTGATTGATGATATTACCATGTTGAATGCAGCTTTAAAAATAGTAGATCAAAACCCATTAGGTTCAGCAGCAGGATATGGAAGTTCATTTCCTATCAACAGAACATTTACAACACAAGAATTAGGCTTCGAAACCTTAAAATTTAATGCTGTAGCTGCTCAAATGAGTCGCGGAAAATCAGAGAAAACTGTTGCATTTGCAATGAGTAGCGTAGCTGCAACATTAACAAAATTTTCTATGGATGTTTGCTTGTATATGAGTCAGAATTTTGATTTTATTAGCTTACCTTCTCATCTTACAACTGGTTCAAGCATAATGCCGCACAAAAAAAACCCAGATGTTTTCGAATTAATTCGTGGAAAATGCAATAAAATTCAAGCATTGCCATACGAAATTACATTAATCACAAACAATCTCCCTAGTGGTTACCACAGAGATTTACAATTATTGAAAGAAGGATTATTTCCTGCTATTCAGAATTTAAAAGCATGTTTAGATATTGCTATTTTTTCTATTAAAGATATAAAAGTAAAAGAGCATATTTTAGACGATAAAAAATATGATTATTTATTTACTGTTGATTCATTAAATGAAATGGTTGTTGCAGGAATTCCATTTAGAGATGCTTATAAAGCGGTGGCTGAACAACTAGAAAACGGTACGTTTAAATCTCCAAAAGAAACAAAACATACTCATGAAGGAAGTATCAATAACCTTTGCCTAAATGAGATAAAAGAAAAAATGAAACGTTCTTATTAATTCAAAACCCAAAATAGTTTTAAATAAAAAGAGCTCCAAGAAATTGGAGCTCTTTTTTTATGCAACTTTATTTTTTACAACTAATCTAAATCCTTCACCGTGAATGTTTAGAATTTCAACATCTTCATCTGGTTTAAGATACTTTCTCAATTTAGCAATATAAACATCCATACTTCTTGATGTAAAGTAATTGTCATCTCTCCAGATTTTTGTCAAAGCTAATTCTCTAGGCATTAAATCATTTTCATGAAGAATTAACATTTTCAATAATTCATTTTCTTTAGGAGATAACTTAATCGGTTCTTCATCACCAAAAGTTAAGAATCTAAGTTTTGAATTTAAATGGAATTTTCCAACATTAAATTCAAACTGTACTTGTTCAGTTTTAACATCCGAAGATTTTCTCTGAATAATTGCTTTAATTTTCATTAATAAAACTTCTGAATCAAAAGGTTTATTAAGATAATCATCAGCACCAGCTTTGTATCCTTTAAGAACATCTTCTTTCATCGATTTTGCTGTTAAAAAAATAATTGGAACTTCATTATTTTTTTCTCTTATTTCTTTCGCTAAAGTATATCCATCTTTATAAGGCATCATCACATCTAGAATACATAAATCGTAGGAATCTTTTTTGAATTTCTCAAAACCTTCCATACCATTCTTAGCCAAAGTAACATCAAAATCATTCAGCATTAAGTAGTCTTTTAGTACAGCCCCAAAATTTAAATCATCTTCAACTAAAAGGATTTTTTTATTTACATTTTCCATATTCTAATTTATTAGCGGTATTTTTATTATGAAGGTACTTCCTTTTCCCTTTTCACTTTCTACATAAACTTGACCATTATGGTCTTCAACAATTCTTTTCACATAGGCTAAACCTAACCCATGCCCTTTGACATTATGAATGTCACCTGTATGCTCACGGTAAAACTTTTCAAAAATTCTTTTTTGAGCAGCTTTACTCATTCCCACACCATTATCTTTTACTTTTACAAGAACCATATCTTTGATATTTTCTGTATAAATATCTATTTTAGGAATCTCTGGAGAATACTTAATGGCATTTTCCAATATATTTACTATCACATTTGTGAAATGCACATCATTAATTAAAACGGAAGTTCTAGCGGCATCAAAATGAGTAGTTATAGAACCTTCTCTATCTTCTAAGATCAAATTAACATGATCAATTGCATCATAAATAATATCCTCAACATTACTGGACTCTTTTTCAATATCCAATTCTTTTTTCTCCAATTTTGAAATCCTCAATACATTTTCAACTTGAGCATGCATTCTTTTATTCTCATCTCGAATCATTTGGAGATATCGAAGAACCTTTTCTTTATCTTCAATTATCTTAGGATTTTTTATCGCATCAAGTGCTAAATTTATAGTAGCAATTGGTGTTTTAAATTCATGAGTCATATTATTTATGAAATCATTTTTTATCTCAGATATTTGACGCTGACGAATTAATTGACTTAATGCACTCGAATAAGCTATGATAATAATAAGTGTAAAAATGATTGATAGTATTGTAATACTAACTAACTCCGATAATAAAAACTTCTTTTTATGAGGGAATGTGACTAATAATTTATATTTTTCATTTCCTTCATTATCTGTTAAAATTGGAATAGAATAGGTTGCATTTCTATCAAACTTAAAGTCCGTCGATTTTACTTTTGTTGCAATTCCATTACTATATATTCCAAACTCAAATTTAGTGTTAACACCATATTCTTCTAACTCTTTTTTAATAAGCTTTCGAAGCGTTTCCTTTGTTACTCTTTCTTGAAGAGGCATAGCAGAAGTAATATCTTTGTAGAATATTTCAAACTGCGCATTGTCTAAAACATCTAAATTTCCTGATTTTTCGATTCTTACATCAGGAATTAAACTCTGATTCAGAATGGAATTATCAATTTTGTTATTGTTATAAACCTCTGTAACACGTTTGGAGCTAAAACTTTTAAATTTTACACTGTCAAATCTTTTATCAAAGAACGAGCCATTTATGTTGTAATCTTCTGATATAACGCTATTTGAATATACTATAGTTTTGTTTGTTCTTGGATTTTTTTGAACATAATAAAACTCTAATAAATCATCTTTTTTGGGAGCTTTACCCATACTGTCTTTAAGATGATTGTATTTATCATAAAAACTATATGCTTCTTGTTTTTGAAGTTTATCCGCTACATTGCCGATAACTTGTTTTACATGAAATTTAAACTGTTCATCATTATTTTTAAATGAAGTATTAAACCAATATACTTGGACTAATATTATCCCTATCAAGGATAAACTCATCAGCAAAACCAGTAATCTAAAAAAAAGTTTATTCATCAAAACAAAATTAGTATTTTAACAATATAGAAGATAATACATTAACCAAATATTAACATCTAACAATCATTTTGTTGAATCTTTAAAATTTTAAGAATTTTAACTACTTCTTGCTTTGCTTTTTCAGAATTTATGTTTTCTATAACAAAATCGCTTTTTGAAATCCTTTGATCATCATTCCATTGCGCATTTATTCGTTTCAAAACATGCTCTCGAGAAGTCTTATCTCGCTCCATAACTCTTTGAATTCTAGCTTCCAAAGGAGCAGTTATTGTAATCACAAAATCACAGTTCTTATAATTTCCACTTTCGAATAAAATAGCTGCTTCATAGATAACAAACGGTAAGTCATTATGATTTAGTATCCATTCTTCAAAATGTTTTCTGACTTTGGGGTGGATAATAGCATTTAGCTGTTCTAATTTTTCATGATTATTAAAAACAATTTCCGCTAACTTTTCTCTATTCAAAGTGTTATTGTCAAAAACAGAATCACCAAACACATTCCGAATTAATTCTTTGACTTCTGAAGACTCTGTAATTTTTCTGGCTTCAACATCTGCGATATAAACTGGAATTCCTAATGATGAAAAAAAAGTAGCAATTGTGGTTTTACCACTTCCAATTCCGCCTGTTAAACCAATTACTTTAGTCATATTAGATTTTAAAAAATAATTCAGGGAATGCTTCTTGAGGTTTTTGTTTCATGATAATTACTTTAATGTATGATTTTAAAAAACCCATACCGTAACCATAAAACTGTTTCCAAACCGCTATCAATGACAAATAACCAATTTTGAAACTTTTATTTTGAAATGTAGACACCAAAAACAATACCAAAAAGTAAATAAAATATAATTTAAGAAGCAAATCCTGATTAAGCAGTAATAACACTATTGAAAAGAAAAATCCAATTATAAATACCGTTGGGAAGAAAAACGTAAGTTTGTTATACTGAGGATACCAACTATTGAGTATTGGCCTAGCCTTTCCAAATTTATTAACCTGTATAGAAAATTTATCCCAGTCAATTCTTCGTTTATGATATACGAATGCTTTCGGGAAAAGTTTAGTTTCAAAACCTAAATTCCATAACCGAATTGACAAATCAGGATCTTCTCCAGGGTGAATGTTTCCAAAACCATTTGATGCTTCAAATGCTTTACGAGACAAGCCCATATTAAAACTCCTAGGTTGAAATTTATCAATTTTTTCAGAACCACCACGAATACCTCCTGTGGTTAAAAAAGAAGTCATCGAAAAATTAATTGCTTTTTGAATATCCGAAAAACTATCTAATGCTTTATCTGGCCCACCAAAACAATCTACATAATTACGTTTTAATGCCAAATCAACTTCTGATAAATAGTGCTTTGGAATAATACAATCGGAATCAAAAATGATGAAATAGTCTCCATTTGCTTTTTTCATTCCATAATTTCTTGAATCTCCTGGCCCTGAATTTTCTTTATAACAATATGACAAATGTAATTTACCCGCATACTTGCGAACTACATCATCACACCGCAATGAAGAACCATCTTCGACAATTACAACTTCAAAATTTTCGGTATAATCTTGTTTCGACAAACTTTCTAATAGTTCATCAACTTCATCTGGACGATTGTAAACAGGTATAATTAGAGAAAAAAGCATAATTATTAATACGTATTATAGTGTGTGTTTTTGATTTTAAAATTTTAACAAATATACTCTTTATCCATAAAAAAACCATCAATTATTCATTGATGGTTTAGTATAATATGAGGATAAATTAATTAAGCTATACTTGAAATCCCTACAACTTCATTAGTATCTGCTAAATAATCAACTCCTTCGAATCCAAATCCAAAAAGATTAAGAAAATCTTGTTTATAACCGGCTAAATCTCCTAATTGTGGTAAAGTTTCTGTAGTTGCTTCTAGCCATAATTTAGCTACTTTAGCTTGTACATCTTCTCTCATTTCCCAATCGTCAATACGGATTCTTCCATTTTCATCAACTGGAACTTCATTACCTGAATACAATCTGTCTTGGTACAAACGTTGAATTTGCTCAATACATCCTTCATGAATTCCTTCTTCTTTCATTATTTTATATAACAATGATATATACAATGGAATTACAGGAATTGCAGAACTTGCTTGTGTTACCAAAGCTTTATTTACAGAAACAAATGCTTTTCCTTTAATGTCTTTCAAACTGTCCGAAATAGAAAATGCTGTAGCTTCAAGATGATCTTTTGCGCGACCAATTGTTCCTTTTCTATACACCGCCTCCGTCAATGATGGCCCAATATAAGAATAAGCAACAGTTGTAGCTCCTGGAGCCAATAGATTTTCTGCTTTTAAAGCATCAATCCACATTGCCCAATCTTCACCACCCATTACAGCAACAGTATTTGCAATATCTTCTTCATTACATGGCTCTATCGAAATTTCAGAAACAATTCCAGTATGAAAATCAACTGTTTTGTTAGTAAAAGTAGATCCAATCGGTTTCAAAACAGAACGGTGCAAAACACCTGTAACTGGATGAACACGAACTGGCGAAGCTAAACTGTAAATGATTAAATCTATTTGACCTAAATCAGCTTTGATTAAGTCTAAAGTTTGTTTTTTAATTTCATTAGAAAAAGCATCTCCATTGATACTTTTTGCATACAATCCTGCTTTATGAGCTTCTTTTTCAAAAGCAGCAGAATTATACCAACCTGGAGATCCAGTTTTTCCTTCAACAGGAGGTTTTTCAAAAAAAACGCCAATGGTAGCGGCATCAGATCCAAAAGCACTAGTTATTCTAGAAGCTAAACCAAAACCGGTAGACGCTCCAATTACTAATACTTTTTTAGCACCTTCAATAGGTCCTTTAGATTTTACATATGCAATTTGATTTTTAACATTTTGTTCGCATCCTTCTGGGTGAGATGTCAAACAAATAAATCCTCTCATTCTTGGTTCTATAATCATATCAGGCTATTCGTTAATTTATTTTTCTATTCAGATTGATCAAAAATCTGATGTTTATTATTTTTTTTAACTAAATTTTATTGAATTTGAATCGCAAATATAGCTCATTTTTTTAGTTCAACAAGGCTTTTGCATGATTTAAGGCGGAATCTGAAACCACAGTTCCCGATAACATTTGGGCTATTTCCACTACTCTTTCCTCACTGGACAACAACTTCAATTCTGATTGTGTATCATTATCAACCGTTGATTTAAACACTTTGAAATGTGCGGTTCCTTTGGCGGCTATTTGTGGTAAATGAGTAATGGCAAAAATTTGCATCGTGAGACTCATTTCTTTCATGATTTCTCCCATTCTAATTGCTATTTCGCCAGAAACTCCTGTGTCAATTTCATCAAAAATTAAAGTAGGTAATTTAGAATATTGTGCTAAAATTGCCTTTACAGCTAACATAATTCTAGACATTTCACCACCTGAAGCTACTTTTTTCAACAAGCCAAAATCAGTTCCTTTATTTGCCGAGAACAAAAACTGAATTTCATCTTTTCCATTCTGAAAATATGTAGGCGACAAATTAACATCAATATTAAAACGAACATTAGGCATTCCTAAAGTTTCTAAAATAGCTATCAATTTTTGAGAAAGAACAGGAACTGCAACTTCTCTTTTATCATGAATTACACCAGACAAAGTATCTAATACAGCTATTTTTTCTTGAATTGAATGTGTCAATGCAGCAATTTCTGCTTCTAGATTTCCAATTTCAAAAATAGAATTCTCCAATTGATTTTGAATTTCTAGTAACTCATCAACCGTATTTACTTGATGTTTCTTCTGTAAATTAAAAATCACCTGAAGTTTTTGGCTAATTAAATCCAATTGCTCTGGGTCATTAAATAATTTTTCTGAACATCGAGTTAATTCATCGGATATGTCATCAAACTCGATTATAAGGCTTGTTATACGTTCTAATAAAGTGTGATATTCTGCTGAAAATGGTGCTATTTTTTGTAACGCGATTTTTACTTCTTTTAAATTATTCAATACCCCTATTTGTTCCTCATTGGCTATAGCCAATGATTTATCAATAGATTCTTTTATAATTTCAACATTATTTAGCTTTTCAAAATCAGCTTCAAGGACTTCTTGCTCGCCAGATTTCAAATTTGCAGCAACTAATTCATTCAATAAAAAAGTATTGTATTCTTGCTCTTTGGTCGATTCACCTTGACGTTTAAGCAATGAACTTAAAGTAGCTTTATCCGCTTTATAACTTTTCAAAAGTGTTTGATATTCCAGAATTTCTTTTTGATTATCAGCAATAGCATCAATAATCTTAAACTGAACATTTTCATCAGAAAGCTCTTGAGTTTGTTGTTGCGAATGAATATCAATCAAAAACAAACTTAATTCTTGTAATTCCTGAAGGTTTACGGGACTATCGTTTATAAAAGCTCTTGATTTTCCAGAAGGTAAAATTTCACGTCTAATTATGGTTTCCTCTTCATAATCCAAATCATTTGCTTCAAAAAAAGAACGCAAATTGTATTTTGAAATTTCAAAATAAGCTTCAATAACACATTTTTCTTCTTTATTTTTCAAAGAAGTTAAATCGGCTCTTTTTCCTAAAACTAAACCTAATGCACCTAAAATAATCGATTTACCCGCTCCTGTTTCTCCTGTAATTATTGAAAAACCTTTTGAAAAATCAATGGATAATTTTTCTATTAAAGCATAGTTTTTTATCGATAGTGATGTTATCATTTATATCTTTTTTGAAATAAGCAACTAGAATTACTTGATGATTTTTAAATCAATTAATATTTAATTAACCCCCATTTACTGGAGTTCAAAGGGGAAATTTTATTCATGCTTTCAACTAAATCGGTAATTGAAATTGTTGGACCTCCAGAAAAAATAGATACTATTTCGTCTGATTTAGCATCAAAAAAAACACGGGTTAAAAAAGCATTCGGTCGAGAGGAATTTACTTTATTAAGATTAAGTAACGCGTCTTTTATTTTTTCTTTGGCTGATTTAAGATCTTGATTCATTACATCCAATCCCGCATGATAATTCAAAGATGTATTTCTTATTTCATTGAAAGTTGGAGATAACATGTCATTGATTAAAAAATACCTGTTTTGATTACCATCCGTTTGGCTCCATCCTTTATAACCACCTTGTTGTGCAACATTTGCAATGTTTTGAGCGGTTTCAAAATACTGGTTCCCTGCTAATGGCATAAAAGTGTCGGCATCCATCCCTATTATTATATAACTATAAAAAGAAATAACAGAAACTAAATTTGACTCAAATACTGAAGGATTATAAATTAGGTTTTCAAATTCTGTATAATTAAAAACAAAGTCTTTATCATTAAAATTTAAGACCGGCGAAGAATAAGAAGAATTAAAAATTGGTCTTGAAGATTGCGCTTGAATAGTAGCTACAAACTGATTAGAATTATTTGATGAAAGTGTAATATACATCGAACAATTAATTTTCTCATTTTGCTTTAGAGCTTGTCCCGTCCAGTCTGTTTTATTAACAAACTCATTCAAAGACGTTTGCAAAGTCTTAAACACTTGTTGGTTTGCATTAGGAAGACGTTGTGCATTTACCGTTACAATACAGTTTAGCTGCTGCGCTTGTGAAAAAGAGCAAACAAAAAACAAGAAAAAAGCAATTATTTTATTCATAAAAATGCGTTATTACTTTGTTTAATATATCGTCAGCGACTGCTTTCTTCGATTTTAATTCCATTTCTTCAACATGAAACTCCTTATCGATAAAGGTAACTTTATTTGTATCAATTCCAAAGCCTGCTCCTTCATCTTGTAAAGAATTTAAGACTATCAAATCTAAGTTTTTTTTCTGAATTTTAATCTTAGCATTTTCAATTTCATTTTCAGTTTCTAAAGCAAAACCAATCAGAAATTGATTTTTTTTATTCGCTCCTAAAGAAGCTAATATATCTTTTGTTTTTTCGAGTTCAATTGTAAATTCATCCGCTGCTTTCTTAATTTTTTGAGAAGAAACAATCTTTGGTTTATAATCAGCAACAGCTGCGGCTGCAATTGCAACATCAACATCCGCATAATACTGATAACAGACATCATACATTTCTTGAGCTGAAACAACTGAAATCACTTGTACCAAAGAATTATTAGCCTTACAATTTGTAGGGCCAGAAACTAAAATTACTGAAGCACCTAAATTAGCTGCACTTGAAGCGATATCAAATCCCATTTTACCCGAAGAATGATTTCCTATAAAACGTACAGGATCTATAGCTTCGTATGTTGGACCAGCAGTAATTAATATTTTTTTTCCTTTAAGAGGAAGTTTACTCTCTAAATCAGCTTCCAGAAAAGCAACTATATTTTCAGGTTCCGCCATTCTACCTTCGCCAGATAAGCCACTTGCTAGTTCACCACTTTCAGCTGGGATTATGATATTCCCGTATTGTTGTAATGAATTGAAACTTGCTAATGAAGAAGGGTGCTTGTACATGTCTAAATCCATTGCTGGGGCAAAATAAACAGGACATTTAGCAGATAAATAGACCGCTAACAAAAGATTGTCGCAAGTACCATTTGCCATTTTTGACAAGGTATTTGCAGTAGCAGGAGCTATAACCATTAAATCTGCCCAAAGTGCTAGATCAACATGATTATTCCATTTTTCGTTTTCCTCGTCTTGATTGTAGAAACTAGAGAATACAGGATTTTTTGATAAGGTTGATAACGTAAGTGGCGTTACAAAATCCTTAGAAGCAGGTGTCATTATCACTTGGACATGTGCACCTGCTTTTATGAAGAGTCTTACCAATGAAGCCGTTTTATAGGCAGCAATTCCACCAGAAATACCTAGTAAAATTTTCTTACCGTTTAAAACTGACATGGTAACGTATTATTTGTTTGAATCTCTGTGATAGATTTTACCATCTAACCACTCTTGAACTGCTAAAGCATGAGGCTTAGGCAATTTTTCATAGAATTTTGAAACTTCAATTTGTTCTTTGTTTTCAAAAACTTCTTCAAGACTGTCATTATATGTAGCAAATTCTTCTAATTTTTCAGTCAATTCTTTTTTAATTTCAGAATTGATTTGATTTGCTCTTTTAGCCATAATGGTTATTGCTTCATACACATTACCAGTAGGTTCTTCAATAACAGTTTTGTTGTATGTTATTGTATTTACTGGAGCATTCGTCTTTTTTAAATCCATGACTTTATTTATTTAGTAAATTTTTGTAAATCTTTTTCAATTCGAGCTGACATGTCGTCTGCTTTTTGTTTGTATTTTGTATTAGCATTAAATTTAATCAAATTAGCATAAGCTACTTTGGCAATACCTAATCGTTCTTCCATTTTTGAAGGAATACTATTAACAGCTAATTGGTAAGCTGAATCTAATTTATAATATAATGCGTCTTCTGTAAAAATTGTTCCTGGATAATCTATGATAAAATTATCAAAAGCAATTAATGCTGATTTATAGTCCGCAATAGTATTATAACCTTTTGCGTTTTCAAATACTTTTTTCTCTATTTTTTCATTCAACATTTTAACCGTTGCATTTGCCTCAGCTAAAAATTCTGAATTTGGATAATTATCAATAAATGCTTGCAACTTATCAATTGCTTTAACCGTATCAGCTTGATCTAAGCTATATGACGGAGATAATTTTGAATAACTTTTAGCTCCTAAAAAGGAAGCTTCTTGTATTTTTTCACTTTTAGGATAACCAGAAACAAAACTATCAAACTGGTATCCAGCTAAATAATATTGTCCTGTTTTATAATATGCCTGAGCAAACATGTAAAACAATTTTTCAGCTTGAGGTTTTCCTCTGTAAGCTGGTGCAATTTGTTCAAAAATACGGATTGCTTTAGCATACTTTCCAGCATCATAAAGCTTTGTTCCCATATCAAATTTAACTGCAACGTCCTCGGTTTTTAATGCTTTTTGATATTCGTTACAAGAACAAAAAAGAGCAACAATAAGTAATAAAGATATTATTTTTTTCATTTTTTTACTTTTTTCATGATTTTCTGACAAAATTCAACAAAAAACCATACCGAAGTTTCGGTGGCAAATTTAGTTATTAATTTAGCTACTACAAAATATTTTTTTGCTTAAAAAATAAGGACTGTTTTTCGACCTTATTTATTGATATTCTTAACGAATTGATCAATTCTATTTGCCAATGAAGCATCTACATTTACAAGTGGCAAACGAACTGTATTGTGCGTTATTCCTAATGAATGAAACACTTGTTTGATTCCGGCAGGATTTCCTTGTTCAAAAATCATGTCAATACAATCCGCTAAAAGGTAATGAGATTTGAATGCTTCGTCTACTTTTCTATTTAACCCTAATCGAATCATTTCTGAAAATTCTTTTGGAAAACCTTGACCAATTACTGAAATAACACCTGATCCACCTGCTAAAATCATTGACAAAGCAATCATATCATCTCCAGAAATTACTAGAAAATCTTTAGGTTTATTTTTTAACAGTTGCATTGCCTGAACTAAATCTCCTGCTGCTTCTTTGATTGCTACAACATTTTTGAAATCATTAGCTAAACGCAACACCGTTGCTGGTAACATATTACTTCCTGTTCTTCCCGGCACATTATATAAAATCACTGGAATTGGAGATGCTTCAGCAATTGCTTTAAAGTGCTGATAAATTCCTTCTTGAGTTGGTTTATTATAATACGGAGAAACGGAAAGAATAGCATCAAACGCAGAAAAATCTCTGGTTTTTAATTCCTCTACAACCTTTAATGTATTGTTACCTCCTACTCCTAAAACCAATGGTAATCTTCCATTGTTTGCTTCAATCACAGTAGCAATAACTAATTCTTTCTCGTCTTGAGTCAACGTCGCATTCTCTGCAGTTGTCCCCAATACAACAAGATATTCAATTCCACCGTCAATTGAAAAATTAACAATTCTTTTTAATGCTTCTGTATCAATTGAAAAATCTTCTTTAAAAGGAGTTACAAGGGCAACACCAGTTCCTATTAATGATTGCATATTTTAGATTATATTTTGTTTAATATTTTTAAATATCTGAATAATTCGTGAGCAAAAACTTTATAATTTTCAGCATTAGTATTAATCATCAAATGGTTTAATCTTTTATCAATTGATGAAAACCCTACTTTAAACTGCGCTTTTGAATTATGGGTTATCAGCATCAAAATTGCTTTTTCAATGTCATAATAACTAATCAATAAATCAAACTTTTCATTCGTAAAATTTTGCACTGCTAAATCCGTAATATTACCTTTCCAATTGAGTTGTTTAGCTCCAAAAGTGGGTTGTGAATAGCTATCGCTTTTTTTTACTTTATCTCTGTAAACTATAATTTTTATGTTTTCTTCTAAAATCCCGTTGGCGACTAACTCAGTTATTAAATCATTTTTTTGTAAAAAATAACTTTCATCTACAAGTAAGCCAACGGTTTCAATACATTTTGCATCTGCACTGATTTTAACGTTATGCAAGCGATTTTTTAATGTTTTTTTTACAAAAAAATCCTTTATATGATTTAAAAACATACTACTTTTACTCTTTTACAAAATTAATTAATTAAGTCGCATTTGAAATGGTAAATCTAAAAAAGTATAACGGTGTTTTAAAACTTTTTGTTATATTCTTAACAGTTTTTTTTATTGACTCTTGTAGTAAACAAAATTACTCCCTTACCAAGATTGAAGGAAAGCGAATCCCAATAACTGAAAATCAAGTTACTGATTCAAGTGCACAATCAAAGCAAATTGAAAAATTTATCAAACCATACCGCGAACATATTAATAAAGATTTAGACAGCGTTTTAGCTTATTGCCCTGAAACATTAGACAAAAGTACTGGAAAATGGCAAACTACCATAGGAAATTTGATGGCAGATGTTACGCTAGAAAGAGGAAACAAAGTATTTAATTTAAGAGAGAAAAAGAACATCGACATTTGTTTGCTTAATAACGGAGGTATTCGTTCCATTCTTCCAAAAGGAAATTTGACTGCTAGAACTGCTTTTGAAATTATGCCTTTTGAAAACAGCCTTGTTGTTGTTGTATTAAAGGGAGAACAAATTTTTGAAATGGCAAACTATTTTATTGCAGAAAAAAAAGCACATCCTCTTGCCGGAATGACCTTTACAATTGATCAAAATAATCAAGCCAAAAATATTCTTATTCAAGGAAAACCTGTTGAAAAAGAAACTTTATACTATGTAGGAACCAATGATTATTTATCAAATGGTGGCGATAATATGATTTTTTTTAAAAAAGGAGTTCAAAAGTTTGATTTAGATTACAAACTAAGAAACATTTTGATTGATTATTTTAATGAAGTAGATACTATTCCTGTTACAAATGATATTAGAATTACCGTTGAATAAAAAAGCGATTCGTTTTAAAAAAGAAACTAACTCTATAAAGATATAGCCCTAGCCCTGATGAAAGCGACATCCTTTATGTTTTTTCTTTAAAAACATAAAGATATAGCGGACAGAGGGAAATAGCTCCTAATTGTTTCGTTTCTAAGAATAACAATTTGGATTAAATAAATAAAAGATGAAAAGAAGAGATTTTATTGAAAAAACAGCCGCAAGTTCCGCATTAGTAGGACTTGGATTGTCATTAAGTAGCTTTAAATCAACAGATACAGATATAAAGCAATTAACTATTTTACATACAAATGATGTTCATAGTTATATAGATCCTTTTCCTGCTGATCATCCAAGAAATCCAAACAAAGGAGGAGTTGTTAGAAGAGCTGCTTTGATTGAAACAATTCGAAAAGAAAACCCAAATGTTTTATTACTTGATGCTGGTGATATTTTTCAAGGAACCCCTTATTTCAATTATTACGGAGGAGAATTAGAGTTCAAATTGATGAGTATGATGCAATACGATGCTGCTACCATTGGTAATCATGATTTTGATAATGGTGTTGAAGGATTACATGCGCAAATGCCTCATGCGACTTTCGAATTCATTTCTTCTAATTACAATTTCAAAAATACGGTTATGGATGGTTTTGTAAAACCATTTAAAATCTTTGATAAAAACGGAATAAAAGTTGGTGTTTTTGGACTTGGAATCGAACTAAATGGATTAGTTGATAAAAAAATGTATAAAGAAACTGTTTATAGTGATCCGGTTGAAACGGCGCAAGAAATGGTTCGTATTTTGAAAAAAGAACACAAATGTGATTTAATTGTTTGTTTATCCCATTTAGGATACAAATACAATGAGGATGAAACTAAAATATGTGATTTAAAATTAGCCAAACTTACGCAGGATATTGACTTAATTATTGGAGGTCATACACATACTTTTCTTGACAAACCTACAATTGTAAAAAATAGTAACAATCAAGACGTTATTGTAAATCAAGTGGGGTGTTACGGAATTAATTTAGGCCGAATTGATTTTTATTTTGATAACAACAAACAAAACACCTCTGTTGGAAAATCAATTATTGTTTAATTGAAGTTAGTTTATCTCTTTCTAAAAAATATCTGACCATAAAATAATACGATAAAACTTGCGTCAATACAGCCGTTGCATGCAATGCACTTAAAGAAAGATAAAAATTATTAAGAACATAAAAAATATCCGAAATCAAAAAACAACAAGCCATCAAGACTAAGTATAAGAAAACGGGACTGTTTTGTTTAATGTAACTGATTATTGATAAAACACTTAGAAGCGCTAAAACAATTGCATAAACTACAAAAATTGAAAAACTAAAATCTATTTTTTCTAATTTTAGACTCAATACCATAAAAATTAATAGTATTATCAAAATAGTTGAAACTAAAATATTTGTGAAATCTTTTTTGTCAATTTTTAGCTTTAAAAAATCATTTATAATATTTTTCAACAAGATACTATAGACCGATAAAAAACAAAAAATCATTATAACAATAGCGTTTTTACTTTCAAGTAAAACAATGATTTCCCCAATAAAACTAAGTATAAAAATTATAACTTTTGTAATTTTTATTTTGTAATTATTTGTAATAAAATAATAAATAAAAGACGAAGAAGCCACAATTCCTTTTGAGTATATTGACAACAAAATATGATCCATCAAACCGAAGATAACGGCTGCTGCAGCTGCCAAAATATAAATAATCAATGAGGGAGTATTAGCTTTCATTTAAAATTTTAATAAAATCATCTTCCGAAATTATAGCTACATTAAGCTTATTTGCTTTTTCTAATTTGGCCGGTCCCATATTATCTCCAGCAACAACATAATCCGTTTTTGCAGAAATAGAACTTCCAACTTTACCTCCGTTATCTTCGATAGCTTTTTTCAATTCATCTCTAGAGAATTTCTCAAAAACACCAGAAACAACAAAGGTTTTTCCTAAAAGCTTATCAGTTGCATTAGGATTCTCTTTTTCAATAATTTCAAATTGAATACCATGTGTTTTTAGCCTTTCAATTATTATTCTATTTTCGTGATTCTCAAAAAACTCAACAACACTTTGAGCAATTCTTTCTCCAATTTCATCTACAAGTACTAAATCCATTATACTTGCTTGACTTAATGCGTCTATATTTTTGTAATGTTTTGCTAATTTTTTAGCTACAGTTTCACCAACATAGCGAATTCCAAGTGCAAATAGAACACGTTCAAAAGGAATGTTTTTAGAATTTTCAACCCCGTTTACTAAATTTTCTGCTGATTTTTGAGCCATCCTTTCCAATGGAAGAATTTGTTCCACCTTCAATTCGTATAAATCCGCATAATTATGAACCAATTCATTATTAAAAAGTAAAGCAACCGTTTCACCTCCTAAACCTTCAATATCCATCGCTTTTCTAGAAATATAATGTTGAATTCTTCCTATAATTTGCGGAGGACAACCATAAAAATTAGGGCAATAATGATTAGCCTCACCTTCACTTCGTACCAAGTCCGAATTGCATTCTGGACAATGAGTAATGTATTTTGTAGGCTCGGTATTCTCTGGACGCTTACTAAAATCAACAGCAATAATTTTAGGAATTATTTCTCCTCCTTTTTCAACAAAAACAGTATCTCCCACGCGAATATCTAATTTTTCAATTTGATCCGCATTGTGTAAAGAAGCACGTTTTACAATGGTACCAGCTAGCTGTACCGGCTCTAAGTTAGCCACCGGAGTTATAGAACCCGTTCTACCAACTTGATAAGAGATAGAATTCAAAGTAGTAGAAACTTGTTCTGATTTGAATTTATAAGCAATAGCCCAGCGTGGAGATTTAGCCGTAAAACCAAGTTCTTCCTGATATTGAAAAGAATTTACTTTGATAACAACTCCATCCGTTTCATAAGGAAGAGCATGCCTGTGAATATCCCAATAGTCAATAAAATCAAAAACTTCCATTAAACTATTGGCTAATTTTGATTCTTTAGGAACCTTAAAGCCCCATTTTCTTGCAGATTCTAATCCTTCAAATTGAGAATTAAAAGGTAATTTATTTCCAATAATAAAATACAACAAGCAATCCAAAGGTCGTTTTGCTACTTCGGCACTGTCTTGCAATTTTAAACTTCCTGAAGCTGTATTACGAGGATTAGAATAGGGTGTTTCTCCAATTTCTATTAATTCCTGATTCATTTTTTCAAAACCAGCAAAAGGCAAAATGATCTCGCCGCGAACGTCAAAAGTTTCTGGAAAATTTCCTTCTAATTTTAAAGGAATAGACTTAATCGTTTTTATATTATTAGTTACATCATCCCCTTGAAAACCATCACCTCGAGTTACAGCACGTTTAAGTGAGCCGTTTTCGTAAGTAATACTGATTGACGCACCATCATATTTCAGTTCACAAGTATATTCTAAAGAAACCTCTCCCAGAACTTTTTGAATGCGTTTTTCCCAATCAATTAATTCGTCTTTAGAATAAGAATTATCAAGGGAATACATTCTGTGCTCGTGAGGAACAGTCTGAAAATTTTTTGTAATTGCTCCTCCCACTCTTTGTGTTGGAGAATTTTCATCGTAATATTCTGGATGCTGATTTTCTAAATCTTGAAGTTGTTTTAGCTTTAAATCGAATTCAAAATCGGAAATAGTAGGTTTATCTAATACATAATAGTTATGATTATGCTGATTTAATTCCTTCCTTAAAATTTGAATTGTATCTTGAATATCCATAGAAAAAAATTGGCTATTTTAGTTTTTGAAAAAGTGTACTAAAATAACCAATTTAAAAGAAAAACCAATACAATTAAGATTCAATAATTGAATTTATTTGCTGGTATAATTGTCCATCGCTTAAAAATGCTCCTTGTTGAATCAAAGCAAAAATGGAGGAATTTCGTTCTTCAGTAAACTCTTTTTTACCAATTTTCATTTCTATAGTTTCCGTAAACATGTTGTCACTCAGCCATTGTAAACCTTCACGAGTTAAAAAATCAGTTTCTGGAACCAATGATTTTAAAACTATCGATTGGACATGTTTGTCAAAACACTGAAAAAGAAAAATATGATTTTTAGAAAAATGCTCTAAATATTCTGCTTTTGTTAATACTCCTTCCCAAATCAAATCAGAAAACACATCCAATTCCTGTTCTGCAACTTCTGGCTGTTCTGCTTTAATTGTATCCCATTCTGCTTTATCAATTGTTTGTGTGGCTAAAAAAGTGCTAAACTCCTGATTTAATTCTTCAAACTGTTCTTTAGTTAATCTTGAGTATTTCATTATTGTATTTTAATTTTAACTTTTGGTATTTTTCCTCTTCTAAATTTAATAGCCCATAAAAAAGCCCTCTCAAATGAGAGGGCAAATTTAATATATTTTTATGTTTTCTAGAAAATATATCTGATACCAAATTGTGCTTGCCATCTTGAAGCCAAACTAGCATCATAACTAAACGTTTTAGTTTGTGTACCATTAAATGTATATGTTGGAATATTTCCTGAATCAACAGATACACCTATTGGTTGCACGCTGATTGGTTGTTGGATTAATCCCCAATCTGAGTTCAATAAATTTCCTATGTTCAAAACATCAATACTAAATTGGATAGTATTTTTCTTTTCAGAAGCAGATGAAATTTTGAAGTTATAATCTTGCATTAATTTAAGATCCCATTTTCCTCTCCAAGGAGATAAAGCACCGTAACGTTCTGCATATTGACCTCTTCTTCCATTCAAATAATCATCTTGGCTAATGAATTTATCAAAAGCTGCACCTTGACCAGCACCAGAAAAATTCATAGAATTGATTTCATCAGTCGTTGGAATATAAATCAAATCATTTCCTGACGCTCCATCATTATTAATATCACCTCCGTAAGTGTAATTAAAACGACCTCCTTGTGCATATTCAAAGAAAGTAGAAACTGTAGTTGCCCACTTATCATTTGCATATTTCCATTTTTTAGACGCTACACCAATAAAACGGTGTGTATCTCCATATTTAGAATTAGAAAGAACATCATTATTAACATTTCCTAATGCTGGGTTAAAATTAAAGGCATCACCAGTAATTTCTGCTTCAATAGAATTCACATCTTTTGATTTCAAATAGTTATAAGCTAAACTAGCAAATAATCCGTTATCAAAAGTTTTTTGCACTTTAACAGAACCATTAAATGCACTACCTTTTTTTGAATTAGTCAATACATAAGCATGAGCTCTAGCAGGGAAACCATATTCGCTCCATGTACCAAAATCATTAGCACCATAAATTGGTCTATTATCCACACCATTTAATTGACTTGTAGGCGTTTTTAATCCCCAGTCTTGAACATGAACTGCGTTGATATCTTTATTGTAAGACATATCAACAGTTAAAATATAATCATTTTCAAATTTATGGTCGATACCTAAACTTGTTCTCCAAACTTGAGGGAATTTAAAATCATTATTAACAACTTCGTAGAAGAATGGATCTACACCACCTACTTGATTTCCAATCCATACAAATGGTAGTTTACCAGTAAAAATACCAGTTCCTCCACGCAATTGAGTTACTTTATTTCCATTTACATCCCAATTGAAACCTGCTCTTGGAGACCATAACAATCCGTTACCTGGTAGTTTTGTAGAATCAAAGTTTACAGTACTTCCGTGTTTTGGGTTATAATAATTTATAGTTGGAACATATCCTTCTGAATTATCTGTATCTATAAATTTTTGTATTAAGCTTGATGTATTAAAGTATAATGGTTTGTCAGCTCTTAAACCATATATAAATTTGAAATTATCATTGATATTCCATTCATCTTGAACATAAAATGCTAATTGACCAACAGTTGTTTCAGCTAAGTTCCAACCACCATTTGTACCATCTTGAAGTGCATTTTTCGCATTAAATGTTGCTTGAGCTGCTGCAATTGCAGAAGCATAATAGCCACTTTCGATATTAGCATCAAAACCAGCCATATCAGTAGAACCAAAAACATCAAAACCATATCCTTTAAGATTGAATGAGTTTTTGAAAATGAATTTTTCAAAAGAGAAACCAGCTGTATAAGTATGATTTCCTTTGACAATATTTAAATTATCTGTAATCTGAATTACTTTTTGATCTAATTTATTATTGATTGAGAACGGCTCATGTCCTGCAATAATATAAGGAGAACCATCTTTAGTTATACTAATAACTGGTGCTGGTGCAGAAAACGGGTTTCTAAAATCATTAAAATGAGTATAACCAGCTTGTAGTTTATTCGTAACAATCTCACTAAATTTAGAGTTCAACTCAACTAAGAAAGAGCTAAGTTTATTATTTATTTGGTATCCAGAATTTTCAAACTGCATTGTGTTAACATCTGGTCCTCTACGAAGAATAGCTGTTGGGTGTGCAGGTTTGTCTTTGGATGCATCCAAGAAATTATAAATAAACGCTAATTTATGATTGTCATTAATATTCCAATCTAATTTGATAATTCCTTTATTTGAATCAGAATTGTGTGTAAATCCTTGGTAAGCACCAGTGTTGTACCCTAACTTTCCTAACTCAGTAGAAACATGCATTAAATCACTAGCTAAAACTCTAGATTCATTTACGCCTGTTGTAGCGTTTCCATCATTAGCAACAACATTTGAACCTAAGTCACTTCTTTTGTCAATTTCATAATTGGCAAAGAAAAATAATTTGTCTTTAACTATAGGACCTCCAATACTTAAACCAGCTTGAGTTTGCTCTAAAGAAGGAACAAATATTTTCTCACCATGAACTTTATTACCTGTCAAATCTTGATTTCTGTAAAAAGTATAAGCAGTACCATGAAACTCATTTGTACCTGATTTAGTTACAGCATTTACAGAAGCACCTGTAAAACCAGATAAAGTTACATCATAAGGAGCTGTAGCAACCTGAATTTGATCAATCGCGTCTAATGAAATTGGCTGAGAACCAGTTTGTCCACCAGGAGTTGCAGCATCTAATCCGAAAGGGTTATTAAATACAGCTCCATTCAACGAATAATTATTATATTGATCATTTCTACCTCCAAAAGATCCTCCACTAGCAGAAGGTTCTAAACGTGTAAAATCTTCAGCTGACCTTGAGATTGTTGGCAATACTGCCAATTCTCTTCTTCCTACAGTAGTTTCAGCACCTGTTCTTCCACTTTGAAAAACTTTGTTTTTAGCACCTACAACTTTTACTTCTTCTAGCTTTTGGCTTTCATCTTGCATAACTATGTCTAACCCAAACGCTTTTCCCAGTTCAAGATAAACATCATTGAATTCTTGATTTTTATACCCTACAAATGAAACTACAATTTTGTATGGTCCTCCAATTCTCATATTCAACATGTTGAATCTTCCATCAGCATTTGATAATGCAGAATATTTAGTTCCTGAAGGCGTATGAATAGCTAATACTGTTGCTCCTGGAAGCAATTCACTATTAGAACTTTTCACTATTCCCTTAATACCTGATGTTGTAGTTTGGCCTATCATAATATGAAGACCGAATACAAAAAACAATAAAGTAATAATTTTTTTCATTTATTTGGTTTTTAGTTATTTTCGTCAAAATTAACCAAAAAAAAATCACTCCTAAGAGTGATTTTTATATTTTATTAACAAAGAGTTAACAAAATGTTATTTTTCTGCTACGATTTCGTAGGCTAATTCTACAATTACATCTCTGTGTAAACGAACGCTTGCAGCGTATTTACCAGTACGTTTAACGATACCGCTAGTGATGAATTTTCTGTCAATTACTTGACCACCTTTAGCTAAAGCGTCAGCAATATCAATATTCGTGATTGAACCGAATAATTTTTCACCACCTGCTTTTGCAAAGATTTTAATTTCGATAGCTTTCAAAGCTTCAGCTAATGCTTTTGCATCTGCTACAACTTTAGCTTCTTTATGCG
>CAUPOP010000007.1:0-89421 GCA_963512955.1 uncultured Flavobacterium sp. | reverse complement strand
CTACAATTGGATAGGTTGAACCTGCCACCGTTGCTGTTGCTACATCTCCTGTACTGGCTCTCGTTACTGTTATAGCATCATCTGCTACAACACCTGTGATACTGCCGCTATAATCTGCATCAGTTAATGTTTCGCCATATAATTTGGAACGACTTGTATTGACAACAGTAATTGAAGCTTTGGTTACAGTTAATGCCCCATCAGAATTACTTACATTATAATTTGCTAATCTGCCATTTGGATCAACCAAAGTTCCGACAATTGGATAGGTTGAACCTGCCACCGTTGCTGTTGCTACACCTCCTGTACTGGCTCTTGTTACTGTTATAGCATCGCCTGCTACAACACCTGTGATACTTCCGCTATAATCTGCATCAGTTAGTGTTTCGCCATATACTTTGGAACGATTTGTATTGACAACAGTAATTGAAGCTTTGGTTATCGTTAATGTTCCACTAGCACTAACTGTACTACTACCATCACTCAATGAAATTGTAAAATTATAAGATCCTGCATTTAGATTTGCAGGAACATTAAGGTTTAGAGTTACTACAGGAAATGATGTTGATCCATTGGCTGTAAATGTTGCTGATGAATCGAAACTAGATGTAACACCAGTAGGTAAACCCGTTACACTATAGGTTCCGTTAACTGTTCCGTTACTACCTCTAACTGATGTGATATTATATGAAGGTGTACTCACTGCCCCATAAACTGAAACTCCAGATTGAGTTCCTATCCCGACTGAAGCTATAGAACCACTTGTAGCATTTAAAACACTAATTGCTCTTGTTCCACTTGTAACATTATTACCAGCATTATCAAATACTTTGACATACCAAGTATGAGCTCCGTCAGTAGTACCTGATGTACCAGTTGTATTATAGGAAATTTTCCAACCAGAGTTGATTGAACTATCTGTCCCTATCAGACCTCCATCGAGGTAAAATTCTACCTTATCAATATTGCTGTCATCACCTCCTAAATCCAAAGGGGAAGCTTCAAAATCTATTGTTCCGTTTACAACCTCATTTGCTATTGGCGTATTTAAAGCAACAGTAGGATTTGTATTGTCAACTATAACAACTCCTGTTTTAGTTAGTGGAGTTGTTGTATTTGTTGTCGCATTTGCAGCATAAATTGAATACGTCCCGTCTGCTACATATGTACCACTTGTGTTTTTACCATCCCAAGTAGCAGAGGAAAATTCGTTTCCATTTACAGCTGTAAATAAATACTCTTTAATTAGAATCGAACTTGAATTATATATTCTTATTCTAAAATCAGCTACAGATGATGATCCTGAATTTTTTGATGTAATCAATGTATTATCATTAACACCAATACTACTCAATTGATTGGGCGAAATAATACTATTTGAAACTGATTCAATTGTAGGAGTACCATCCGTAAAAAACACTTCATAAGCAAAACCAGATTCTACACCATTAGCAACAAGCAAAAGATCCGAACCTAATTCAAAATCCGTAACATACCATGAAGCATCAAAACTACCAGAGCTATCCGCTAAAATTGTCCAGGGTAAATGAGGATCTGGCGTTCCATGGTCAGGTATGGGTTCCGTCAGATGATGTATCTGCAAATTAATTACTTCATTAGGTTGCCAGCCAGTACCGGTAATATAAACCGTTTCTCCTGGGGCGTAATCGAGATCAGCTTGATCAAGTGTTACAGTTTGTCCAAAAACAACACTAGCAAAAAATAAATTAGCAACACAAAAAAACGTTGCTAAAAATCCTGATTTGGCTGTGGGTAAAGCTCTTTTCATAGGATCAAAAATTAAGATTAGGAATCAATTAAAATTACTTATAATTTAAAATTAAAATGTTAGTGTTTTTCGTTTTATTTTTGAAAAAAAAATATATTTTATTTGATTTTAAAAAGAAACACACATCCACACAATAACCTATTTTACAAATGATTATAAGCCAAATTAAATAATTAAAAATACATTAACAGACTTTTTAATACATTTTCGTTAAAAGGAATAAAATAAACTTTTAACTACATTTATTTTAAATTATAAGTAATTATAAAAATTAAAATTCCTAAAAATTTAACGTATTGATATTTTTAAATAATAAAAAAACCTGCTCAACAAATTGAGCAGGTTTAAATCCTAAAATTAATTTTACTAAAAGTTATTTTCTAAACTTCGAAATGCCATTTTTTAACCAAGATTCATATTCATCAACACCTACATAGCTTATCGTTGGTTTTTCTGTATTCAAACTATTTCCTTCTAAATCTGTTAAAACATACAAAGGTTGCGTATTCGTTTTATATTTTGAAATCATAAAATCAGTCCATTTATCCCCTACTGTTACGATTTCTGAACCTGTAGTTTTAGAAATAAATTGTTCGTTTTTTGGCAAATCAATATCTTCATCTACGTATAAAGAAATTAGCACTACCTCGTTTTTTAATATATTTAAAATCCTTTGATCCGACCAAACATTGTTTTCCATTTTTCTGCAATTTACACAAGCATGCCCCGTAAAATCTAGCATTATTGGCTTGTTTACACTTTTGGCGTAAGCCAAACCTTGCTCATAATCATTAAAAACTACTAATCGATGAGGACCACTTTTTGCACCAGCAGGTAAATTAACAGCTGCACTAGAATCTCCACCAGATCCTCCAAAACCTAAAGGACTTTCGCTATATTCTATAGGAGGCGGAAAAGCATTAATCAATTTTAACGGCGCTCCCCAAAGTCCTGGTATTAAATAAACAGTAAACATCAAAACCAGCAATCCCATTAATAATCTCCCAACAGAAATATGTTGCAAAGGACTATCGTGTGGCAATGTGATTTTTCCAAACAAATACAATGCTAAGGCTCCAAAAATTGCTATCCAAATAGCTAAAAACACTTCTCTTTCCAGTAAATGTAATTGTAAAACTAAATCCGCATTTGATAAAAATTTAAACGCCAAAGCTAATTCTAGAAACCCTAAAACTACTTTTACTGTATTCAACCAGCCACCTGATTTTGGTAACGAATGCAACCATCCTGGGAACATTGCAAACAACATAAAGGGTAAGGCTAATGCCAATGAAAATCCCAACATCCCAATTATAGGCGCAATTCCGCCTTTTGAAGCCGCTTCTACCAATAGCGTTCCTACAATAGGTCCAGTACAAGAAAACGAAACAATAGCTAAAGCCAATGCCATAAATAAAATTCCTATTATTCCTCCTCGATCTGCTTGATTATCTACTTTATTAGCCCATGAATTTGGTAGCATAATTTCGAAAGCTCCTAAAAAAGAAGTTGCAAAAACAACTAATAAAATAAAAAATATAATATTGAAATAAACATTAGTTGACAAGGCATTTAGCGCATCAGCACCAAAAATCCAAGTTACCAAAACTCCCAATAAAACATATATTATAATAATTGAAACACCATAAATTATAGCATTTCTAATTCCTGCCACTTTTGTTTTGCTTTGCTTTGTAAAAAAACTTACGGTCATCGGAATCATCGGAAAAACACAAGGGGTAAGCAAAGCCGCAAATCCTGATAAAAATGCGATAAAAAAGATAGACCACAACCCTCTCTGCGATTGCGGTTTATGTTTTTCAACAGTTGAGCTTACTTCATTCTGAGTTTTTATTTCTATTTCCAAAGGTTTTACAACTGTCGTGTCAACTTTAGAAGAATCAACGTTTAGCGCTGCAATTGCCTCTGATTTTTCGGTTGGAATTACGAATGTGAATTTTTTCTCAAGATTAATACAAGCTTCTTTACAAACCTGATAATTCAAGTCTACTTCTGCTTTTGAAACTTTTGGATTTACAATTTTAATCTCTTGTTGAAGCTGTGCTTTCTTCTCAAAAAAAGTTTCATTTACTTCAAAAACATCATTATATGCTGTTGTTGTTTTACTTTCTTTGGCTTTGCCAATTAATTCAAAATTCCCTTTTTGATTTTTAAAAATTACTTCTAAAGGTAGCGGTCCTCCATCTGGAGTAAATTGAGAATACATGTGCCAGCCAGATTCTATGACTCCATTAAAAATTAGTACATAATTGCGATCTGATTTTTTTTCAATCTTAGTCGTCCATTTTACAGGATCTAAAATTTGAGAATTTCCTTTGGCGAAAGCCAAAAAAACAACCAATAAAAAAATAATTTTTCTCATTATTCTATTTGTATTTTAAGCAAGTTTTTTGTTGTTGTATCTATTTTAAAACGCTCATCCTGTCTGATTCCCACAACCCAAACAATTTGGTTATCAGAACATAAAAGCCAAGCATTCTCCTTGTCAATTAAGGATAACTTTTCATCTTTAAAAAGTTTGCTGATTTTTTTTGATTTCCCTTGCATTCCAAAAGGCTGAAAAACATCACCTTCCATCCAATGGCGCAAAACCAAAGGGAACTTCAATTTATCTTCGTCAACAAATATAGCGGTATTTGAATCTATACTGATATCCGTAACTTTAGAAAAAGAGAGATTTAAGGGAACATTAATTTTATCTTGATTTTGATTTATATAATATTCTTCGTTTTCTGAAACCAAATTAATGGGACTTAAAATCATAAAACTTCTATCTTTCAAGAGTCTAAACTCCGCCGAAAAAACTTGTTTACCAGATTGCCCTTCAACTAAATCATAAATGTCATCCCAAGCGGTAAAACCAAATTCTTTCAACCATTGGTACAAATACGATTTGTAATTAGGCAATTTAAGCAGTTTTTTTAAATCAAAATAAATTTCATCTTCCTCTTGTTTTGCTACTTGTTGATACACCATTATTGATGCATCTTCGACCATAGCTTGTGCTTCTTGCAAATAATTTTGCGTTTTACGAAAAGAAGAAATGAACTCAAAATTCAATTCCTTTAAAATTGGGACCAAATGATGCCGAATTTTATTCCTTACATATTTATCCGAAGCATTACTACTATCTTCCCTCCATTCAATAGTATTTTCCTTAGCATAATTCTCTATTTCTTGTCTTGAAAAAGGCAATAAAGGACGAATGATTTTATCATTTTGCGCAGGAATCCCTGTCAAACCATCTAATCCAGTACCTCTAGAAAGATTTATCAAAAAAGTCTCCAAGTCGTCATCTGCATGATGAGCTGTTAAAATATAATCAAATTTATGTTCTTCTAATTGCTCATAAAACCAACTATAACGTAACTCACGGGCTGCAACTTGAGTGGAAAGTTTGTAATCTTTAGCAAAAGCCGAAGTATCAAATTGAGTTAATAAAAAAGGAATCTGATTTGTATTTGTATATTCTTCAACAAAATTTTGATCTTCAAAACTTTCTAAACCTCGCAATTGAAAATTGCAATGTAAAACAGCTATTTCATAATCCAATTGCTGAAAAAGATGCAGTAAAACCATACTATCTAAACCTCCACTAACCGCTAGGAATAGTTTTTTTTGTTCCAAAAAGGGAAAATTACGAACAATATGATTTTTAAGTTTTTCTAGCATGTACCAAAAATAAAGATTAAAAATGTAATATTACATTTAGAAGGTATTAGTTAAACAATACTTTAACAAAAAATAATTGAATTAATACGGATTCAAAAAAAGAGTCTGAAATTATTCTAAAACTTCAAGCATAGCCTTCGCTTTTAATAAACATTCATCATATTCATTTTCAGGAATTGACAATGAAGTAATTGCACTTCCGACTGAAAATGAAAGATACTGGTTCTCCTGATTGTATAAAATACTTCGGATAACCACATTAAAATCAAAATCAGCTTCGGGAGTAAAATAACCAATCGCACCACTATATAAACCGCGTTTTGTTTCCTCTAATTCATCTATAATTTTCATTACAGAAATCTTTGGAGCACCAGTCATACTTCCCATCGGAAAAGTTAATTTTAAAGCATCAACTAAGGAATATTTTGAATCTAATTTTGATGAAATTGTTGAAATCATTTGGTGTACTTGCAAAAAAGAATAAATACCGCACAACTCCTCCACCTGAACAGAACCTTTTTGTGCTGTACGCGACAAATCATTTCTAACGAGATCCGTAATCATAATATTTTCAGCACGTTCTTTCGGATCTGAAGCTAATTGCTGCTTTGACTTTTCGTCTTCAACAGCATCCACAAAACGTTTAGCGGTACCTTTTATGGGTTGTGAAATTAATTTATCGCCTTCTTTTCTTAAATAACGTTCAGGAGTTGCTGAAAGCAGAAAGTGCTTATTATTTTTAAAGAAAACCGCAAAAGGAGGTTGTGAAATTTCATTCAGTTTTTGAAATTTCTCTAAGGGATTAATCTCCGCATTTTCGGCAAAAAATTCCATACAAAAATTTGCCTCGTAAATATCACCACGATGAATATACTCTAACATGTTATTCACTTTTGAAAGATATTCTTCTTTCGAAATTCGTTGCTGAATTTTTACACTATGATGCGCCTCTGATTTTGGTTTTAAGCTTTGAATAATTTCATTATAATCTTCTTCTGATTCCTCCTCACACATATTGAGATATTGAATTTCGAGTTGATTGCCTTTTAATAAAAATATTTTTTTGGGTTGGAAGAAAAATAAATCAGGAAAATGCAATCCATCAAAATTACGAGACTGCAACTGTTCACTGTCATTTTTTAAATCATAGGCTAAATAACCAAAGAGCCAATCTTTAGTTACTTGCTGGTATTGTTTTAAATCTTCAAAAGCATTGTGATAATCCGTTTTTATAGAAGTAAAAGCATCAACCGCCAGTAAACAATCATAACTAGAATGTTCTTGCGGATATTCATTACTATCCATAAAAACAACTTCTCTAAATTGTTGCGCCCACTGCAAAAGCTGTTGCTTAAAGAGGATTTGATTTGATATTTGTTTAAAAATGGAAACTCTCAAAGGCTTTTTTTTTTAGATTTCAAAATTACAATAAAAAAAATCCTTCAAAGAAAGAGTAACAAAAAAAGCTAGTGTATTCTAAAAGAAATAATTATTTCAATAAAACTAAATTGTAGGTAATTTCATAATTTTAAGCCATGAATTTAATTTTTACATAAAATATTTACTAAAATAAAATTAAAACTGTTAAAAAACTATCTATTTCGTTTTAAAAAATTAATTATCTTTATATCATAAAAACAAATCATATTAAAATTGGGCTAAAAAAATAAGCCGTCAAAACAATTGAAATACTGATTTTACAGGCATTAATGTTTTATAATTTGATGATGAAAGTGATGTGCCAGATTATAATATTTTAGTTATTTAACCAATAAAAAACTATATATCATGAAAATCGCTATCATTATTATTCGGACATTGATTGGTCTGCTTTTTATTTTTACTTCTGTCAGCTATTTTTTTAATTTAATGCCAGAACCTGTTACTACAGGAAACTTTAAAGCTTTCCAAATTGGAATTGTAGCTTCTACGTATTTAATTCCATTAGCAAAATCTGTCGAATTACTTTGTGGATTATCTTTCCTTTCCGGACGTTATGTAACCTTAGCAAATATTGCTATTTTTCCAGTGACAATAAATATCTTATTGATTAACTTTTTTCTAACCCCTGAAAACTTACCCCTTGCATTGTTTGTGTTTTTAGGAAACATATTTTTAATTTTCACACATTGGGATAATTATAAAAGTCTATTTGTTGCCAAATAAAAATGCGTTATAAATAAAAAACCCGCTTAATAGCGGGTTTTTTATTTATACAACGTTTACTAATTAAACATGTAAAGCTCTATTATCTGTAGCTGCCAATGCTGCTTCTTTTATAGCTTCCGCAAATGTTGGATGCGCATGTGACATTCTTGAAATATCCTCAGCTGATGCTTTAAATTCCATAGCTGTTACAGCTTCTGCAATTAAATCCGCAGTTCTAGCTCCAATCATATGAATTCCTAAAACTTCATCCGTTTTTGCATCTGCAAGAATTTTTACAAATCCATCTAAATCTCCGCTGGCACGAGCACGACCTAAAGCTTTGAAAGGAAAACTACCTACTTTATATTCAGCTCCCGAAGCTTTCAATTGCTCTTCAGTTTGTCCTACTGCAGCCACTTCTGGCCAAGTATAAACAACACCTGGAATTAAATTATAATCGATATGTGGTTTTTGTCCCGCAATAATTTCAGCAACCATTGTTCCTTCTTCTTCCGCTTTGTGAGCTAACATCGCTCCACGAACTACATCACCAATTGCATAGATATTTGAAACCGAAGTTTGCAAATGATCATTTACTTCTACCTGTCCTCTATCTGAAATTTTTACTCCTGCTTTATCCGCATTCAATCCATCCGTATAAGGACGACGACCTACAGAAACTAATGAGTAATCTCCCTCTAAAGTGATTGTTTCTCCTTTTGCATTTTCAGCTTGAACAACAACCGCATCTCCATTTCTTTCTACTGATTTCACTTTATGTGAAACATAGAATTTCATTCCTTGTTTTTTCAATACTTTGGTCAACTCTTTAGAAAGCGCACCATCCATTCCTGGTATAATTCTGTCCATAAATTCTACTACAGAAACTTGTGCTCCTAATCGTAAATATACTTGACCTAATTCAATTCCAATTACACCACCACCTATAATAACAAGGTGTTTTGGAACTTCTTTAAGAGCTAAAGCTTCCGTTGAAGTGATGATTCTTTCTTTGTCAATTTTGATAAAAGGCAAAGAAGATGGTTTTGAACCTGTTGCAATAATAATATTTTTTGCTTCAATAGTTTCAGAACTTCCATCTGCTTTTGCGATAGCCACGTGAGTAGCATCTACAAATGAACCCAAACCATTGAATACAGTTACTTTATTTTTATCCATTAAGTAATTAATTCCTCCTGAAGTCTGATCTACAACTGCTTGTTTACGAGCAATCATTTTTTCTAAATTCACTTTTACTTCACTAGAAAGTTCAATTCCGTGGTCTGCAAAATGTGCTATTTCAGCATAATGATGTGAAGATGATAATAATGCTTTTGAAGGAATACAACCTACATTAAGGCAAGTTCCGCCAAGAGTAGAATATTTTTCAATAATTGCTGTTTTAAAACCCAGTTGTGCACAACGAATGGCTGATACATATCCGCCTGGACCGGAACCTATAATGACTACGTCAAATGAACTCATAGTGTATGTTTTTTATTTTAGTGTTGCAAAATTAAGGAATTAAGTTTTGTTTAAAGTTCAAAGTTTAAGGTTTTTTGTTACGAAAATGATGTTGTTTTTCTAATTTCAGCAAATATTATCGAATATCTTTCCTTATTCCTCTTTCTTCTTGCATAAAAAAAGCCGATTTTAATATCAGAATCGGCTTTTTGAATTTTAAATATTATAATTATTCCAATCTTAGTTTACTATTTTTTCGACTAAAGCTAAAATAAATAACCAATCCTATCATTAGCCAAACGCCAAAGTAGATCCAATTCCAAACACTTAATTCCGCCATCATATACAAACAGCAAATTAAACCTAAAAGCGGAATTAAAGATAAATTTTCTTTGAAAGACCAAACCATTAATCCAACCAAAACGAATAAGAAAATCCACATTGGTATTTTATGTTTGAACAAGTCAAATCCCTTCTCGTATTTTATCGTATCTGAAATTGGCATTCCTGAAATTACCGAAGCATATTTCACATCATCTTGTTGGTATTGATTCAATAAAACTTCCAAATCAGGAGTGCCAACTGTAGCATTTTTAGCATCCACAGTTACTAAATAGTCATATACTTTTTTAGTTTCTTCCTTATTTAAAGAAGTAATAATAGTGGACGAATTATTAATTTGAGTTTCATTAGTAATGAAATCCATTGTTGCTTTTTTATTGTAACCAAAAGCAAATACCAATCCTATTAGAATCAAAACAGGCATAATGTATTTAGAATTCACATAAGGCGTCTTGAATTTTCCACGAGGAATATCTGTTCTATTTTGCAAAGCCAATACTCCAGCACAAACCAATACAAAAGCAAACAAAGTTCCAATACTACATAAATCCGTAACCATTGTTAGATTCAAGAACAAAGCAGGAACTGCCACAACAAAACCAGTAACGATAGTTGCATAAGAAGGAGTTTTGAATTTTGGATGTACTTTAGAAAAACGTTTTGGCAATAATCCATCACGACTCATACTCATCCAGATACGAGGCTGACCCATTTGAAAAACTAACAACACACTAGCCATAGCAACTACTGCACTTACCGCAATAATTCCTGACATCCATTTTAAATTCAGTTTATCAAAAACAAAAGCTAGTGGATCCCCAACATTCAATTCATTATAGCTAACCATTCCTGTAAGAACTAAAGCAATAGCAATATATAAAAGTGTACATATAATAATTGCCCACATCATTCCTTTTGGTAAATCTCGTTGTGGATCTTTACATTCTTCGGCGGTTGTTGAAATCGCATCAAATCCAATGTAAGCAAAGAAAACAGCTGAAACTCCTTTCAAAACTCCAGATACTCCATTTGGCGCGAAAGGATGCCAATTAGCTGTATCAACATATCCAATACCAACAGCAATAACCAAAAGAACAATACATAATTTAACGATAACCATCATATTACTGGCATTACGAGATTCTTTCATTCCTCTGTAAACCAATGCTGTAATCAAAATAATTATTAATAATGCAGGTAGATCAGCAACAAAGTGAAAAGAGCCAAGTACTGGTGAGCTAGTCCAAGCTACATATGCATTTTGTAAAGCTGGACTCAAATTTTCATATAATTTCCCTCCTTGCATTAAGGCGGTAGCATCTTTAAATCCGTTTGAAGCAGTTAAATAATCCATTTGTATCCATTGAGGCAAACTAATACCTCCACTTTCAAGTAATCCTGTAAAATAATCACTCCAAGAAATTGCTACAGTTATATTCCCAACCGCATATTCCATAATAAGTGCCCAACCTATTATCCAGGCAATAATTTCTCCAAAAGCTACATAGGAATAGGTATAAGCACTTCCTGAAACAGGCACCATTGAAGCAAATTCAGCATACGCAAAAGCAGCGAAACTACAGGCAATAGCAGTAAACAAAAACAGGAAAATAACAGCTGGTCCTCCGTCCGCACTAGCTTTACCTATTGTACTAAAAATACCTGCACCAACAATTGCTGCAATACCAAAAGCAGTCAAATCACGAGCGGTCAAATGCTTTCCTAAAGCTTCATGTCCATCCGTATTGTTTTTTTCGACTTGTTTTAAGATATCTTGTACTGTCTTTTTCCTAAATAAACTTTTGAATGCCATATTGTAAATTTTATTGTTAAAAATTAATACTCTGCAAATTTTACTATTTATCTACTAAACAATGTAAATTTATTAAAAACCAAATATAAAAGAATTTTACTTTAGCGTAATAGGACAATTATTTTTTTAATTACCATGTAAAAAAGTCAAAAATAGAATTTTAAACCAAATAAAAAATAAATCTTTACTAAAATTATTCAACAATAAGAAATAGTTAAAATCAATTGGTTTCTTTTTTTAAAAACTTACTTCAGACAACTTTTCAAGATTGTAACTGGGTGAAGTGCTTCTCTATTTGTTCCATCAAAAATCTGATGACGACAACTTGTTCCTGCAGCAGCAATTGCAACCGTTTGTTCAGTAGCTCTAATCTTAGGAAACAAAGTATCTTCACCCATTTGTATACTAATATCATAATGCTCTTTTTCATAACCAAAAGAGCCCGCCATCCCACAACAACCTGAATTATATATAGTTACTGAATTATTTTTAGGTAAATTCAGCATCGAAAATGTAGCTTCAACGGAACTCAGTGATTTTTGATGACAATGCCCGTGAATTTTAATTTCTTTTTTCATATCCGAAAACTGGTCAGAAGTAATTTTCCCCAAAGCGATTTCTTTTTTGAAAAACTCCTCGATTGTAAATGCATTTTTAGATATGTTTTGCGCGCTTTCTTTATCATCTGCTAATCGAAGGTACTCATCTCTAAAAGTCAATATTGCTGATGGCTCAATTCCAACTAAAGGACAATCATCCGTAATAATTGAAGCAAAAATATCAACATTTATAGTTGCAATAGCCTTTGCTTGTTCTAAAAAACCTTTTGATATAAATGATCTTCCACTTTCTTCATGATCAATAATCAGAACTTCGTATCCTAATTTTGTTAGTAATTCGAAAGCATCAATCCCTACTGAAACATCATAAAAATTAGTAAATTCATCGCAAAATAAATATATTTTTCCATTTGGAAAAGAACCATTTTGAATTGTATTTACATTTTTCTCATGCCACTTTCTAAATGTTTTTGGAGCTAAAAGCGGAACTTGACGCTTAGAAGCAATTCCCATTTTATTTTTCACAAAAGGCAGATTAACCATATAATTGGTAAGCTTTGGCGTGATGCTTCCTAGATTATTTAATTTGGCATTGAATGCAAATATTTTATTACGCAACGAAAATCCATTCGCTTTTTGATATTGATATAAAAATTCCGCTTTCAAAGACGCAACATCTACATTACTAGGACATTCGCTGGCGCAAGCTTTACAACTCACACACAATTCAAAAACTTTATACAATTCATCATAATCAAATTTATTCTCTTTATCAGAATTGGTCAGGTATTCTCTCAAAGCATTAGCACGAGCACGGGTGGTATCTTTTTCGTTTCTTGTAGCTCTATAACTTGGACATAAAGTACCGCCAGCCGACGGCATTTTTCTACAATCTCCCGAACCATTACATTTTTCAGCTGCACGCAAAATCCCCATACTATCTGAGAAATCCTGAATGGTTTGAATCTCTGGTTCTACTCTCCCCGCTACCATTCTAAGATTTTCATCCATTTTAGGAGTATCGATAATTTTACCTTTATTCAAAATGGCATTAGGATCGAAAGCATTTTTTATTCGTTTCAACAAATTATAATTGGTTTCCCCAATCATAAAAGGAAGAAATTCACCACGAACAATTCCATCGCCATGCTCACCACTCAAGGAACCACGGTATTTTTTAACTAAAACCGCTACTTCGGTGGCAATGATTCTGAAAAGTTTTAAATCTTCTTTTTTCTTTAAATTTAAAACAGGTCTTAAATGAATTTCCCCAGCACCTGCATGCGCATAATAAATTGCTTCCTGATTGTATTTGCGCATCATTGCTGCAAATTCTTCGATATAATTAGGCAAATCATGCAATTCAACCGCTGTATCTTCAATAGAATCTGCCGCTTTATCATCGCCTACAATGCTTCCTAAAAGTCCTAAACCAGCTTTTCGTAAATCATTTATTTTGTCAATATCGGAACCATAAATTTTAGGCAAGGCATAACCAAAATTATTTTTCTCAAGATCTGCAATCAAATCATCTGCTTGTAGCTCTGCATCTTCCATAGAATGAGAAGCAACTTCAAGCATAATAACAGCTTTTGGATCACCTTGTATAAAAAACCTGTTTTTTGCTTGTTCCCTATTTGTTTTGGTACAATTCAAAATAGTATCATCCATCATCTCACAAGTGTATAAATGATGTTTCATTGCGGTAACTACAGCTTCTAAACTTTCTTTTATTGTATGAAAATGGGCCACTACCATAACATTATTGGCAGGAGGCAAATCGTCTACTTTTAGCGTAATTTCTGTTGTAAATGCTAATGTTCCTTCGCTTCCGCAAAGTAGTTTACCAAGATTAATCGTTTTTTCAGTACCCGAAAACAATTCAGACTTCAATAATAAATCAATCGCATATCCTGTATTTCGCCTGTGAATTTCAGGCTTTGGAAACTCTTTTAGAATTTCAATTTGATTTTCAACAACCGAAAGTTCATCATAAATAGTTTTGTAGATTTTACTTTCAAGAGAATCTCCTTTAGTTTTTTCTAAAAATTCGGAAGAAGAAAGCTCCTTAAAAACAACCGGAGATCCATCACTCAAAATCGCTTTAATTTCGATAATTTTATCTCTCGTAACTCCATATCGAATAGAAGTTGTCCCAGATGAATTATTACCGACCATCCCTCCAATCATACATCGATTTGTAGTTGATGTATTAGGTCCAAAAAACAAACCATGTGGCTTCAAAAATAAATTTAACTCATCCCGAATAACACCTGGTTGTACGGTTACTGTTTTTTTATCAGCATCAAAAGAAACAATTTTTGTAAAATGTTTAGAAACGTCTACAATAATTCCACTACCAACCGTTTGCCCAGCTAAAGAAGTTCCAGCGGTTCTTGGCGTTATGGAAATTTTATTTGCATTGGCAAACTCAATAAGTTTACAGATATCATCAACCGTTTTTGGCAATGCTACAGCTTGTGGTTTTATTTTATAGACAGAAGCGTCAGTTGAATATATAGTTTTATGAAGTTCATCATATAAAAGTGTTCCCTCCAAAGATTGGGATAATTGCTTTAATTGCAAAGGATTTAACATAGTCAGTTGGAAATTATGCATGTTTTTTAAAAACTGTGTGAACAGCATCATTCGACAAATATAAAAATTATAGCGCTTTAAAATTTAATATAATCAAATAAGAAATTAAGGAAGCTATTCCGATTGTTTCCTCATTTGTTTCCAGAAATATCTTTTATAATTCATAATGCAAAAATAATAGCGCAGAACAAAAGCCTAATTTTATCAAAATTTTAGCTGAATAACTTCTCTAAAAAACCTATTTTTGATGCGTTATAAATTATACCATTAATGATTCAGAATAAATCTTTTGTACTACTTATTTTGGCATGCTTTCTTTCCTTTTTGGATGGAACTGCACAAAAGAAAATACTATACCCTAAAAACGAATTTAGAGCTGTTTGGATAGCAACAGTAGTTAATATTGATTGGCCAAAAAACGGCGTTGACTCTGTTGACAAACAAAAAGCTGACTTTATTGAAATTTTAGATACTTATAAAAAATTAAATTACAACGCAATTATTGTCCAAATAAGAAGCGTTGGGGATGCATTTTATCCTTCCCAATTAGCACCTTGGTCTCGATTTTTGACTGGAAAAGAAGGTCAAGCACCAAAACCTTATTACGACACACTTGAATGGATGATTACTGAAACACATGCTAGAGGTTTCGA
This sequence comes from uncultured Flavobacterium sp., assembly GCA_963512955.1. Taxonomy (GTDB): domain Bacteria; phylum Bacteroidota; class Bacteroidia; order Flavobacteriales; family Flavobacteriaceae; genus Flavobacterium. The sequence continues at coordinate 74,361 of CAUPOP010000007.1, read as the reverse complement.
ATTTCATGCTTGGTTAAATCCGTATCGTGCTACATTCGATTTAAAAACAGAAAATTTAAGTCCAAATCATGATTTTTATAAACATCCTGATTGGATGATTAAATATGGTGGAAAATATTACTATAATCCAGCATTGCCTGAAGTACAAGCACATTTGACAAAAGTTGTTGAAGAAGTAGTTAAAAACTATGATATTGATGCCATTCATTTTGATGATTATTTTTACCCTTACACTATAAATGGCGAGAAATTTAACGATACCGCTTCGTATGAAAAATATGGAAACGGTCTTAGCTTAGCAGATTGGAGACGCTCGAATGTGAGTAATTTTGTAAAAAACATTTCTTCAACTATCAAACAAAACAAACCTTGGGTGCAATTTGGAATTAGTCCTTTTGGAGTTTGGCGCAATAAATCTATGGATCCAAAAGGTTCTGATACGGATTCTGGACAAACTAATTATGACGACTTGTTCGCAGATCCTTTGGCATGGATGGAAAACAATTGGATTGATTATATTTTACCGCAATTATATTGGAGTTTAGATCATCCTAAAGCTTCGTATTCAAAACTCTTAAAATGGTGGTCTGAAAATTCTAAAAACACTGCTATTTATATTGGGAACAGTACTTATAAAATACGATCTGATGGGGACAAACGATGGAATCTTCCTAATGAAATTCCTAACCAAATTGATTTTACCAGAACGTTTACTAATGTGCAAGGAAATGCCTATTTCAGCGCCAAATGGTTTATCAATCAGAATCAGGATGTAGTGCAAATGTTAATGGAAAATCAATACAAATATCCTGCACTTCCATTGGCTGTGCCGAATTTAAAAAAGATTGTAATTGATGTTCCAAAAATTAACTCTGTTAAAAATCTAAGCGACTCATTTCTCCTAAATATAAAATATCCACTGAATAGTAAAGTGAGGTATGTAGTGGTTTATTGTGCTAAAAACAAAGCTCAAATTGATGTTAATGATCCGAGCCAAATTATTGATAAAATAACCTTTAAGGAAAAAAGTGATGCTATTAGCATCTCGCTACCAAAAGACAAATTAGACACTAACACTACCTGCGAAATTACTTTTATTGATTTTTATGGAAATGAAAGTGTAGGTTCAATTATTGATTTGCAATAAGGAATCAAAAAACAAAATTAAAATATGAAAATAGACAATAAACCTTGGTTTTGGATTCCTGTATTAAACTTCGCTTCTGGCTTACCCTATGCAATTATTATTTCGGTTTCAGTAATTATGTATAAAAGTCTAGGCGTCAGCAATGAAGACATTGGAATTTACACCAGTTTATTGTATTTACCTTGGGTAATAAAACCTTTATGGAGTCCATTTATTGACCTATATAGCACCAAACGAAAGTGGTTTTTGGGCATGCAATTACTCATTTCAATTGCTTTTTTATTAGTTGGTTTAAGCATTCCCGTAAGCCAATTTTTCGTTGTTAGTTTAGCCATTTTTTGGGTAGCTGCATTTGCTTCTGCTTCAAATGATGTAGCTAGTGATGGCTTTTATTTATTGGCTTTGCCCAAAGAACAACAATCCTTTTTTTTAGGAATCCGAAGTACTTTTTACCGCCTTTCGATGTTAACTGGAAACGGTTTAATTGTAATTATTGCTGGTTATCTCGAACAAGAATTTGGCGATAAGCATAAAGCATGGTCCTACACTATGATTTTTGTAGCTATCCTAATGGCTTTGATTACGCTTTACAATTATTTTTCTACTCCTAAAACAGAAAATTCAGAGTCTATCAATAATACGGAAACTAGAGAAAGTAAAAGTTTTAAAGCTGTTTTTATTAGTTTTTTCCAAAAGAAACAAATTGGTTTAGTTATGATTTTCATTCTCGTTTTTAGGCTTGGAGAATCGCAGTTACTAAAAATGCTTACTCCCTTCTTAATAGACGAAAAAGCCGTAGGAGGAATGGGATTAACAACCCAAGATGTTGGTATTGCTTACGGTACTTTTGGAGTTTTATCGCTAGTCATTGGTGGAATTTTAGGAGGAATTGCCATATCCAGAGATGGTCTCAAAAAATGGATGTTGCCAATGATTTTAATAATGCATTTACCTATCATTGGTTTTATTTTATTATCTCATTTTCATCCTGAAACTGTTATAAATGTAAGCTTTTGGTTTATTGACTTTAAATTAAATCCATTTCTAATAGATTTTAATTTTAATCCTTTTATTTATGCTGCAATAATAATTGAGCAATTTGGATATGGTTTTGGTTTTGCTGCTTTTATGATGTTTCTTATTTATGTTGCTGAAGGCGAATCAAAAACATCTCATTATGCAATTGCAACCGGTTTTATGGCTTTAGGAATGATGCTTCCTGGTATGTTAAGTGGATATATTCAAGAATATCTAGGATATGCTAATTTCTTTATTTGGGTATTTTGCGCAACTATTCCAGGATTAATTCTATCTCGCTTTTTGATATTTCCATCTGATTTTGGCAAAAAAGCAAAAATATAATTTTACAAATAATGGCTATTCAATAATGACATTAGAGCAAAAAATAGGACAATTCTTTTTTCCTGCCGTATTTATAAACGATACCGAAGAAAACATCCAAGAAACGGAACGACTTATCAAAGAATATAATATAGGTGGTCTTACTTTTTTTCATAGTCGAGCAAGTGCTGCAACCAACTATGAAACAAAGAAAAAAGTAGTTCTAAATGACAATAGTTATCATAAACTAAAAGAGCTGATTGTTCGCTATCAAAAATGCGCAACGACACCCTTATTAATAAGTATTGATGCAGAATGGGGATTAGCGATGAGAGTTGAAAAAACACCTCAATATCCTTACGCAATAACCCTTGGCGCACTGCCTGAAAGCGAAAACCATTTGGCTTACGAAGTTGGAAAACAAATCGGTTTAGACCTCAAATCTGCTAGAATTCATTATAATTTAGCACCATTAGCTGACATCAACAACAATCCAAATAATCCTGTAATTGGGTATCGTTCCTTTGGTCAAAACAAAGAAAAAGTAGCCATTTTTGCCTTGGAATATTTAAAAGGAATGTCTGATGTTGGAATTTTAGGTTGCCTGAAACACTTTCCGGGTCACGGAAATACAAATGTAGATTCGCATTTAGGATTACCTATTTTAGAAGAAAATTTAGACCAATTATTAGACAATGAATTGTATCCTTTTGTAAAAGGAATTGAAAACAATGTTGATTCTATTATGATTGGTCACTTAGCAGTTCCCGCTTTGAATGAAGGAAAAAACATTTCTGCTACACTATCAAAACCAATCATTGAAACACTTTTGCGAGAAAAATTAGGGTACGATGGTTTAGTAATTTCAGATGCTTTGAATATGCACAGTGTCTCTAAATTATACGCTAAAAAAGGGCAATTAGAATGGGAAGCTTTCAATGCTGGAAATGATGTATTGTGTTTTGCTGAAAATGTAGCGGAAGGAATTCAGGAAATATATAACAATGCTACACCTGAACGAATCGAAGCTAGTTTCAATCGTTTATGGAAATGCAAACAAAAGGCTGGAATCATTGAAGGTGAAAATACATTCTCAGAAACTGCCAAAGATGATTTTGATTTTGAATACACAAATATCTTAAATAAGAAAATTGCAGAAAATTGCATTACCAAAATAAAAGACAGCAATTCCACAGAAATGGTATTTGATGCTAAAAAAAGAAATTCATTAGCTAAAATAAGCATTTATAAAACCGTTGATAATGCATTTTTTAAAAGCCTGTCTACTTCCCTATCTTCCGCTGAATTTGAAATCAATTTGGGAGATGATACCGATTCCATCACAGAATTAGAAACAGCTTTACATTCATTTGACACTATAATTGTTTCGTTATTTGTACCAAAAGCAAAGCCTCTAAACAATTTTGATATTGATGAAGCTGTTTTACATTTTTTAGCAGAATTATTCAGCTCGAAAAAGTGTATTCTGTATGTTTTTGGGAATCCTTATGCACTTCAGGTGATACCAAATTTAAAAAACGCCTCTGGAATTATTGAAATGTATCAAGATTTTATAGAATTTCAAGAAACTGCTGCAAAACAATTGCTAAACAATACCGTTTGCAAAGGAAGTTTACCTGTGGTTATTAACAACCTATAAGACTGATTATAAGCTAATACAAAATTACTATAATCAAATACTATTTTAAAATAAATATTTATAATCAAAATTTATACGTTCAAACTTGTAGTTTGATTTATATTTGCATCAACAAAATAAGAACATTAACAAAAAATAAAATAATATGTCATTAGTAGGAAAAAAATTCCCAAGTATTGCAGTTGACGCCATCTCTGAAATGGGCGATAATTTGAAAATCAACATTTTTGAAGAAGCTACAAAAAACAACAAAAAAGTATTATTGTTTTGGTACCCAAAAGATTTCACTTTCGTATGTCCAACAGAACTACATGCGTTTCAAGCTGCGTTACCAGAATTTGAAAAAAGAAACACAATTGTAATTGGAGCTTCATGTGATACTAACGAAGTTCACTTTGCCTGGTTAAACACAGCAAAAAACAACGGTGGAATTGAAGGAGTAACTTACCCAATTCTTGCAGATACTAACAGAAATTTATCTAACATTCTTGGAATTTTAGATATAGAATCAACTAGCTACAGCGAAGATACTGATTCAGTAATTGTTGAAGGTTCTAATGTAACTTACAGAGCAACTTACTTAGTTGACGAAACTGGAAAAATTTTCCACGAAAGTGTAAATGATATGCCATTAGGTAGAAATGTAAACGAATATATCCGTTTAATTGATGCGTATACACACGTACAAGAAAAAGGTGAAGTTTGTCCTGCAAACTGGGAAAAAGGAAAAGATGCAATGAGCGCAGACAGAAACAGTACAGCAGCTTATTTAGGATCACACTAATAACAAAAGCATTTTTAAATCAATGGCAATTTTCAATATTTAAATTGCCATTGTATTTAGAAATACACTAAAAAAAATAAAAATCATGTTAATAGAATTAAACGAAGATACCTTAGCAGACTTAATCGAAAAAAACGATAAAGTTGTAGTTCAGTTTTCAGCTTCTTGGTGTGGTAATTGCCGTATCATGAAACCAAAATTCAAAAAATTAGCAACAGAAAATGAAGCTTTGGCTTTTGTTCTTGTGGATGCGGAAAATTCTCCAGAATCAAGAAAACTAGCTAATGTAAGTAACTTACCTACTTTTGCAACTTTTGTAAATGGTAAATTAGTGAACGAAACACAAACTAATAAACAAGAAGTTTTAATCGATTTAGTACAAGAAATTCTTTAAACAAAAAGTTATGAAATTACCTGTAATAAAGCATTTAACACAGTTTATAGAAGAAAACGATCAAGATTATATCATTGAAACTATTGAAGTTCTTGAAGCCATGACAGAAATTGCCTCGTTGAAAGACGAAGAATTAGATGTTATAGGTGAATTGATTTCAAATATGTATGGCGCATTGGAAGTAAACAAATTGATAAAAGATGGCGCTGATAAAAAAGAAGCGTTAAACACTTTTATGAAACGAGTACTTGGTTCTATCGATAAATAAATTAGAATCAAACCCAAGTAAAATATTGATAAGATAAAAAATCTTGCTTTTACAAAACGTGCTCCGCTATGAGTGCGTTTTTTTTATTCAATATTTTTTTTAGTTCCCGTTCTTTATCCATTTTTAACAAAATCTTAAATAATTTTCATACTTTTGAACCTCAATAAAAAACATACAATATGGCTGCCATAACATTAGGAGGAAATCCTATCAACACATCAGGTGAATTACCAAAAATAGGAACACCTCTTGCTGATTTTAAATTAGTAAAAAACGATCTTTCAATAGCTACACTTGCTGATTTTGCTGGAAAAAGATTAGTCTTAAATATTTTCCCAAGTATTGATACTGGAACTTGTGCTACTTCTGTTAGAAAATTTAACGAAAGCGCTAGTTCATTGAACAACACAACTGTATTATGTATTTCTAGAGATTTACCATTTGCACAAAAACGTTTCTGTGGAGCTGAAGGAATAGAAAATGTAATCAACTTATCTGATTTTCAAACTGGAAATTTTGGAACTTCAAATGGTCTTACTATTGTTGATGGTGCATTAGCACATTTACACTCAAGAGCCGTTATTGTTACAGATGAAAACGGAAAAATTCTTCATACAGAACAAGTTTCAGAAATTGCAAACGAGCCTAATTACGAAGCTGCTTTAGCAGTACTTTAATTAAACCAAATCAATGGAATTTCAAAAAGACAATTCGTTTTTTACGGGTAGACTTAAAAGTGTAACATTTGCTTTCAAAGGTGCTGTAAAATTAATTACAACAGAGCACAGTGTGATGGTTCAATTCTCAATAGGCTTAGCACTTACTTTTGCGGGATTTTATTTTGGTATTTCCAAAACGGATTGGCTTTTTCAAATCCTTGCAATTGGTTTAGTAATGAGTATTGAAGGGTTGAATACTGCAGTAGAAAAAATAGCAGATTTTATACATCCAGATTATCATGAGCGAATTGGTTTCATCAAAGATATTGCTGCTGGAGCCGTTTTTTTCGCAGCTATAACAGCAATCATAATTGGCTTAATTATTTATCTCCCAATACTTTTATAAGTACAATTTAAAATCAGGAATGGCAAAAACAGCAAAAGCATCATCTTTGGACAAAAAAAATAGTTCTGAGTCTGAAGTATCTCAATTCTGGAAAATATCAAAGCAACAAAAAATTGTTTTTGGTAGTCTTTTGGTATTATTTTCAATCGCTTTATTACTTGCTTTCATCTCTTTTTATATATACGGTCAAGCAGATCAAAGTGCTGTAACTAAATTAGCCGACAGAACAGAAACAGTACAAAACTGGCTGGGGAAATTTGGTGCGTTTTTAGCTGATTTAATCGTTTACAAAGGTTTTGGAGTTGCCGCATTTATATTTGTCCGTTTGTTTTTTCTGACAGGAATATATATGCTTCTTGGACTTTCTTTGAGAAAATTAAAAAACATTTGGTTTTGGGATTTGTTCGTTATCATTATCGTATCGGTTCTATTTGGATTTTTTGCCACTTCATTACCAGAGTTAGGAGGAACAATTGGTTATGAATTAAACCTGTTTTCACAAGATTATATTGGTAAAACTGGAACTTTATTAGTACTGATTTTTGGTTTAATTATCTATTTGATTTTTAAAATCAAACTTTCACCAGAAAAAATTCAATCTTTTTTCGAAAACACAAAAAAAGAAATTAAAACGGATATCACTTCAAATCCTTTCAAAACAGTTGACAATAGCTATAATCTAGAAGAATTTGCTGTTCCTGAAGTTGAAGATGAAGAACTTGATACTATTCACATAAAAACAACTGGTTCTCAATTCGAAATTAACAAAGAGGCTTTAAAACCAACCATAAGTAATTCGTCAGACATCAATTTAGACCCTGTTTTAAAATCAATTGCCTTACCAATTACTCCAAAAGTACCCGAAGTAATTGCTACAAATGATGAAGCTTTTGTAATTGAAAAAGCTCCGGAAGAAGACATTATTGAAGAAAATTTGGCTTCTCGATTAGTGGCTGATTTTGGATTATTTGATCCAACTTTGGATTTATCGAATTATAAATTCCCTACAATTGATTTATTAAAAGAATATTCAACTGGAGGAATTACTATTAATCAAGAAGAATTAGAGGAAAACAAAAACAAGATTGTTGACACCCTTCGCAATTATAAAATTGAAATTGCTCAGATTAAAGCAACAGTTGGTCCATCAGTAACTTTATATGAAATTGTTCCTGAAGCTGGAATTAGAATCTCAAAAATCAAAAGTTTAGAAGATGATATTGCCTTATCACTTTCGGCATTAGGAATTCGTATTATTGCTCCTATTCCTGGAAAAGGGACGATAGGTATTGAAGTTCCTAATAAGAATCCAACAATGGTTTCTATGAAAAGTGTTATTGGCTCTGCTAAATTTCAAGAAGCTGAAATGGAATTACCAATTGCATTGGGTAAAACTATTTCGAATGAAACATTTGTTGTGGATTTAGCTAAAATGCCCCATTTATTGATGGCAGGAGCTACAGGACAAGGAAAATCTGTAGGTTTAAACGCGGTATTGACATCTCTTTTATACAAAAAACATCCTGCTGAAGTAAAATTTGTATTGGTTGACCCTAAAAAAGTCGAACTAACTTTATTCAATAAAATCGAAAGACATTACTTAGCTAAATTACCTGATTTAGACGATGCCATAATAACGGATAATGCGAAAGTAGTCAATACATTGAATTCGCTTTGTGTAGAAATGGACAATCGGTATTCATTGCTAAAAGACGCTATGGTGCGAAATATCAAGGAATACAATGATAAATTCAAGTCTCGAAAATTAAATCCTGAAAACGGACACCGCTTTTTACCCTACATCGTTTTGGTGGTTGATGAGTTTGCTGATTTAATTATGACTGCTGGAAAAGAAGTTGAAGTTCCTATAGCCCGTTTAGCACAATTAGCCAGAGCCATTGGAATTCACTTAATTATAGCAACACAAAGACCTTCGGTAAATGTTATTACAGGTTTAATTAAAGCTAATTTCCCTGCAAGAATTGCTTTTAGAGTAACATCAAAAATTGACTCTCGTACTATTCTGGATGCTCAAGGAGCAGATCAATTAATAGGACGTGGTGATATGCTCTATACAAATGGAAACGATATGGTTCGTGTACAATGCGCCTTTGTTGACACTCCAGAAGTAGAAAAAATTACCGAATTTATAGGATCCCAAAAAGCATACGCAACCGCTTATTTACTTCCAGAGTTCATTGGAGAGGAAAGTGGCATTAATCTTGATATGGATATTTCTGACAGAGACACTTTGTTTAGAGAAGCTGCCGAGATTATTGTGAATGCACAACAAGGTTCAGCTTCATTGTTACAAAGAAAACTAAAATTAGGCTACAACAGAGCTGGAAGATTGATTGATCAATTAGAAGCAGCAGGAATTGTTGGTCCTTTTGAAGGAAGTAAAGCTCGTAGTGTGAACATTTCAGACATGGTTTCTCTAGATCAATTCTTTAACAATGAACAAAACAACTAATACCATGAAATCTAAGATTCAAAAATTGATGGTTCCAAATCAGCCCAATCAATCCAAGAACATTAATTCAAATTCATTTGTGAAAAAATTTTTACTACTAGCTGCTTTAGTACTTTTAAACTTGACTGTTCAAGCACAAGATAAAAAAGCAAAAGAACTTTTAGACCAAGTATCTGCTAAAGTTAAAAGCTACAACTCTATTGTAATTGATTTCAAATACTCTTTGAACAATGCTAAAGAGAACATCAATCAAGATAGCAAAGGAAACGTTACGCTTAAAGGAAATCAATATGTATTGAATTTCATGGGAGTTACTAAAATTTTTGACGGAAAAAAAACATACACTATAGTTCCTGAAGACGAAGAAGTTACCATATCAACCGTTAATGAAAAAGATGATAACGCAGTAACACCTTCGAAAATGCTAACTTTTTTTAATTCTGGATATAAATATTCAATGGATATTGTTCAGGATGTTAAAGGTAGAAAAATACAATATGTAAAATTAGTTCCATTAAGTTCAAGAGACCAAAGAAAAGAAGTTTTACTTGGTATTGACGTACAAACCAAACACATCTACAATTTGATTGAAATGGGAAAAAAAGGAACAAAAACTACCCTAACCGTTAATTCTTTTAAAACCAATCAACCTTTGTCAAAAAATCAATTTACCTTTGTCGAAAGTAAATATCCAAATTACTACATCAACAAATTAGATTAATCCGTAGGTGAAAATTCTAGACAAATACATTCTTAAAACATTCCTGATTACATTTACTACTGTATTTGTAATTCTTTTTTTTATATTCATACTTCAAACCGTTTGGTTATTTATAGCTGAATTAGCAGGTAAAGATTTAGATTTACCAATGGTATTTAAATTTTTAATGTTTTCGATGCCACGAATAATTCCATTAGTACTTCCATTATCTGTACTATTAGCATCGATAATGACTTTTGGTGATTTATCTGAAAATTATGAATTTGCCGCAATGAAATCTGCTGGAATATCATTGCAAAGAGCCATGAGAACCTTAGTACTATTCATAGCATTGTTAAGTATTGTCGCTTTCTTTTTTGCTAATAATATCATCCCTTTAGCAGAATATAAATTTGTCAATTTCAGAAAAAATATAGCGCAAGCAAAACCAGCATTGGCTATTGCCGAAGGTCAGTTTAGCGATGTGGGATTATATAACATAAAAGTCAATAAGAAATCCGGTGAAAACGGAAACATTTTAACTGGAATTACCATACATATAAAATCAAATAATGGTGATGGAAGTAAAAAAGTTATTAAGGCTAAAAATGGCGAATTAATAAGTAGTAAAGAATCTAGTATTTTACAATTAGTACTAAAAGATGGTAACTATTACGAAGATGTTATTCCGAAAAAATATGAAGAACGTGACAAAATGCCTTTCGTAAAAAGTTCTTTTAAGAAAGACATTATTAATATTGATTTATCCGAATTAAACAAAGTTGACATCAATGATGAAAGTGTTAGCAATACAAATACCATGCTTACTGCTAGTGAATTAAATTACACTTTGGACTCACTTAACAAAAATCTAAAAACAGATATCATTTCGTTCTCTGAAAATATCAGCCAAAGAGTTGGTATTCCAAAGAGTCCTAAAATTAAACTGAAAAAAGAAACAAAACCTTTTCACAAAAACATCTTATCTTTATTTGATAATACTAAAAAATCAGAAATACTAAAAATTGCAAGTAGCAATTTATCAAGTACTATTTTTTCAATTGATGCTTCAAAAACAGAATTAACAAATAAACAGAAAAACATCAACAAACATTTATCTGCATTGTACGATAAATTTGTCATTGCTTTTGCTTGTTTTTTAATGTTTTTCATTGGAGCACCATTAGGAGCCATCATCCGAAAAGGAGGACTTGGATTACCAATTGTATTTGCAGTTTTAATTTTTATATCATTTCACTTTATTAATACATTTGGTAAGAGAATTTCCCAAGAAGGAGGTTTATCGCCATTTATGGGTGCTTGGATGTCCTCATTTATTCTAACTCCACTCGCCATATTATTAACATATAGAGCTACGAATGATATTGGATTAATCAACATGGATGTTATATTAGCACCCTTTCAAAAAGTATTAAAAAAATTATTTCCATCCCAAAATTAAACCCTAAATGGTTACAAATAAAATACATCTAAACACTATTGAAGAAGCTATCGAAGACATTCGACAAGGAAAAATTATTATTGTTGTTGATGATGAAGATCGTGAAAACGAAGGCGATTTTTTGGCTGCAGCCGAAAAAGTAACTCCAGAAATGATTAATTTCATGGCCACTCACGGCCGTGGATTAATATGTGCTCCATTAACTGAAAGTCGTTGTAAAGAACTAGGATTACATGTAATGGTGAGTAATAATACGGACCCAATGGAAACTGCTTTTACAGTTTCGGTAGATTTACGTGGTAATGGAGTTACAACAGGAATATCAGCAGCAGATAGAGCAAAAACTATTTTGTCATTTGTTGATTCTAAAACAAAACCACATGATTTAGCTCGACCTGGACACATATTTCCTCTTATCGCAAAGCAAGGAGGCGTATTACGAAGAACTGGACATACTGAAGCTGCAATAGATTTTGCTCGATTAGCTGGATTTAAATCAGCAGGTGTGATTGTAGAAATAATGAATGAAGACGGATCAATGGCACGCTTACCACAATTAGTAAAAGTGGCAAAGAAATTTGATTTGAAATTAGTTTCAATTGAAGCATTAGTAGCTTACAGAATGCAACACGATAGCTTAATTGTTAAGAAAGAAGATTTTGATATCGAAACTCGTTTTGGAACTTTCAGATTGCGAGCTTACCAACAAACAACCAACAAACAAATACATATTGCCTTAACAAAAGGAAATTGGAATTTAGGAGAATCGATTTTGACAAGAATTCACTCTTCTCAAGTTAATAACGATTTATTAGGCACCTTAACTAATAATGCGGAACAACAATTAGATGATATGTTCAAGGTTATCAACGAAGAAGGAAAAGGAGCTATTATTTTCATTAACCAAGATATGCAGTCCGTTAATTTGCTTAATCGTATAACAGAACTTAAAGCATTACAAAGCGAAGGAGAAATGAAAGCTCCCAAAATTGTTATTGACAATAAAGATTTTGGAATTGGTGCTCAAATATTACACGATATTGATATTTCAAAAATCCGATTAGTATCCAATACAGAAGGTACTAAACGTGTTGGAATGATTGGATATGGATTAGAAATAATGGAATACGTAAAGTATTAAAATAATTTATTTTATTTTTAGCAAAAATAAGTTTATCCTAAAGCAAAGAAAATGAAACATTTAAAAAATAGTGCATTAAATTGATGCTTTTTTTATAAAAATAGATTTGCATAACCAAAAAAGGTTCTTATATTTGCACTCGCAATCAGATAATGAAAGCGACATACTGGAGAAATGGCAGAGCGGTCGAATGCGGCAGTCTTGAAAACTGTTGACTGTAACAGGTCCGGGGGTTCGAATCCCTCTTTCTCCGCTGAATTAAAACCCTAACAACTGTTAATCAGCTCGTTAGGGTTTTTTATTTATAAATATCCCCACTATATCCCCACAATGTTTTATTTTTAACTTTTTGAAAAAGCCAAAAATTACAAAAACGATTTACTTAATATTCAAGGGGGGGGATTAAATCAGATTGATTTTCTCTCAAGGAGTGTGTTGAAAAATGTAGGTATAACCTAATTTCTATTAATATCTGGTATTTGATAAACTAAAATTAGTGACTAATAAGATAAACTACACTCTATTCAATTAAAAAACTGTATATCAAAAATATATAATTAAATTAAAATTCTTAAGAGTTATAAATTCAAAAAAATAAATGGAGATTCTTCAATAAACAGACATACCACATCATTCAACTTTTACCTCAATTTAATAATGACGTCAATCTTCTCTAATTTTATTTAAATAGTATAATAACTGATTGTGAACAAATCTCAATTTAAGTAATTAGCCTTTAATGTAACACTCCAAATAAACTTTTAAAGTTGCTAATACGTTTTGGCTAATAATTACAACAAACATTGAAGATTTATTATCCCAGAGATAAACTAATTTTTAATAAAAGCTAAATTTCAATCTTGAATACTTTAATTTTAGTCGATTTAAGGCTATTTTAATTTATTTCTATGTTAATAAAGCAAATGATTTTTTCTTCAAAATTGAGCTTAATAGTTATTTACTATTTGAAATGTAGAAAACTTTAACAATAAATAATGATTTATCTCTGGGATACTTATCTTCGTTTAACTGTCAATTAAATTAACAAAAGAATACATAAATATATTATACAGCTCAAATTCGCTAAGACTCATTGATACTATTTAATAGAAAAATTATTCACAATATTCTTCAATATATTCTTTAGCATTTTTGTCTCCAAATGTATCGGCTTTATTGAAGTCAATACATGCTTCATTTGTAAAACCTAATTGTAGTTTAGAATATCCTCTTTGTAAATACATGTATCCTAAATCTGGTTCTAATTCAATTGCTCTATCTAAATCAACTAATGCTTCTTCAAATCTTTCAAGTGCATTTTTTGCAAAACCTCTATTTAGATAGGCTCTCGAATCATCGTTATCTAAAACCAATAATTTATCAAGATAAACAATAGCTTCATTGAATTTTTCTTGTTCAATATAAAAGGTACCTAAAGAATAAAGTAAATCTAAAGAGTTAGGTTTGATTTCCATTGATTTGATAAAATCCAAATTTGCTCCATCTAAATCTTCAACGAGATATTTCGCTTTACCCCTGTCTAAATAATACAAATAATCATTAGGATTTAATTCAATTGCTTTATTATAATCTTCTATTGCTTCTTTTAAATATAATCTCTCCATTCTTACAAAACCTCTATCGGAATAGACTTTATAATCATTAGGGAATTTTTTTAAATACTCAGTATAATAATAATCTGCTTTAGTATAATCGGTTAAATAATATTTAACCTGAGCAATACTCAAGTATGCAACATAATCATTAGGATTTAATCGTATTGCTTCTTCTAAATCATCACTTGCCCCCTTGTAATCTTGAATTACTCTTTTAGCAATCCCTCTACCCCAATATGCATCACTATATTTGGGTTTGATTTTAATAGCTTTTGTGAAATCATTTATAGCATCATCTATATTATCTCCAATTTTGATAATAGCTAATCCTCTTTTGTATAAACAAATAGCATTATTAGGGTCTTGTTGTAAAACTTTATCATAGCCTACTATCGCTCCAACATAATCACCGTTGTATGCTTTTACATCTGATGTATCTATAAGTTGCTTTGCTGTTTGTGAAAATAATGCTGAGGATACACTAAGTAATATCAAGAAAATAAATGTTTTTTTTTTCATCAAAAATTAATAAATAAATTACCTGCTAAATTTTTTATTGTTTTTTAATAGTTTCCCAAAACTGCCTCAATTTTATGGTTTTGGGCTCTGCTAAATTAATTAAACCTAAACCAGAATCAAGTTTTTTAATCTCTGCTTCTAATTTAAATTTACTATTTGATGTTCCAACGAAAGACTCAATCATTCTATAATCTTTATTTTGAACGTTTAAACAAATTGGCAACTTTACTTGAGAAGCGAAATCGAAATCTTTAGTTTTATAGTCTTCAACCCCTTGAGATAACATTACAACTATAACGCCTTTAGATCTTAATAATCGTAATAATTCTTCTAATGCTTTTCTTGCATTTCTATTTTTAAGATATACATGTGCTTCATCTATGACTATAACATATCTTAATGGAATTATATTGTCTAAAGGTTCAACATCATTTGTTGAACTAAAATAAGTATTAAAATAACGAAGTAGTAAAAAAACTAGTAATTGTCTCAATACATCAGATAAATTTGGAGGTAGATTTAAATAAAGACTTTTATTTAATATGTCTTCGGAATTAACATTAAACAAATTTTCTGTAAGATTTTGAATTGAAGAATATAAGGAATCTGGTTTGATTTTGTTTGTTTCATAGTATTCTTGAAGATTTTGAAACAATTCATTAATTGTTGGGTATGTTCCTTTTTTATTGTCTAAAAGTTCTCTAAGTATCGTTTTTAAGCTGTTTTTTTGCACAACACCTATACCAGGTACAAAAGTGGCAATTGTATCAACAAATGCATTAATACTAAATGGTCTTTCTCTTTCATCTAAACTAATTGAAGAAAATGGATTAAATTTTATACCACCATTTTTTACAATGTCAATAAATTCACAATCTGTTGAATTTAAAAATGTTTTTAATTGTTCAGGATTCCCCTCTCCTTTATAATCAAAAAAGATAAACTTAAGTTGATTATTTGAATTTTTCGATATTTGATATAGAATATCTTTTACCAGTTGGGTTTTACCAGATCCTGCCATTCCTGCTATAGCAATATTCCTGTTATCAAATTCTCTAAGATCATTAATTTTAATTTCAACATCTGTGCCGTCTTCATAGCTACCAATAATAAAAGACAGAGCATCTTTATATTCTGAAACATTTGAATTCAAATTTGAAGAACTTTTAATCCTCACAAGATTTTTTCTAAGCTCTAAACTATCTTTAATGTTTTTCATTAAAAAATCAATATGATTTCCTCTTGAGATAGAATTAGTATTTAATTCTTTTATCCAAATATTGAGCCCATCTGCCAAATGAAATTTAGTTAATTTAATAAAATCACTTTCAGCTAAAATACGCTGATAATGTTGATCCATTATAGTTTTATAAATAATATAATTATCAACTCCATCTATAATTTTACCAAAAAAATTACTAGTTGGCGTATATTCTCTACCATTAGATTGCAAATTATCTCTATCAACATCAAAATGAGTTCCTTTATTTAAACTAAGAGAAAATGCAATTCTAGCTGTTATAGTATCTCTTTTAAAACCATAAATATTAGTAATCCTATCCAATAAATCTGTGCTTTCATTATCTATTTTAAATCTTATCATAACTATACACTTTTAAAGTAACCAGATTTTACATTTGTTTTTGTACCATCATTTTCTAATAAATATGATTTTGAGACATTTTCTTCAATATCTTTATATCTACGGGGAGTAATCTCATTATTTGTAGATAAAATCACAACTTGATCAGATAGGTCTGGATAATAATACAATAAAATATTTTTAATATGTTCATCATCTAATCTTCCTAATGGAGTATCAATAAATATTGGTAAACTTTGAATAGATTCTTTAAGAATAGCTTTGATCAAACAAGAAATATAAATTTGCTTTTCACCCGAACTTAATATTTCTTTTTTTATCTCATTACCATTAGAATCATACAACGTAATTTTCATTCCAGAATTATCTGGTAAGATTCCAACAGATACATTTGAAATTAATTTTGCAGAAATAACTTCATTTTGTAATTTATGAAGAAGTTTTTTTAACTCGGAAAGTATGTTCTTTTCTAAACTTTCTTTTTTTTCTTTTTTTTCAGATTCTACAAAATTTTGCAATACACTAATGTATTCTCTGGTTTTATCAAACTTAGTCTTATTAATTTGTGTTACTCCTGCTTTTTGAATTAAACTTTGATATTCTTGATTTAATCGAACATTATCTTTTTTTAATTTTTCCTTATTAGCCCTAAAACTACCTATATTTTGATCTTTCTCGCTTAATAATCTTTCAGACTTTTCTTTTTCAATCATTTTTTCAATAATATAATCGTCAACTAAATCAGAATCTATCTTACTAATTATTTGAGTAACATCATTTAATTCAATTTTATTAATGTTGTAAGTGTCCATTGTAGTTTCAAAACTATCCTTAGACTGAACATCTACAATCCTAATTGCATTATGCATCAAGCTTTTCTCGTAATTATTTAAGTCATGCTCAAATTCTAATTCTATCTGGGTATCATTTTTTTGACCAAATAATTCAGCACTTATTTTTTGAGCTTTATCATAATAAAACATTTTATCTTTTAAAGTTAAAGAGCTATTGTATGGTTCGGGTGCTTGATTAAAAAGTTTTTCAATAAAATCATCTATCACATCTAAAATTTCTGAAGTTGAAATTTTAGATACCTGATTACTATCCTGCAAAGTTAAATGCTCATCAACCTCTCCTAATTTTCCTGTCAAAATAGCTAATGGAATCAATTCACTTAAATCATTAAAAGCTAATTCTAGATCATTTACTTTCGTCTCTAGATCTTCTTTCTTTTTCAAATAGAATTCTCTATCAAATTGAACTATATTTTCCTTGCTGTTTTCATTAATGAAATTTTCATACTCTTTAATCTTAAATTTTATTTCCGAAATTTCTTTAACTAATTCACCTACATTTTCATCAATTTTATTAATCTCATTTAGGTTCATTTCAATAGTTTTCTCTCTATCTATAATTTGATCCTGAATATTTTTGTTTGCCCCTTCTTTTCTTAAATTATTAGAATAAGATTCCAAATCTTCAATTAAATCTTCATAAATATCTAAACCTAAAATCTTACCCAATGCATCATTAAGCACATTACCTTCATCTTTAGTTGATAATTCAGCCAAAGCAGCAATTTTTTCAGCATCAAAAAAAACAAATTTAGCTGCATCTAATGGAATGATATAATCATTTATAAAATTTATTTTGTCCTCTATATCATCAAATAATTCTTCTCTATTTTTCCCATCTCTAATAGATAGATTTTCTTTCATTGTTAAAACATTAAAATCTCGTTTAACTATAATACAACCAATACCATCATTAAAAGATTTAAGCATCGGAAGCTCTAATTCTGAGATTTCTAATTGAATTGAAAAAGTATCTTTACCTTCGTTTAAGGACTTCCAATTCAAAGATTGCTTCATGAACTGTGAATAATTTTTTTCCTTTTGAATCTCCTTTTTAAAATTTTCATCTACTTGAGATATTTTTTCACCATAAAGACACCAAACTAGAGAAATTAGAAAATTGGTTTTACCATAACCATTTCTTCCTCCGATTAAAACTATGTTTTTATTTTCTTGGGTGTTTAAATCAAGACTAACATTATTATAATATTGCCTAAAATTTTCTATGATTATTGAGCTTATTTTCATTTTATAGCTTTTTCAATTTCATCAACAATTGTTTGTTGAATATAATGATTCCTTTTTTGAAGTTTCTTAACTTTTTCAGATTCTAATAAAACCTTCATCGAATCAAATTGTATATCATTATTTTCACATTCTGCCTTAAGCTTTTGCAGTTGTAAAGATTTTATCTCTTTTGCATTCATAATCATTTATTCTGGATTAGTTAATTAACTTTAATAAATTTTATTATTTCATATTAAATAATATTTCACTTATAATTGATAAATTTTCTTTTTTTTATAAGTTCAATTACTTCAATGAATTTCATTTTATACAACTCATTTAACATTGATTTTTCAAAAAGTTTTTTTTGATTATAATAAAAATTATATAAAACATATTCATCACTTTTATTGGCTAATGGTAATCTCTTATTATTTGTAATAAAGTTAATTAGAAAATTATAATTTTCAATTTTACTTGTCATTGAATTTACAATACTAATATTTTTTTTATGTGAAGGCTCTAAAGGTTCGAATAAATTTAAATTGTAGTTTAAAGACTTTAATCCTATATAAGAGTTTTTAAAAAACAAAAAACGATTATTATCTTCCATTTTTAAATTGTAAATGATACTCTTCTGATTGCTCTCAGGTCTATATTGTAAAACATAATTTGAAATTTCATTAATATGGATTGGCTCCGATTTATCCAATAAAAATTCTTCTACTATGCTCCTAATTGTACCACTTTTAATAGTATTGTTTTCTAATTCCCATTTTTTTAATCCAAAAACACTTGATCTACCAAATGGAACAAATCCATATTCTCTTTTTAAATTATTATTAGAAATTGTTCTATCAAAATTAGGATATAATTCTTTAATGTGTTTTTCTATAAGATCCTTATGTGTAGGAACTCCCAAACTCTCCAATGCTTCTAAGGCATATTCAGACACTGTTTTAATAGTATTTCTAATAAAAATTATTTCTTCATTTATATTGAGATAAATTGAAAACTCCTCATTTAATAATTTTTCGCAAAAAGAAAATAGTTCTTCTGAAATCACTATCCCTTTTTCATAACTAAAATTTGACAAGTAACTTTTAAAACTAAATTTATATTCCTCATTTATTTTTTCATTTATTCTTAATTCTACATCATCGATATATTTATTAAAATCAAATAGTTTGAATAATTTACTATTAATAAGATAAAAACTTTTCCATTCATGTGAAAAATCAGCCCCTCTTATTCTTTTTAATTTAACAGCTTCTAATCCTCCCAATAAAGTAAATTCTGTCTCTAAAGCAACAGATAAAATGAAAGTCATGAATTGTTTAGAAAAATTAATTTGATCTTGTGAATTAATCTCTCTGCATAATTCATCAGTTATAATTATAAAATTATCATCTAAACCTATATTATATCTTGACAATAGAATTTTATTGTTATGTTTTAATAACGATATTTCATTACTAAATTTAGTTAATAATTTTTCCCTAATTTGTCTTATTCTTTCAGCTGATAATTGGAGAGTTTTAGAAAGTTCTTCTAAGTTTATTAATTTATTATCGATATATAAATTATGGGTATGTTTGAAAATAAATGTATTAGTCTGATTTAATAACTTAAATTCATTAATTAATGTATCGACTAATTTAAATAGATTAATTGATTGATTGATTATTAAAGTTTGATCTGGTATTCTAACTAATAAATTGTTTTCTTGATTAATCTCTGATAATAAAGGAGATTCTAATAAAACATTAAGTGTAAATTCTTTAATTTTATTAAAATACTCCTCTAATTCAGGTATTGATCTTCTACCAACATTCCTTAAAACAGAAAATTTAAAATCATCTTTTTTTAAAATCTTATCTGTCATTATAGTTATATCAAATCTATTTTCTAAAAAATTACATATGGCATTATAACTTCTTACAGATAGCTTACTAGTGAGTGATAAAATATAATTATTTACCATTTGTCTATTCTCATCATTTAGTTGAGAGACTTTAATATCAAAACCGATAAATTTGGGTTTCATATCGAATTTTGACAATTCACTATCATTTGTATTCTCACTAATCAAAATTATTGAATTCTTAATTTCATTAAAAAAAGCTAAAATTTCAGGTAATGATTTTGCACCTACATTATTCATTTTTTTTAATGTGTATATGTCAAAATTATTATGTTGAAAAACACATTTTGAAAATCCTTCAGCATCAATAGTCCCCGAAAAAAATCTACTTATTGCGTTAATACTCCTTATTGATAATTTATTTAAAACTGTTGATATAAAGCTATTTAAAGAATTAATCTGATTTTGATTAAACCCTCTTATTAAAAAATAGTAATCTAAATTTGAATAATCACCAACTTTAACGCTAGAATCAGAAACAAAATCAAAATATTTAACACACAGTCCTATTAATTCTATATTAGATTTAGTCTCACAATTAATCAAATGCTCAAAAGATCCATGAGTTGAATAAAACTGCTTAAGATCCATTAAAGTTTCAATATTATTATCTACACAAGTATTGTAAGCTCGAGTAGTTAATTCCTTTTTTAGAAAAATTTCATTTATTGTCATAGCATTAAATAAGATTATTACCATCCATCCCGTTAATAAATGTCTCAACAAAATCCATTATCTTTTTCAAGATGCCGTCACCAACCTTTTTTCTTTGCAGAAGAGTTGGCTTATCTCCTTCAATAAGATCTAAAACCTCATCCCTAAGAGGCTCTCTCTCGGCAAACAGATAATTCTCGATTAATTGTTCTGTTTTATCAGCAGAGAGGTTCTCTGACTTGACTAACTCATTAAAAGCAGTCCGTTGTTCTTCTATCCAAAACTTATCAAATTCTTGTGGAATCGAATCGGTGCCCTCAATTTCAGGAATATTTTGAGAGATGAATTTTTCAATCAATTCTCTTTTACTTCTTAATTGAGTGTGGGTATTAATAATGTTTGTGATTTCTCTTTCTGTGTCACCACCTTTACCTTCTTGGTTAACTTTTGATTTCAATTTAATCAATAACTGAATGATATAACTAACATTAATTTCGTCACGGTGTATTAACTCCAATTCAAAATCTACATCTTCTAAAATAGATACTTTTTCAACTTCATGTTCTCTCTTCACTTTGTCGTGAAGATCAAGATATTTACTTTTATAATCTTCAAATTCTTGTTCGTCAATACCAATGTCATCCCAACTAAAATCAGAGAATGAATTTAAGATGTTTTTCAAACGCATCAGGTCACGAAAGGCTTGAACAAACTCTAATTCATCCTCTTCAGTTTTTAACTCATTTACGCTATCAATTGTTGGGGTGATTTCATTTAATCGTTTTAATGCTTCTTTAAATTTTACAGTATAATCTTCATATGGTTTCATGATGATAACATCGACCGCATCTTTATTACTGAATAAAGTTATTGCTTGATCTGTTGCGTTTTTCAAGTTACGAAATACAACAATATTTCCTTGTGATTTCTGTTCATTTATAATACGATTTGTTCTTGAATAAGCTTGAATTAACCCGTGATATTTTAGATTTTTATCTACATATAAAGTATTTAAAGTAGGACTATCGAAGCCAGTCAAAAACATATTCACAACCAATAAAATATCTATCTGCCTTTCCTTTACTTTCTTTGAAATATCATTATAATAATTGTAAAAGGTCTCACTATCTTTTGTAGAGAATTTGGCATCAAACATCATGTTGTAATGTCCTATAAATTCTTCTAATTTATCACGACTATGCATGTTTAATCCATACAATGCTCTTGGTTCCTCAACAACTGAAACTTCTTCAGGAAGAAAACCATTAGCATCTGTGTCATCTTCGTTTGAAGTATAACTAAAAATGGTTGCAATTCTTAAGTTGTGCTCTCCGTTTTCCTTTTTCTTTTGGAATAGGTCAAAATACTTGATTAAAGTATCAACACTACTCACACAAAACATTCCTGTGAATTCTTTATTGTGTGTTTTTCGACTATGGTTGTTGATTATATAGTCCGTGATTTTTTCTAATCGTAACGGAGATTCCATTAACTCTTTGGTGTCAATTTCCTCTACTTCAATATCTACATTGGAACCACCTTCTTTTTGTTTATAACGACCTACGTATTCCACTGAAAACTTCAATACATTCTCGTCTTTAATGGCATCAGTAATTACATATTTATGCAAACAATCTCCAAAGAGTTCTGATGTAGTTCTTCGACCCAATTCGTTTTTTACAGAGTTGTCCGCAAAAATTGGGGTTCCTGTAAAGCCGAACATTTGAATATTATTAAAGAACGATTTTATTCTATTGTGTGTCTCCCCAAATTGAGAACGATGACATTCATCAAAAACAAAAACAATCTTCTCGTCTTTCAATTTATTCATTTGGTCTAAGTACTGCTTTTTACTAATGGCAGTATTCAACTTTTGAATAGTCGTAACGATCAACTTGGTATCATCTGTGAATTGTTTTACTAAGGCTTTTGTATTGTCTGTTCCATCAATACTTCCTTTGCTGAAACTATTGAATTCTTTTGTGGTTTGGTAATCTAAATCTTTTCTATCTACAACGAATACAACCTTTTTAACCTTAGGTATATTCATAATAATTTGACTTGCTTTGAAAGAAGTTAAGGTTTTACCTGAACCTGTTGTATGCCAAATATATCCGTTTTTGGTACTGTTTTTTACTCGGTCTACTAAGGTTTCTACCGCATAATATTGGTAAGGACGAAGTACCATAGGAATTTTATAAGTTTCATTCAAAACAATATACTTACATATCATCTTTGAGATATGACATGGCTCTAAGAACTCGCTTGTAAAACCATTTAAGATATTAGTTAATCGTTTATTGTCTTTGTCTGTCCAATAGAAAGTTTGTTTAAACGATTGGTTCCTATTGTTTGCATAATACTTAGTATTCACCCCATTACTAATTATGAATATTTGAACATATTGATATAAGGCTGAATTAGACCCGAACGAATGTCTTTGATATCTATTAATTTGGTTGAAGGCTTCCTTTAATTCTAAACCTCTTCGTTTCAATTCAATTTGAACCATTGGTAAGCCGTTGATTAAAAGGGTAACATCGTATCGATTTTTATAAGATCCTTCTATAGTAACTTGGTGGGTGACCTGAAATTGATTTTGACACCAATGTTCTGTATTCATGAATTCAAAATACAGGTTGTCTCCGTTATCCTTAACGATGTGTTGCTTTTCTCGTAAAGATTTAGCTTTCTCAAACACCGAACCCTTGCTCAGAATATTCATCACTCTCTCAAACTCTTTATTGGTGAATTGAATCTTGTTGTTTTTTTCTAATTGCTTTTTAAGATTTGAAATTAACTCGTTCTCATCTTTCAGATACACCAATCCGTAACCCAACTTTTGAAGCTGAATTACTAATTGTTCTTCTAATACTAATTCGGGTTGTTTAGCCATTATATTATTTTTTCCATAAGTTTTCGTTAAACCAATCAGGTTTTAAACCAATCGCATTAGGGTCAACATTTGGATATTTTTCTAACAAGTGAATAATTCTTTCTGTAAAATTATTTGACGGTTGTATTATATTCAAAAGGTACTTCATTAAACAAAGATGAATGTAAAGTTTTGGAAATTCGTGTTGTTTTGGAACATCATCTATCCAATCAAAAGGGGGATTTGTTAATAACTTTGGTGTTCCAGGTAAATTTTTATTCCATAATCGAGAATGATGAGCACAGTAATTTCGTATTTGTGCTATTGATTGTAGCCAACTCGGTAAAAATGTATGATTAACAGCACCATAATCAATTGCGATAGTATCTTTTGATTTAATAGTATTTTTAAGATTTCCATAAAGTTTTGATAATGAACCAAAACTTGTTTGTTCAAGTGTTTTCCATGAGGGAGGAAATCTTAAATCATCTTTGTATTTTTTAAAGTGGTTTTTGATAGTTTTTTCTTTGGTACGAGCCAATTCGAATTCGAGATTTGACAAGGTTTTTACTAATTCTTTGCTATCAACAAACAAATTAAAATTTTGAAACCACCATGGATCATATTCATGAGAAAGGTGATAAATTAATTTGGTTCTTAGGCTTATTTCTATTTTTTCGATGACATCAAAAAGTAAGAGTTTTAACTCTCCATCAAAGTTGTATAGGGAAATTACATCTTTAAATTTACTGTTTTCTTTAAAAATGTGATTTTCTTTATCTGATTGCATTGAATACCAATATTCGCCAAGGCGATAATAACTGATATGAGACAAATAATGCTCAGTATTATCTTCAAGGGTAAAGAGCAATCCTCTTTCTTTTAATTGCTCTATTTGCTCAGTTATGGTAAATGGTTTTTTGTCGAACATAATTGAATAAAAAAATCTCGTTATAATCCTAAAAATAAGGATTGTAACGAGATTATATTAGTAAAACGAAATGTATAAAAAGCAAAAGACACACCCTGGGACGCTGTATTTCTTATCACTAAGAACCTATCGCGTGGTGTGTACTGTTGTTGCAAAATTATAATAAATTTTGAGATTACGCAATATATTGCACTTTTTTTCATAATAAAACTTTTATTTAAACAAACATTTGTCGTAGCAATTCTTTTTTCCTTCTATTATTTGTACTGAAAAATATTTGATTTATAATTTGGTTAGCATAACAAAAAAATCTGCTATGGTTGCAATATTTGCTGAAATCCCCAAAAAATCAACTATCCTTTCTGGTAATTTATATTGTAATAATTCAATGTCGGTTTGTTTCAGAGTTTTATAATTTTTTATAAAATTTTCAAAATACCTCCTCCCACTTAATGTTAAATGGGTACAACTCGGGTAGTTAAAATAACCTTCTGAATACAAAAAATTAGTTGCAGTATTATACATCCCTAAATCGAATTCATCACCAAATAATTTTTTCACATCAGAAGTTAAATTACCACTATAAGACTCATTTGTCCTGCCATGTGTACTTATATAAACTTTAGATAATATCAAGTGAGAATATAATTCTCGCGTTTCAATAATTTTTAAAATTTCATTCATAATAAAACCATTATTAACAAAACATTTGTTGCAACACTCCCTTTTTCCAAACCTCCGTTTTCTCTATTTGTTCTTGACAATGATTGATTTTATCATCAATAGATGAAAGAAAGGTGGCGATTTTGGTTTGTTCTTCAACACAAGGTATCCCACAGATTTCACTTGAATAATCTTTAAAATAAATGTGAGGGATTGTACTGCCAGTAACATATTTTACAAAATCAATATTACTTAATAAACAAAAAAGATAATATGTATCTATTCCATCGTTTGGTCTTATTATTTCCATAGTCCCAAGTACTGATGATTGCCCTTTACAATAAAGTAACCTACCAACACCCGCACCATCTTTAATTATACTGATGTAATCATCTTCTTCTTTGTAAAAATCTACTTTTTTAAGAATCCCTGATGCTCCGTATATTATGTAATCTCCAAAATTATCTTCAATTTTATTTGCGGAGATGTTTGAGGATTTTTTATTGGCAATCTCATTCAACTTTTTCTCCTCCCAATCAGGGTAATTATTTTCATTATCATCCTTAAACCGTAACTCTTGCGAGAAGATTTTTTGTATAATACCCTTTTTGTATTGTTCCAAAAGGGTTTCCTTTTGTTTCAAGGCTTGTAATTTGTCATCAACTGCGGTGAGGAATGAGGCGATTTTGGTTTGTTCGGGAAGGTTGGGAATTCGTACTTCTAAATTTAAAAAATTAGGTTTTGATATATTTTTCATAGTGCCACTTGTTCCTGTAGCAATATTTGAAATTTTCCCCATCATATTTTTAGAAGAAAGAATTATGCTGAGTAATTTAGAATTTGTATATTTTTTATCTACAATTGTCATCCACAATCTATCAGGGATAAATAAATTAGGGTAGTCTTTGTCGATGTAACCACTTTCACCTACAAGCAGTGGGGTATTCATTCTACTGATTATAATAGAATCTTTAACAGGATTTAGTTTTGCTCTTTTTAGGTCTTCAGCTACTATTGTTTTGTTTTGATTATGATAAAATTTTCCAGAAGAAATACAACTAGTTTTTAGAATGCCAAATTGAGTATTGCTTTTAACTGGTTGGTCTGTTGAATTTACGCTAACTCCAGATTCTAATTTTATTATGATTTCAGATAACACTTTACAATTCCACAAATTTTTAAACTCAGGAAAACGTAAAGAGGGCAAGTTCTTTATTTTTTCCATGATTAAAAAGGAGTTACAATATTCAATTGCTTACAGAAATCAGCAAGTACGGTATCGGTATCTTTAATTCGGTTATCTAAAGATTTAATTTCATTAGCAATACTATCAATGTCAATTTGGTCTTCGGCTTCAAAGGTATCTACATAACGAGGTATGTTTAAATTGTAGTCATTGTCAGCAATAAGTTGCAAAGTAACTTTTTTACTGTATTTATCTTCTTCAATACGGTTACGGTAGGTTTCAACTATTTTATCAATATGGTCATCTCGTAACACATTTTGGGTTTTAACCTTTTCAAAATGTTGGCTAGCATCAATAAACAATACATCTTCAGGGTGTTCCTTACATTTCTTAAAGACCATAATACAAGTTGGAATACTAGTGCCATAAAAAATGTTAGCGGGTAATCCAATAACTGCATCGAGATAGTTTCTGTTTTCAATCAGGTACTTACGAATGTGTTGTTCGGCACCTCCTCTAAATAAGGCTCCGTGAGGTAATACCAAAGCCATTATTCCGTTGTCAGCCAAATGATGAATCATGTGTTGAACAAAGGCAAAATCGGCTTTACTACTAGGTGCTAATTTTCCATATTGAGAGAATCTGTCGTCGGTTGTAAATAATGGGTTGGCACTCCAATTTGCCGAGAAAGGTGGGTTGGCAACAATAGCTTCAAAAGTCATCCCTAAATGTTGAGGATGTTCTAAGGTATCTTCTTGTTTGATGTCGAATTGTTTGTAATGTACCCCGTGAAGAATCATATTCATTCTACAAAGGTTATAGGTGGTACGGTTCATTTCTTGTCCGTAAAAATTACCTACTTCCTTTACTTGTCTAGCTATTCGTAACAATAAAGACCCCGACCCTGATGTTGGGTCATAAGCTGATTTTAGTTTTGTTTTTCCAGTGGTTACAATCTTTGCTAAGATGGTACTTACTTCTTGAGGCGTATAAAATTCCCCCGCCTTTTTACCTGCTCCACTTGCAAATTGTCCTATCAAATATTCATAGGCATCACCCAAAACATCTAATTCTGTATTTTCTAATTTGAAATCAATTTTATCTAAATGCGAAAGAACTTTAGAGATAATTTCGTTCCGTGCTTCGGGGGTTTTACCTAGTTTGGTACTATTCAAGTCCATGTCTTCGAACAGGTTATCAAAATCCTCTTCACTTTCTGTACCCATAGTACTCAACTGAATATTGGTCAAGATTTTTTGCAAGTCCTCTAAGATGAAGTTATTAATACCTTCAATATCACTGTTACCGCGTTTAGCCACTTCGCTAAATAATTCATCAGGTCGCAAAAAGTAACCTAATTTCTCTAATGATTCCTCACGGATGGCTTCGATATATTCTTTACCGTTGGAGTCGTTTAATTTGATGTCTCTAAATGAGATTTTATCTTGTTTTAGAATTTCATTAGCAAAGATTTCCATTTTCTCCGCTAAGTATTTGTAAAAAATAAATCCCAAAATATAATCCCGAAATTCATCCGCATTCATTTTACCTCGAAGGGTATTAGCTATATTCCAAAGTTGCTGTTCGAGTTGTTTTTTTTGGTCTTCTGACATTGTAGTAATATGATTTGGTAAGTTGTAAAAATAGCAGAAATTTCTTGAAAACACTAATATATTTCTGACAGATGTTTAATAAATAATTCTGAGCCAAAAACTTCAATATCATCTTTTAAACCAAGGATAAATCGAGTAATTGGTTTTGGATTATTTACCTCAATTAATAAGTTATATTTTTCTGAATTCTTTTCCTTTATGATATATTTTTCAATTTTAGGGTACTGCTCTTTTAATAGAATATAAGCTCGAAGTGAAATTGATAATTCAACTATGAATTTCTCTCCATTAATTTCTGAAAAACCAAAAACATCCATTTCGTCAAGATGATGTAATTCTATAAACTTTTGGCTTTCATCTAATAATATAATTTCTGTGATTCTTTCCAAATTATAATACTTATTCAATTTGGTTTCAACTTCAAAACCACATACAGAATTGTAATTATCCGTTAGAGCGATTGGCTCAATTATTCTATCAGAAATACTTTGAGTATTTATAGAATGGTAGCCTTTTAAGATAATTCTTTTATTTTGTGATATAGAAGAATTAATCTTTTCTACCATCTTACCTAGGTTTGCTTTTAGAATATGATTACTTTGGATTGCTAATTCAGATTGAAGGTAAATCTTTTGAAGCAGAGAATCTTTAAGTTTATTTTCCTTACCAATACTCAAAACCAAATCTCTTAATAATAAAGCTTCCTCATTTGAAAATGCTATAGATTGGTATTCATCATCACTTGTTATTTGAAACTTGTTATTATGGTCTTTATTTAGCTCAAAACCCAGCTCTTTAACTAAATCCAAATATCTATAAACGGTTCTATCTGTACTTTCTAAAATACCTGCTAGAAATCGAATTGACTTAGCTGGCTGTTTCTTTAATAAAGAGATCAGCTGAAGTACTCTTAAGATTTTATTTTGATTGTGCATAATAAAGTTATCTCTGACAAATTAGGTCAATAAATTTGAATTAAACAAGCTACTGACCTCAATTGTCAAAAATAATTTATACTTAATTACATTTTTATAAAAGGTTAAAAGTGATAGTTATATCTACTATTCAATCTAAGTTTAGTTTTTATTTATATACTTATAAAAACCTTCCCTATAACCCCCAGTTCATAAGCAATTTTTAACAAAAATAACGCCAATTGAATTAAACAACATAGATATATATTTATATATAAATATATATATTATTATTCTCTTTAAACTTTTCTTTAATACCTCTATAACTTATGTTTAATAGGTATATAACTTTTCTTTAATAGGTATATAACTTTTCTTTACCACCTATTATCCTCAATACAACCTCTCTTCTTTTTATGTTTTCAATTAATTCTTGATTATTAGTAAAAAAGACATCATATAAATCTAATCAACATAATATATACTTAGCACTACCTTTAAATTATTATTTAATACCTATTACACATTTCTTTAATACCTAATCCCCCTTTATAATCCCTTTATTATATGTTTTCAGTTTAGGACGCTTTTGAAAGTAAAATTGAGGGCAAACAGTGTCAATTGATTGCATCATATACTCACCATCTCGATAAAATATATTGGTTTTAAAATCAGAATACTTGTTATATAACTTCAACTCTTCTTTGTTTTTAATAAATGATTTCTCAAAGTTTTTCTTAACTTTTAAGTACCCTTCCACTTGAGCAGCTTTTTTTAATCTGAACGCTGAAGAAATTGAAATACCAAATATTTTATAAACTCCAAAAACAGAAACAGGAGCATAACTATTAATAAGGTCAGATGAATTTAGAGGAAAATGATAGGTACTCCCTTTAATTTGTACGCTTTTCTCTCTTTTCAATTTTCTCCAAAAATCTCGATGGAGATACCCATAAATAATTGCTCCTGTAATTGCTTTAATCTTTTTAAAGTTTGACAAAGATACGGGAAATGCAAATCTTACTTTCCAATCGTGAAATTGTCTAATGCTTTCAAAAGAGTTCAGTAAATAGTATCCTGTTTTTTCATTATATCTTAGGAAGTTTAACTCCAAAAACAAGTCCAAATACTTTAACGTAGTCTTTCTTTTAGATATTTGACAAATGAACTCTAAAAATGTCAAATCATCTTCATTAAACAATACTTTACCGTCAGGATAGAGCAATTTCAAACACAAAAAAAAAGACAAATCATTTTGATAATGAAATCGCTCTGAATCAATAAATATTTCGATAGGGACAGCAATACTATTATAAACTAATGTTTTTTTTTAATTGGTTTATAATTTGCATCAATCAACTCCTTAACATCGTCAATTCTATAATAAATTTTACTATTGATTTGAGAATAAGAAATCAACCCTTGTTCTCTCCAATTAAGGGCGGTTTTAGGAGTTATACTGAATAACTTTTGGAATTCTTCGTTATTGATGATTTCTTTGCTTAAAACGCTCTTATTTGAGCATTCAACAATATCCTTCAACTCCTCTAATTTAACTTCTAAACTCTCTAAACTTTTTATAAACGGGTGATTCATAGTTACTAATTATTAGAGTTAATACTAATTAATGCTAATTCAATATCAGATCGCTTATAACGAATGAGTTTACCTAAACGATATGGTTTTAGAATTTTCTTTCTATTCCATTCTGAGAGTGTAACTAAAGAAATCTTCAATATTTTAGCTATTTCTTTACGTGTTAAATACTCCGTAGGTGCAATAGGTTGAAAATTTTGAGAAAGAGATTTAATCTCAGCTCTAACCTCAGTAAGAATACTTTCTTTAAATTCATCTGGGCTTATCCCAAATACTTGCGTCATTTTCATTTGCTCCATTTTACAATTATTAATTATTATTGAAGCAAAAGTATATCTTACTTTATACGCGGAAAATAGGGTATTGTAGGTAGTTTATAGGTAATTTTCATTTTTATATGTTTTTTACTACATTTAACTACAATTATTTTGAAATACAAAAACCAATAAACAAAACATAAAAAATTAAAAATATTCTTTAATGGTTTTATGATGATTACTCCCGTCAGACATTGAACGACTTTTAAATGAAGTTTTAAATTCACTATTTATATATTTAACATAATCTTCTAGTGAAGTAGAATTTTTAAAAATTTCATCACGGGACAATTGACAACTCCAAATCCCATTAAACTTAGCCTGAACTCCTCTTTTATCAATATCATTTTTACTAATTCCTAAGTATTCTGTTAGGGAATTAAAAAGTTTAAAAGATTCAATTGATTTAAAAATTCGATTATCTTTAATATCTTCTTCAATCAGCTCATCATTTACAATAATAGCGTTAACCATTGTAGAGCCTTCTTTATATGTGTTAATATCCATTAATATTTTGTTCACTTCCAACTTCGAACTATACAAATAAAAATCAATCTGTAAACTAATAAGTTCATCTTTATCAAAACTTTCATCATTCACATTATAATCAACATCGGATCGATTTATATATGTTTTTAATTTTGTTTTTAACTCACTAGAATCAAAATATGGAAAATTTGAATTTGTTATGTTGAATTTAGTAATCCATTTGTCAATTAAGTTGTCAGAAATAGACATACAAGGAAGAATTTTCAGTTTTTCTTCTACATAATCAATGTATATCTTCTTATCTAATACTAACAGATTTTTTTTAATTTCAGATTTGAGGTATTCAGTATACTGAGTTATTCCATATTCGTACAATTGAGAAAAAGAAGTTGTATAAATTTGTCTTTCATTATTGAGCTCGCCTATAAATGCTTTCAAATATTGGTCTTCCATCTTTTACTATATTATTTTTAGTTTATAATCCCTTAAATCAGCTTCTTCATTATCCCAAAATCCTTTTAATTTATCGGCTTTTTCTGTATCAGTTGTTTTAATATATTTTAAAAATTGTGTTTCTGTTTGATGCCCTGTTATTGCCATAATGGTTAAATTGTCTAGTTTACCGTATAAATTCGTGGCGAAGCTTCTTCTGCAAATATGTGATGAGACTAATTCCCATTTCTCAAAATTACCTGATTCTTTTCGTTTGGTCTCTTTATTGATTTTTGCACCATTTAATAATTCCGTAAAACCAGCAACTTTACAAAGTTCTTTTACGTGCGTATTAAACTTTTGATCTGAAATTGAACGTGGAAAACCTCCTCGTTTATTCAATATTGCTTTAACTTGATAATGTAAAGGAATGGTAACTTTATTCTCTGTTTTCTTTGTAACAATCTCAATATTTCCATTCTTGATATGAGAAATATTCAATCTAAGAAAATCTGATATTCTCAAACCTGTTCTTAAACCAATAATAAACAAATCTCTAGTATTTTCTAGTCTTTCTACCCCTCCGAAATCAAAATCGTAAATTTTATTAATCTCTTCATCGTTTAAATAAATACTATCTGATGAAGTTTTAGGAACAAAAAAATTAGGATGTTCTATCTGAATATTAACAGGTAATCCTTTCAATTTTGCATCTTTTGCTATCAATTTGATTGTACCTATGTAATTTCCAATTGTACCAATGTTGATTTTCTGCATTTGAGTTAAATAACCAACGAATAAATCATAAAATTTCAAATCTAAGTCTGAAAATTTAATTTTAGTGTGATAAAAAAGTTCAAATTGTCTAAGTTTCATTAGAGTTGTTTTATACTTAGTAATAGTGCCTTTAGTTACAGCTTTACTTTTACCCCTAATTATTCTTGAAGGTGCATTTTTAATGAAATTTTCAACATACGGAACAAAAAAAATTTCGTCTATAGAGTAACTATCTACCGGTCTATTAAAAAAATTAGATATCTTTTTTTTTAGCCAAATACTATCAATAAATTGCCCCTCTGAATTATCTCTATTAAACTCTTTAAAAATATATTGTTGAAGCTCAAATAATTTAGTATTAACATCATCTTTGGTAAAATCATCAGCTATTAATTTTACTTTTTGTTTTGCAAAACTCCAGTTTTTAGGTTCAACTTTTAGTTCTGTAGAAATAGTAATATCACTTTTCCTACCGTTTTTAAATCGAAGTAAAATGTTAGTTAAGTTCTTTTTTCCTTTGATAAGATAATTGATTGTAGCCATTTTAAAGATTTTAAATTACACTATCGCAAATATAACTAATATACTTCAAAAACCATCCCCACAATATCCCCACATTTTCGATACTTATTAATAATTAGACTTTCTCATTTTACCTAATTAAGTTCTCAAACCATTTAAATACAATTGATTGAATTAAAATAAACAAAATAAAACAAAGATAAACAAAGGGGGTTTCGGTTCCTCTTTCTCCGCATAAATTTGGGAAGATACTGAAATCAGTACTTCCCATTTTTTTTACCACAAAAACACACAAACATATTCTTAAAGGAATCATTCAAAACAAAATGACTTCACTTCTGTTTAATCTCTTTTATAAAATCTAAAACCTAAAACGATAAGACAAAAGCAATTCCCATGTTGCTGAAAGAGAGAAAGCAAAACAGCTGTGGTTTTATTGTTTTATTAGATCAGATATAGTTTTATTTTTTCAAAACTAAAATTTCCTAATTTTATATAAAATTATTCAATATGGAAATTCAAATAGAAGCCGTTCAGATTGCTGAGTTTTTCAATATTCGAAAATTTCGAGCTGAGTTTCAAGTTGAAGCTTTTTCAGGTTCAACTTCAGAAATATTTTATGCTTTCACAGAAACAAATAGGTATTTATACGTTTTTGATTACGGAGTTGTTGTTTTTGCAAATTATGATCTAGAAGCGAAAACAGCGTTTATCGACTTTTTAAAAAATTACGCTTCTAATTTAGTTACCTTAGATTTTTCTGAAGAATATAAAATTGAAACGAATCAATATACAACTAAAGCAATAGTGAAAAATGCTTCTATTTCAGTGCATACAATCGATACACCACTTATGCGAATTGTAATGCTAAATGTTGGTCAATCCGTAGCCTTAGAGCATTATGAAGTACTAACCGATGATCTTATTTCATCTTCTAAACATTATATTTTAGAATTAGAACACCGTGGAAAATTAAGTATCTCCAAAACTAATTTATTAAAATATATAGGTAAAGTGCTGAATGTAAAAAACAGTATTATAGACAATTTATACATTCTTGATGACCCGAATATGGTTTGGGACAACGAAGAATTAAATCTTATTAATAGGCAACTCAAAGGAAATTTTGATATTAATACACGCTTTAAAGACTTAGATTATCGCTTACAAATTGTAGAAGACAATCTTACGCTGTTTACTGATGTTCTTAATGTCAGAGAAAGTTCTCGCTTAGAATGGATTGTAATTATATTAATTGGGCTGGAAATTCTTATTGCTTTATTTTTTCATTAACCTGCAACGCCATTTCTTCTAGAGTCAGATTCGAAATAACAGATTTTGTATTTTTTAAAATATCAGCTTCGGTTGCATATTGATCTTTTTGTTTGATTAAAAGCCAAGTTGATTCTTGTTTGGTTTTAAACTTCAATAATTCAAATTCTCCTTTAAGTTTTTTTCCTTTTAGAATAATACTAAGATGTCCTTTTGCGAAATCTGATTCTAATTGGGTTGTTACATCATTTCTATCATTATTAACCGTAGTATATGAGCCTTGATCCCACACAATAACGGTTCCTGCACCATAATTTCCTTCAGGGATTGTTCCTTCAAAATCCTTATAATCATACGGATGATCTTCCACCAGGATAGCTAATCTTTTTTTTTCAGGATTCATAGAAGGTCCTTTGGGAATAGCCCAACTCTTTAACACCCCTCCTATTTCTAATCGGAAATCATAATGCAAATGCGAAGCTGCATGTTTTTGTACAACAAAAATCAATTCGCCTTTAGATTTTTTAATATTTCCTTGAGGTTCAGCTGTAGCATTAAAATGCCTCATTTGATTGTATTTACTTAAATCCATAATTCTTTACAATTAGATGGAAATTATAATTTAAGAAACAATGAATAGATTTTGAAATCAGGATTCAAGACGTAATAATTTTAATTTTCATCTCCAGTATTCTCCTCTAGATTACTGTGATTATCACCTCCTATACTATAATGATTATTTTCTTCATCTTCATTCCCTGAATTTTCTAATTCATCATCCAATTCTGATCCTGGGATATCCAAATCTTCACCTGAAACATCTTCGTCAAAATCTTTTTGATTCAATTCTCTGATGTTGTTAATTTCGACTGGAGCTTTCTTTTTGGAAATATCTTCTGGGTCAATTTCCATTTCTTTATGAAATTGACTATAAATATCCTCACTCGCAGGATACAAAAGTGAATCTGGAATTTTATTTTTATCGTCATTATTCACTTTCTTTTGGGTGTTTTTATTTTTCATACCAAATGTATTTATATGACTGATTTGCAACATACTAAGTTACTAATTTTCGAAATAAAAACATACTTTAACGTTAATAAATATTTTATCGAGGAAATTAAATAAGCCTTCTTATACATTTAAATACAATAGAAATTTGGAACAAAAGAAGAAATAATCCTGATTTAAAATGGAGAACTTAAATTAAAAAAAGTAGTTTTAAATAAAATATATTTCGGTATTTATAAGCATTGTCACTCCATAAAAAAGCAATAAATTAGCCGCTTAAATTCACATAAAAATATACAATGAAAAATACTGCACTAACGCACATTCATGAGAGTTTGGGAGCGAAAATGCTTCCTTTTGCCGGATACAATATGCCTATTTTATATGAAGGCGTAAATGCTGAACACGAAACCGTACGTACTGCCGTAGGTGTGTTTGATGTATCACATATGGGAGAATTTTTATTGACTGGACCAAATGCGTTAGCTCTAATTCAAAAAACAACTTCAAATGATGCTTCAACATTAACCATTGGTAGAGCACAATATTCTTGTCTTCCTAATAATGACGGAGGAATTGTAGATGATTTAATTGTTTATAAAATGGGTGAAGAAGAATATTTGTTAGTAGTAAACGCTTCAAATATTGATAAAGATTGGGAATGGATTTCAGCACATAACGATTTAGGAGTTGAAATGAAAAATCTTTCAGATGACTATTCTTTATTAGCCATTCAAGGTCCAAAGGCGGTTGAAGCTATGCAATCATTATCTTCATTAGATTTATCGGCTATTGCTTATTACCATTTTGAAGTAGGTGATTTTGCAGGAATTCAAGACGTAATTATTTCAGCTACGGGATATACAGGTTCTGGAGGTTTCGAAATTTACTGTAAAAATTCAGATGTAGAACACATTTGGAATGCAGTTTTTAAAGCTGGAGCTGCTTATAACATCAAACCAATAGGTCTTGCTGCTCGTGATACGTTACGTCTAGAAATGGGATTTTGTTTGTACGGAAATGACATTAATGATACCACTTCTCCCCTAGAAGCTGGCTTAGGTTGGATTACTAAATTTACCAAAGAATTTACCAATTCTGAGAATCTTAAAAAACAAAAAGAAGCGGGAGTTTCTAAAAAATTAGTTGGTTTTGAAATGCAAGAACGCGCTGTTCCAAGACATGATTATGAAATTGTAGACGCCTCAGGAAATGCAATCGGAATTGTAACTTCGGGGACTATGTCGCCATCAATGAATAAAGGTATTGGTTTAGGTTATGTAACTACGGAGCATAGTGCTGTAGATAGTGATATCTATATTAGAATTCGTAAAAACGATGTTCCAGCCAAAGTAGTAAAACTTCCTTTTTATAAGAAATAAAAACAATGAAGGTATTTTCACTACTGCTTTTGTTGACAACAGTATCCCTATTTAGTCAAAATAGCACGAAAACCTGCGAAATACTTTCTAAAATAAATGTGCTTATTCAGCGCGAACACATCAGCCCAAAACCGATAGATGACAGTCTATCGGTTTATATTTTTGATGCCTTTATAGATGAGCTTGATCCTGCTCGAAATCTTTTTCTAAAATCGGATTACGATCTACTTTCTAAAAAATACCGTCTCAATATTGACAATTTAATTCTTGCAAAAGATTGTTCTTTTCTAACCGAAATTAAGTCAGTTCTGCAAAAAAGCATTCTACGAAATAAACTCATTTTAGAAAAAATAAACAACAACCCCATTGATTATCAATATAAAGATACTATTCGATTATACAAAAAAGCGTTCCCTGTTTACTTATTAGATAATGAAGTAGAAAAAGTTTTGAGCAAAAAAATACGCTATGAAATTCTTGATGAAATTACAGGAATCAGTAAAAATTTAGATTCTTTGAAGTCTAATTTTAAAGCTTTAGAATTCAAAACAAAAAACACCATTATTCAAGATGAACTTTGTCGAATAAACACTCTTTTGAATGCTAAAAACAGCTTTGAAGAAAGTTTATACAATCATTTTTGCAACTATTTTGATCCTCATACGGCCTATTTTAGTAATGATGATAAGTCAACTTTTGTATCCTCATTGTCAAAAGAGCATCTATCGATGGGATTGTTGGTAAGTCTAAACGAAAAGAATGAAATAATTGTTGACGAAATTGACCCTAACGGACCCGCTTTTCAAACTGGGAAAATTAAAAAAGGAGATCAAATTATTTCTATTTCCAATAAAAGCGAAACCTTAGTTGTATCCTGCGCTTCTTTAGAATCTATTTCTAATATGATTCTATCCGATACAAATAAAAAAATCATACTTACTCTTAAACGGAATTCCGGTAAAAATTTCGAGGTTCTGATTGAAAAACAAATTCTAAAAGACGAAGAGAATACGGTTTACAGTTTTATTGTCAAAAAAAATGACAACATTGGCTATATAAAAATCCCAAGTTTTTATGCAGACATAGAAGGAAATACAGAAAAAGGTTGTGCTGAAGATGTTGCTACAGAATTGATGAAATTACAAAAAGACAACATTAAAGGATTAGTAATCGACTTAACTGACAATGGCGGTGGCTCCATGGAAGAAGCTGTAAAACTAGCCAGCATGTTTGTTGACTATGGCGCTATTTCGGTAGTTGTTGATAAAACCAAAGCACAATCTGTGATTAATGACTTTTATAAAGGAATGATTTACAGAGGTCCTATAGTACTCTTAATCAATAGTAATTCGGCATCAGCGAGTGAATTTTTTGCCACAATTCTTCAAGATCACAAACGTGCAATACTTACAGGAAGTAGTTCATTAGGTAAGGCAACGATGCAAACCATTCTTCCCTTGGAGGAAAATGATAATCAAAATTTTGTAAAAGTTACTATCAATAAGTTTTACAGAATAAATGGAAAAAGTCATCAAGGTTCAGGTGTAATTCCCGATGTAAAACTACCTGAAATGTATGAAGATATATTCCCAAAAGAAAACAACTATCCTACCGCTTTTAAAAATGATAGTATTAATACCATTCAAAAAGTAAGACCTTTTTGGAAAAATAATATCCTTAAAATGGTAATTAAAAATAGTCAAGATAGAGTTAATTCTGATTCCTATTTCAATGCTATTAAAGCACTAAATAAAAAAGTTGATTTGTTATTTAATCAAGAAAAAGCAACAATTCCTATAACTATAGATGCTGTTTTTGAAGAACAAAACAATAGAAATAAAGTATGGGACGAAATCAACACATTTGACAAGAAAAACCTTAATCTAACCATTAATAATTCTACTATAAATAATTATATTTTATCTCTTCACCCACTTGAAGAGACTTTGAATAAATTTAAAATAGAAACTTTGCAATCAAATCATTACCTAAATGAAGCTACAGCTATAATTGAAGATTTTAATACCTTAAAGTAAAACAAAAAAATAACAGATGATTTTTTTGAAAAGAATATAAATTGATTTTGTTAAAATGACTAATAACTGTATTTTTGCAGTTCAAAATAAGAAATAGAAATGGGAAGAGCGTTTGAGTTCAGAAAAGGAAGAAAAATGAAACGTTGGTCAGCAATGGCTAAAGCCTTTACCAGAATTGGTAAAGATATTGTAATGGCAGTAAAAGAAGGTGGACCAAATCCTGATGCCAATTCAAGATTAAGAGCAGTCATACAAAATGCGAAAGCGGCTAACATGCCCAAAGAAAATGTAGAACGTGCTATTAAAAAAGCTACTGATAAAGATACAGCTAATTATAAAGAAGTTTTATTTGAAGGTTATGCACCGCACGGAATTGCATTGTTAATTGAAACTGCTACAGATAATAATAACAGAACTGTTGCTAACATTCGTAGTTATTTCAATAAATGTAACGGGACTATGGGAACACAAGGTTCTGTAGAATTTATGTTTGACCATACTTGTAATTTCAGAATACCAGCTGCAGGAATTGATCCTGAGGAACTAGAATTAGAATTAATTGATTTTGGTGCTGAAGAAGTTTTTGAAGACGAAGATGGAATTTTAATCTATGCTCCTTTTGGAAGTTTTGGGACTATTCAAAAAGAATTAGAAAATAGAAATTTAGAAATCCTTTCTTCAGGTTTTGAAAGAATTCCTCAAATCACAAAAGCACTTACTGAAGCTCAAATTGCTGATGTAGAAAAATTAATAGAAAAAATTGAAGAAGATGATGACGTAATGAACGTATATCATACTATGGAAGAAAACTAAAAAATATTCCTTCTCAAAAATAAAAAAGTCCCGAAAATTCGGGACTTTTTTATTTACTTATGTTAGTGTAATTTTATTTTACAAATTCAATTTTTTGAGCTTCTTCTTCATTAATGCTATCAAAGAAACCTTGTTCATTCATCCAATCATCACTAAATACTTTACTCATATAACGTGAACCATGATCTGGAAAAATTGCAATTACATTACTGTTTGCATCAAATTCCCCTTCTTCTGCATATTGTTTTATAGCTTGAAGAACTGCTCCTGAAGTATATCCTACAAAAAGCCCTTCTTTTTTAGCTAATTCTCTAGTTGAATGAGCACTTTCTTCATCAGTAACTTTCATGAACTTATCAATAATCTCAAAGTCAGTTGCTGATGGAATTAAGTTTTTACCTAAACCTTCTATTCGGTATGGATAAATTTCACCATTGTCAAACTCTTTAGTTTCATGGTATTTTTTTAATACAGAACCAAAAGCGTCAACCCCTAATATTCTAATGTTTGGATTTTGTTCTTTTAAAAATTTTGCAGTTCCTGAAATTGTTCCTCCAGTTCCACTACATGCAATAAGGTGGGTTAATTTACCATTAGTTTGTTTCCAAATTTCTGGACCTGTAGTTAAATAATGAGCATCAATGTTTAATTGATTGAAATACTGATTAATATAAACCGAACCTTTAGTTTCTTCATGCAATCTTTTAGCAACACTATAATACGAACGTTCGTCATCGGCAGATACATGTGCAGGGCACACATAAACTTTTGCGCCTAAACTACGTAGCATATCGATTTTATCTTTAGAAGATTTTGAACTCACTGCCAAAATACAGCTGTATCCTTTAATGATACTTACCATTGCTAAACTAAATCCAGTATTTCCAGATGTAGTCTCAATTATGGTATCGCCTGGTGTTAAGATCCCTTTCTTTTCAGCTTCTTCGATTATGTATAATGCTATTCTATCTTTTGAAGAATGTCCCGGATTAAAAGCTTCTACCTTTGCGTAGAAATTACCTTCTAACTCTTCGGTGACTTTATTTAGTTTAATAAGTGGTGTGTTACCTATTAATTCTAAAACATTATTATAAGCATTTATTTCTTCTTTCATAAAAAAATAGTTAATCGAGATCGCTTTTAATTTAACCTCAATACGGAGCAAATTTAACAAAAAAAATCTAATTAGTTTTTAATTTTTTCTAAATCTAACAAAAAACTATATTCTTCCGCTAATTCTTTAATTGCTTCAAATCTCCCCGAAGCACCTCCGTGACCTGCGTCCATATTAGTATTTAAATACAAAACTGTATTATCGTTTTTCAAAGTCCTTAATTTAGCCACCCATTTTGCTGGCTCCCAGTACTGTACTTGTGAGTCATGAAGCCCAGTTGAAACATACATATTGGGATATTGTTGCTCTTTTAAATTATCATATGGTGAATACGATAACATATATTCATAATATTTTTTATTATTTGGATTACCCCATTCATCATATTCTCCAGTAGTAAGCGGAATCGTATCATCAAGCATAGTTGTAACAACATCCACAAAAGGAACTTGAGCTATAACCCCATTGTATAATTCAGGAGCCATATTTACTACTGCTCCCATCAGCAATCCTCC
Source organism: uncultured Flavobacterium sp. (assembly GCA_963512955.1). GTDB lineage: Bacteria > Bacteroidota > Bacteroidia > Flavobacteriales > Flavobacteriaceae > Flavobacterium. Next base: position 33,071 of record CAUPOP010000007.1, on the reverse strand, counting down.
TGCTGAACCACCTTCTGCATATAAATGCGCCGAAGAAGTATACTTTTCTTGTATTAAATATTTAGAACAATCTATAAAGTCGGTGAAAGTATTTTTCTTTTTTAATAATTTACCATCTTCATACCATTGTCGCCCTAAATCTTCTCCTCCTCGAATATGCGCTATCGCAAAAATAAAACCTCTGTCTAAAATAGACAAACGGGTGGATGAAAAATAGGTTTCCATTGTATGGCCATACGATCCATACGCATAAAGCAATAATGGATTTGTTCCGTCTTTTTTTAATTCTTTTCTGTAAACAATCGAAATTGGAACCTTCGTCCCATCAGCTGCTGTCGCCCAAACACGTTCTTCGATGTAATTGTTTTTATCAAATTTACCTCCTAAAACTTCTTGTTCTTTTTTGATTTCTTTCTCTTTGGTTTTCATATTAAAATCAATAACCGAAGAAGGCGTCGCTAGTGATTGATAGCTATAACGAAGAATATCTGTATCAAAATCAACATTTGTAGTTGTATAGGCATTATAGGTTTCACTGTCAAAAGGTAAATAATACTCTCCTTCTCCACTCCAAGGCATAATTCGTATGTGATTCAAACCATTGGAACGCTCTTCTACAACAAGAAAATCTTTAAAAATTTCAATATCTTCCAGTAAAACTTCTTTTCTATGTGGAATTAAGTCTTTCCAGTTTTTTTTATCAGTTGCATTTTCAGGCGTTTTCATCAATTTAAAATTGGTTGCCTTGTCTTTATTAGTCAACACATAAAAGGAATCTCCAAAATGTGAAATACTATATTCTAAACCTCGAACTCTTTTCTGAAAAACAGCAAATTCTCCATCCGGAGTATCTGAATTTAATATTCTATATTCAGAAGTTAAAGTACTTCCGCATCCAATAACGATATATTTTCTTGACTTTTCTTTACTTATATAAAGATTGAATGTATCATCTTCTTCATGGTAAACGAGAACATCATCTGAAGCATTAGTTTCTAATTTATGCTTAAAAACTTTGTCTGAACGCAAGGTTATTTTATCCTGCGTGGTATAAAAAATAGTCTTATTATCATTTGCCCAAACTGATCCTCCTGTTACATTTTCAATTTTATCCGAAAGAATTTCACCTGTTTCAAGATTCTTAATTTGAATGGTATAAATTCGTCTTCCTACAATATCTACACCAAAAGAGGCATATTTATTATCGGGACTAATGCTTAATCCTCCTAATTTAAAATAAGCATGTCCTTTAGCCAAATCATTGCAATTGAATAAAATTTCTTCATTGGCAGAAAGAGATTCTTTTTTTCTAGAATAAATAGGATAATCCTGTCCTTTCTCAAAACGGGTAATATAATAATAGCCATTGTAGAAATAAGGTACTGATTCATCATCTTCTTTGATTCTAGACTTCATTTCCTCAAACAATTGCTGCTGAAAATCTTTTGTATGTGCCGTTTTAGATTTGTAATAGGCATTTTCCTGATTCAAATAATCAATGACTTCAGGGTTCTCTCTTTCATTCAACCAAAAATAATTATCAATTCTGATATCATTGTGTTTTTTTAGTTTTTTAGGAATTACTTTAGCAATCGGAGCTACTATATCTTTTGACATTGTTGGTGCGTAAATATTAATTATGTATCCATGCAAAAATAACACAAAGAGAACTTAGGAGCCGACTATTTATGATTAATTTTTTTATTGAAATGAGTCAGCAATGTAGTAATTTTGCAATTGAATAATAAAAAAGACAAAAATGGATTTAATGGGAATGATGGGTAAACTTAGAGAAACCCAGCAAAAAATAGAAGATACAAAAAAACGCTTGGATACGGTACTAATCGATGAACAAAGCAATGATGGTTTATTAAAAGTAACGCTAACTGCCAATAGAAAAATAAAAAGCATCACTATCGATGATTCTTTATTGGAAGACAAAGACCAATTAGAAGATTATTTGATTATAACATTAAATAAAGCAATCGAAAAAGCATCGAATGTAAATCAAGCTGAATTAGACGCTGTCGCTAAAATGGATATGCCAATGATTCCAGGAATGGATAATTTGTTTAAATAAAAAGTTTAAGGTTTAAAGTTCTTACTCGAAGGAACTTTAAACCTTTTTTTCTAAAAAACCAATTTTTCTAAGGTCTCAAGAACATAGGTATGCATTACCTCTCTGTAGTCTAAATGGGTAACTATTCGGAGTTTTCCAAAACCCATTGAACTTATTGAAATATTTTTTTGTTTTAATTTTTCAATCAAAAGGGGATCACTAATAGTAGGAACTAACGAAAATATCAAAATATTGGTTTCTACAGGTTCAACTGACGCTACCCAACTCGTACTACTCAACACAGCAGCTAATTCTTTAGCTCTTCGATGATCATCTGCTAATCGTTCTATATTATTATTTAAAGCATAAATTCCTGCAGCAGCTAAATATCCAACTTGACGCATTCCTCCTCCTAGTATTTTTCGGATTCGTAATGCTCTATGAATCGTCGCTTTATCCGCTAATAAAACAGAACCTATTGGCGCTCCCAATCCTTTGGATAAACAAACAGAAATAGTATCAAATATTTTCCCGAATTCTTTCGGATCTTGTTTTTTAGTAACCAAGGCATTCCAAATTCGTGCTCCATCCATATGGAATTTCAAATTATTAGCATCACAAACTTTTTTAATTCGTTGTAAGTCTTCTAATTCATAACAAGCGCCTCCTCCTTTATTAGTCGTATTTTCAACGCAAACTAAACTTGTCAAAGGACTGTGATAAAATTCAGGATCGTTAATAGCGCCAGCAACTTGTTCAGCAGTAATCATTCCTCGATGTCCATTCAACAAGCAACACGAAACACCACTATTAAATGAAACACCGCCTCCTTCATAATGATAAACATGAGCATATTTATCCGCTATTAATTGTTCGCCTGGTTGCGTATGTAATTTTATTGCCGTTTGATTTGCCATAGTTCCTGATGGAAAAAATAGTCCTGCTTCCATACCAAACATTTCTGCAACTTTAGCTTCAAGCTCAATAACTGTAGGATCTTGCTTATATACATCGTCGCCAACTTTGGCATTAAACATATATTGCAACATCTCGTAAGATGGTTTAGTAATTGTATCGCTGACTAAATTTATTTCCATATTATAAAAACTATATCTTATTTTTGTGCAACAAAATTACATAATTTATGACAACTACCGAACAAATAAAAGGTATTGTGGAGCGCCTTGGTGCGTTGAGGAGGTATCTTTGACGTTGATGCCAAATTAATTGAAATTGCCAACGAAGAAGAAAAAACATTCGCTCCCGACTTTTGGAACAACGCCAAAGAAGCCGAAATCATTGTAAAAAATCTTAGAAGTAAGAAAAAATGGATCGACGACTATAATAAAGCAGTCGAAATGACCGATGAGTTGCAATTAGCGTATGATTTTTATAAAGAAGGAGAACTTTCTGTAGAAGAATTAGACGAACAATATGAAGCTACCCAAAATCATATTGAAGCGATTGAATTCAAAAACATGCTTTCGGATGAAGGCGACAGTTTGAGTGCGGTTTTGCAAATTACAGCTGGAGCTGGTGGAACCGAAAGTTGCGATTGGGCTTCGATGCTGATGCGAATGTATATGATGTGGGCCGAAAAATCGGGATACAAAATACGCGAACTGAATTATCAAGAAGGTGATGTTGCGGGAATAAAAACGGTTACACTTGAGATCGAAGGAGATTTTGCCTTTGGCTATTTAAAAGGTGAAAACGGTGTACATCGATTAGTGAGAATTTCTCCTTTTGACAGTAATGCTAAGCGACATACGTCTTTTGCATCGGTTTATGTATATCCATTGGTAGATGATACGATTGAAATCGAAATTAATCCTGCCGATATTGAAATCACAACGGCTCGCTCAAGTGGTGCCGGTGGCCAAAACGTAAACAAAGTGGAAACGAAAGTACAATTGAATCATAAACCTTCTGGGATTCAGATTCAATGTTCGGAAACTCGTTCACAACACGACAACAGAAACCGAGCCATGCAAATGTTGAAATCGCAATTGTATGAAATTGAACTGAAAAAGCAACAAGCACAACGCTCTGATATTGAAGCTGGAAAAATGAAAATTGAATGGGGTTCACAAATTCGAAATTACGTAATGCAACCTTATAAATTAGTCAAAGACGTTCGTACAGGTTACGAAACCAGCAATGTTGATGGCGTTATGAACGGTGAAATTGACGGGTTCCTAAAAGCATTCTTGATGATGATGGGACAACGTGAGGAAGAATAATTCCGCTTTCAAAAAACATAAAAATGCCCTCTAAAATAGTTTTAAAAAACACTATTTAGAGGGCATTTTAATAGCTGTTTATTTACTTCGCCAAAATGCCACAAAAAATATATTTGGTATTTCAACGCTAAATGATTTTATTTGGTAAAAATACCGCAACAAATCAAATCCTTAAAAAGCAATGAAATCCTACTCAATCCAAGAAATAAACGAAATCCTGAAAGGTGAAATCGTTGGACAAACTACTCATCTCATTACTGCGCCAGAACAATTGGAAGCAGCTAAAACTACCGAAATTTCGTTTATTGGAAATAAAAAATATGAGAAATTATGGGAAGCTTCAAAAGCGTGTGCAGCTATTGTAAATCAAGATATTTCAATTGAACCAGGAGATAATAGAGCGTTTATAAAAGTGCATAATGCTGATTTAGCGATGTCGCAAGTATTAGAACTTTTTGCTCCACCTACTCCATTATTTGATGTAGATATTCACCCAACCGCAGTTGTTCATGAAACAGCAACTTTAGGAAACGGAACTCGAATTGGCGCTGGTTCTTACATTGGTCCAAATGTAATTCTTGGAGAAAATGTAACTGTATATCCTAACGCAACCATTCTGGATGAATGCACTATTGGAAAAAACACTGTCATTTGGTCTGGAGCTGTCGTTCGTGAAAGTTGTCATATAGGCAGCGATTGTATTTTACATCCTAATGCAACCATTGGAGCAGATGGTTTTGGATTTCGCCCTTGCCCAGAAAGAGGTTTAGCAAAAATTCCACAAATAGGGAACGTAATTCTTGGTAACGGAGTAGAAATTGGGGCTAATTCTTGTGTAGATAGAGGCAAATTTAGTTCTACCGTTTTAGGCGATGGTTGTAAAATTGATAATTTAGTTCAAATAGGACATAATAGTAAATTAGGCCGTTTTTGCATCATGGCAGGACATAGTGGTGTTGCCGGTTCCGTAACGCTAGGAAACGGAGTTATTATTGGCGGAAGCGCCTCTATAAAAGACCATGCTACTATTGGCGATGGAGCTACAGTAGGCGCAGGTTCAGGTGTTACCTGCGATGTACCTGCAGGCAAAACCGTTTTAGGCTACCCAGCAGTTGATGCCCGTGATGCTTTAAAACAATGGGCAATTCTAAAAAGATTAGTTAATGATTCTAAAAAAGCTACTCTATAATTTTCACCAAATATCAAAAAGAAACAGCAAGTAATTACTGTTTCTTTTTGTATTTTAGCAATCATTTATTTTTTGTAAAACTACCTTTTCTATGGATTTGAACTTCAATAAAAACGAAGACCACAACAAACTTTTATTGGCTACTTTGCGACAAAAATTCACAGCTGTTAAATTAGGCGGTGGTGAAAAACGCATTGAAAAATTGCATGCTGAAGGTAAAATGACAGCCAGAGAACGGATTGATTATTTGCTTGACGCCAAAACAAAAAGTATAGAAATTGGTGCGTTTGTGGGAGAAGGAATGTACAAAGAACATGGTGGTTGCCCTTCAGGAGGAGTTGTTGTCAAAATAGGATATATAAAAGGAAAGCAATGTATTGTTGTTGCTAATGATGCTACAGTAAAAGCTGGAGCTTGGTTTCCAATTACTGCTAAAAAAAATCTACGTGCCCAAGAAATTGCGATAGAAAACAAATTACCCATTATTTATTTAGTGGATAGTGCGGGCGTTTACTTGCCATTGCAAGATGAAATTTTTCCTGATAAGGAACATTTTGGACGCATATTCAGAAACAATGCTTTGATGAGCAGTTTGGGAATTACCCAAATTTCTGCCGTTATGGGAAGCTGTGTTGCTGGTGGTGCTTATCTTCCTATTATGAGCGATGAAGCGCTAATTGTAGATAAAACGGGTAGTATTTTCTTAGCTGGAAGTTATTTAGTAAAAGCAGCAATTGGCGAAAATATTGATAACGAAACTTTGGGTGGTGCCACTACACATTGTGAGATTTCAGGTGTTACGGATTACAAAGCAAAAGACGATAAAGATGCTTTGGATAAAATTAAAAATATAGTTGACAAAATAGGTGATTTTGACAAAGCAGGTTTTAATCGTATTCCATCTGAAAAACCAGCATTAGAAGAAAAAGAAATATACGGACTATTACCCAAAGCCCGCAACGAACAATACGATATGATGGAAATTATCAATAGATTAGTTGATAATTCTGAGTTTGAAGCCTATAAAGATGGCTACGGACAAACCATAATTACAGGCTATGCTAGAATTGATGGCTGGGCTGTAGGTATTGTTGCTAATCAACGAAAAGTAGTTAAAACTAAGACTGGTGAAATGCAATTTGGCGGAGTTATTTATTCGGATAGCGCTGATAAAGCCACACGATTTATTGCGAATTGCAACCAAAAGAAAATTCCTTTACTATTCATCCAAGATGTAACTGGTTTTATGGTAGGATCAAAATCTGAACACGGCGGAATTATTAAAGACGGCGCAAAAATGGTAAATGCGGTATCAAATTCAGTTGTCCCTAAATTCACAGTTATTGTTGGGAATTCATACGGAGCTGGAAATTATGCAATGTGTGGAAAAGCGTATGATCCAAGACTAATCTTTGCTTGGCCAAGTGCAGAGCTTGCAGTTATGGGCGGTACTCAAGCTGCCAAAGTATTAGCACAAATCGAAGCTTCCTCATTAAAAGCAAAAGGAGAATTGGTAGACGAAACCAAAGAAAATGAATTATTTGCTAAAATTAAAGCACGTTATGACGAACAGGTTTCTCCATATTATGCTGCTTCTCGATTATGGACTGACGCTATTATCGACCCTTTAGAAACTAGAACTTGGATTTCAATGGGAATTGAAGCTGCTAATCATGCACCGATCGAAAAAAAATTTAATCTAGGCGTCATCCAAGTCTAATTTTTTTACTACACAACTTTATACAATCAAAACTGGACAAACAATATTTTAATGTTCTTTATCGTTTTGATTTATAGTTATTTGTATCTTTACTAGTGTTTTATTGTCAACTATACATTAAAACACTATCATTTTTTTCATTCCATAAAAAGTATTCAGAATTATTTGAATTATTTAATTGTTAGAAAAAATGAACAAGATAGCAACTCTATTTTTAAGTATATTATTATTTGTCGCCTCTATCATATATGCACAAACAATATCAGAGAACAATCTTTCATCAAAAAAAGATAAATTGATTCATTTAGAGTCAGGGGTAAATTTATCATTACCTGTTCATATTATGATGTATCGAAGCCATAGACTTGGTATTGGTATCAACCTAAGAACATGGAAAGCAATTTCTTCAAAATATGAATTGGGCATAAAAGTAGATTATGATTATAGATTTATTAAAAAAAACAGCCGAATACTAACTCCGGAAAGCACATTAGAAGAAAGGGCATTACATAATAACTTTAGTGTGTTTTCTATTAAACCCAACCTACAATACAATCTAAACACTTGGTGGTATTGGGGAATTGAAACAGGAGTTGGCTATGCATTATCAGATGAAGATAGTAAAATAGGGCTTGGATTTGTATCTGAATATGCCCGAAATCAACAATTTGGAATCTGTTCTGGTTTGTATTTTGGAAGACATTTTGATATTGGTTCAAAAAAGAAAAAACTAGGTTTATCAATGGATCTCAATCAATTTTTGGCCAGAGGTCATGCAGAAAATACTCTTGGTCTAAAACTAAATTACCATTTTATAAATTAAGCTTTATTTAATAAATAGCGTTTTCAATTTCTAGTTCCTAAAATATAATTTGAAATCTAACTTAATATTAATTTTATAAAACAACAGCAGCATGAATAACGTAAAAAGACTAAATAAGTGGGCCAATGCGCATACTTATTTTCCAGTAGATTTATTACGAATAGCACTTGGTGTTTTTTTATTCGTAAAAGGTATTTCTTTTATTACAAATGTCCAATATCTTCAAGATCTAATATCCCCAATAGACACAATGGGCGGTGGTATGTTCCTAGTACACTATATTGCTCCAGCTCATATGGTAGGCGGTATAATGATTGTATTTGGATTATTAACGAGATGGGCAATAATCGCACAATTGCCTATTTTATTAGGTGCAATAACCGTAAACTTGATAGGTAATATGCATTCTCAAAGTATTTTACTTGCTTTTCTTACCTTGGTCGTTTGCCTATTTTTTCTTTTTTACGGAAGTGGAAAAAATTCAGCAGATTACTATTTTAAAATGCAAGAATAACATAAAATAAAAAAGAGATGACGAATCATCTCTTTTTTATTTATAAAACTTTAAAAATTAAGCTTTTATTGAATCTAAACTTTCGCTTCTGATAATTTTACCCGTAGCAGTTTGTTTGAAACTTGGAATAAATTTAATTTCTTTAGGTCTTTCGTATTTATCCAAAACATCAAAAACAGATTCATCAATTTTAATTGGTTCTCCTTCAATATAAAGAACTAATTTCTCACCTAGTGTAGCATCTGATTCTCCAAAAACAAAATATCTTCTTGGAATTAAAGTAGATAATTTTTCTTCGATTTGTTCCGGTATTAATTTGATACCACCACTATTAATAACATTATCATATCGGCCAACCCATATAAATTGAGTATCAGAAATTATTTTTACGATATCGTTAGTGACAATTTTTTCTTCACTTATGTTTTTTGCATCAATAACTAAACATTGTCTTTCGTCAACAGAAACAGTTACATTAGGCAAAACTGTAAAAGCTTCTTCTCCAATTTTTTTAGCAGCAATATGGGTAATTGTTTCCGTCATACCATATGTTTCATAAATCTCGATAGGCAATTTTACTAATTCTTGCTCTAAAGATTTATGCACTTTTACTCCACCAATAATTAGTTTTTTAATCTTGTGAAGATCTTTTAAAGAATTTTTTGCTTGCAAAGGAACCATTCCACAGAAATCAAATGTTTCATCAATTCCTTCTAATGGATTTGAACTTGGAGCAACAAACTCCATTTCTAATCCTAAAATAAATGCTCTTACAAACATCATTTTCCCAGCTACATAATTAGTTGGCAAACAATGTAATATTTTCTTACCTGGCTCTAAACCAAAGAAATCACCCGTAGCTAAAGCAGAATTTACCATAGCTTGTTTCTCCACTTGAATAATTTTAGGAGTTCCTGTAGATCCTGAAGTGTTTATTTCTAAATACGATCTGTCATCAAACCAATCCAAGATAAAAACACCTAATGGTTTTTCAAAATAGTCTCCTTCTTTAATAAAAGAATACGCTACTCTAATTAGATCTTCTTTAGTTAAATGATAGCCATTTAATTTGAATTTGTTGTGAACGTTGTGATAAGTTGGGTTATTCATTTTCGTTTTTTATTATATTATTATCAACTAATATTTTATTTTACCTATGAGTTTTTCTTTCCAATTATTCCAATGATATTTGCTCGAAAAAATTTTGAGCAAGATAGGAAAAATAATAAAAACTGGCAATAAAACATCCAAAGAAGCCGAAGGATTTGAAACATCCTTAAAAAAAGAATGGGTTTGAAATGCAGACCAATCGGAAGTAACTAATATTGCGCTAACTAAATTATTAGCGGCGTGAAAACCTAGCGCTAATTCCATTCCTTCATCCATCAAAGTGATGATTCCAAGGAAAAATCCAGTTCCTATATAATATAATAAAATTATATTCCCCATTTTGGCAACTTCTGGATTTGAAAGATGCATAGCTCCAAAAATAACAGATGTCATAAGTAACGGAAACCATTTATTTTTAGAAAGATTAGCAAAACCTTGCATCAAATATCCTCTAAAAACATATTCTTCAGTAGATGTTTGTATCGGAATGAAAAACGTTCCTATAACGACCAAAATAGTAAATGGAATGGGTTTGAAATTAATTACAAAATCATCTGGATTATACCAATAAAACAAAAAAGTACTAACTATTGTAAAAGCCCCCCAGATTGAAAAAGAAAAAAATACTCTATTCCAATCGATTTTATTTCTTGATGTAGTGACCGAAAGCATTGTTTGATGGTGTAAATACCGAACTACAAAATAAATTCCTGCAAGAGTAAAAACAAAAGAAATCATTAATAAAAACAAAGTCAAATTAGGTTCTAAAAAACGCATCACTTCATCATTATTCTTTGGATACACTTTTTTACTAGTATACGTTTTATATAAAATCCCCAATATCAATGGGATTTGACCTATAAAAGAGGTAAAAATAATTAATAACGAACCTAAAATATATTTCCAAAACTTATTCTCGGGGTTTATTCCTTGTTCAATAAACATAAATTTTTTGTTTGAATTCTTAATTAATTTTGAAAGTACATTTTGTTACTACTAAAATACCGTTTATTATTTGAATTTGATTTACTTCGCAAAAAAAACATCATGATACAAATATACCATAATCCACGCTGTGGGAAATCAAGAAACTGCTTAGCTTTTATAGTAGAGACTGGGCAAGAATTCGAAGTTATTAAATATTTAGAAGAAACGCCTAGCTTTCAAGAATTAGCTTCTATTATTAAAAAACTAAATTGTAAACCCATTAATCTTGTCAGAGTCAAAGAAAAAATTTGGATTGATAGTTACAAAGACAAATCATTATCAGATGATGAAATTATTCAAGCTATGGTCGACAATCCAATTCTTATTGAACGCCCAATTGTAATTAAAGGTGAAAAAGCAATTATAGGAAGGGTAATTGAAGCGGTTTCTGAATTTATTTAATTAACATTTTTTTATGATTTAGTTCTTAAACCAAAAACTGTTTGAATAGTCTTACTGATATAACCAAAAATTTTCGATAATGAAAAAAATGCAATTCATTTTAATCCTTGTGCTCCTTTTTACAAGCCTAACCAATTATGCGCAACAAGGACCTTTAGCTAGAAACAAATTTAAAATTACTGGTAAAGTAATTGAAAAAATAAGCAAACAACCGCTTGAATATGCAACTATAACATTCAAAAACACAAGCAATCCGAAAGAAATTGCTGGCGGTATAACCAATGCTAAAGGAGAATTTGACATTGCAGTATTGCCTGGAATATATGACATTACAATCGAATTTATTTCTTTCAAATCAACACAAATCAAACAAAAAAGTATTCAAGAAAACACTAATTTAGGATCAATTGGTTTAGAAGAAGATGCTTCACAATTAAATGAAGTTGTAGTTAGAGCTGAAAAAACAACTGTTGACATAAAATTAGACAAAAAAATATACAATGTTGGTAGTGATTTAATGGTAAAAGGAGGAACCGTAAGCGATGTTTTAGATAATATTCCTTCGGTTTCTGTTGATGTTGAAGGGAATGTCAGCCTTAGAGGAAATGAAAATGTAAAGATTCTTATTGATGGGAAACCATCAAATGCAATAAATATTAATGATGCATTAAGACTAATCCCTGCAGACGCAATAGATAAAGTAGAAGTAATAACAAATCCATCCGCAAGATATGATGCCGAAGGTGGCGGTGGATTATTAAATATTGTCTTGAAAAAAGGCAAAAATTTAGGACTAAACGGAACTTTTATTGCCACAACTGGTTATCCCGACAACCACGGTTTAAGTGGAACCGTAAACTTCAAATCTAAAAATTTCAACTTATTTACCAATCAAGGCATCAATTATAGAAGTAGCCCTGGAAACATGATTAACGAAACAGAATACCTGAATTCAGATAACACGACCAAAAGTTATGTAATTGAACCTAGAAAAAATAAACGCCTTGGTGATGGATACAATGGAAATTTTGGAATTGAATTGTTTTTAGACAAATCTACCTCTTGGACTAATACAATCAATTACAGAAAGAATAATGGAGATAATACTGATAATATCTTCCAAAAATATTATGATGCTGATTATGTGTATGATTACACCCGAAATCGTATTAATGTAGAAGAGAATACAAGTGAAAATGTAGAATTTACAACCAACTTCACAAAAAATTTCAAAAAAGAAGGGCATAAACTTACTGTAGATGGATCATTTTCAACAAATGATGATAATACTAATGCTTTAGTTACTGATTCAGCTAACAATTCGGATATCATAAAATTAGACAAAACCCTCAACCATCAAACTCAAAACAGAAACTTGATTCAATCTGATTATGTTTTGCCTTTGGGAAAAGGAAGCCAATTTGAAGCGGGTTATCGTGGTGATTTCACCAAATTACTAACGGATTATCGAGTAGAAAATGACGGAATAATTAACTATAATTTCACCAATACATTAGAGTATAAAGAAAATATAAATTCATTATATACTCAATATGGCTTCAAAGCCAATAAAATATCTGTTCTTCTAGGATTACGTTGGGAAGATTCAAAAATTGAAGTAAATCAATTGTCAACGAATGATTTTAATACCAAAAAATACAATAATTTTTTCCCAAGTGCCTTCTTTACTTATGAACTTTCAGACAAAAGTAGCGCTTCAATAAGTTATAGTAGAAGAATCCAAAGACCTAGAGGTAGAATGTTAAATCCATTTAGCAACTTATCAAGTAACATCAATATATTCATTGGGAACCCTGATTTAGATCCTGCTTTCACAGATGCAATTGATTTTGGTTTTATAAAAAGATGGGATAAATTGACACTTAGTACCTCATTGTATGCTAATAAAACAACTGATGTTTTTCAAATGGCAAGAAGAGAATCTGGTGATTTTGTAAATGGAACGCCTATAATTATAACTTCTCCTATTAATGTTGCTACAGAATATAGAACTGGTTTTGAATTTACCTTAAACTATTCTCCATACAAATGGTGGAAATTAAATGGAAACTTTAATTTTTTCCAAACTAAAACACAAGGTGATTTTGTTTATACTAATTTTAATGATGTTGAGATTACTCAAAATTTTGACAACACAGCTACTTCTTGGTTTACTCGTGTAACATCTAAAATCACTTTGCCATATAAAATTGACTGGCAAACTAATGCTACTTATAATGCGCCTCAAACAAACGCTCAAGGTAAAGTATTAGGAAACTTTAGTGCAAACTTAGCTTTTAGCAAAGATGTTTTGAAAGACAAAGGTACAGTTGCATTTAATATCAGCGACGTGTTTAACTCTAGAAAAAGAATTATGGAAACCTATCTACCTGGCATACTAAATTCTCATGCTGAAATGCAATGGAGAGAAAGACAGTTTACCTTGTCATTTACGTATCGATTCAACAAACAGAAAGTTGAAAGAGAAAAACAGCCTAAGAGAAATATGAATGAAGGCGGTGGTGATATGGAATTTCAAGGATAAAAAAAAAGACTCGTGAAAACGGGTCTTTTTTTATGAAAACAATCAACTAAAGTGATTGTTCTTGCTTTTTCTTTGCTTTCTTTTCTTTGTATGCTTCCCATGTTGCTCCACCTACCCAATAAGATACGAAACCAACTAAGAAAAACATTAACCAAAAACCTATAGTTAAAACGGTTAAGAAAAGTAAAAAGCCTAAATACTGTGAGAAATCAAACATATCTTCCGGAATTTTTGAATATAAGCACAAATGTAAGTTTATTATTTTTGCTTAGCAATAAAAATTGCAAAAACTACAAATCAATTTTTATAAAGAATAATAATGTGTACTTTTAATGTATTATTTTTGAGCAATCTTGAAATTTTACACGAATATACATTGAGGCTAATTTGGTTACTATTTTAAATTCACAAAATGAAATTCAGAATAGAAAAAGATACAATAGGCGAAGTTCCAGTTCCATCAGATAAATATTGGGGAGCTCAAACAGAACGTTCCAGAAACAATTTCAAAATTGGACCTTCTGCTTCGATGCCTTTTGCAATTATTGAGGGTTTTGCTTATTTAAAAAAAGCAGCTGCTTACACCAATTGTGATTTAGGCATTTTATCTTTCGAAAAAAGAGATTTGATTGCTAAAGTTTGTGATGAAATTTTAGAAGGTTCACTAAACGATCAATTCCCGCTTGTTATTTGGCAAACCGGTTCTGGAACTCAAAGCAATATGAATGTCAATGAGGTAATTGCCAATAGAGCTCAAGTAATTAAAGGATTAAAAATAGGAATTGACGAAGCTTTTATAAAAGCTAATGATGATGTAAATAAATCACAATCATCTAATGACACCTTCCCTACTGCAATGCATATTGCTTGTTATAAAACTATTGTGGAGGTTACAATTCCTAATATTGAAAAATTAAGAGGTACCTTATTAGCTAAATCTGATGAATTTAAAAACATTGTAAAAATAGGCAGGACTCATTTAATGGATGCTACACCGCTTACTTTAGGACAAGAAATTTCAGGTTATGCTGCGCAACTTACCTTTGGTATAAAAGCAATCAAAAACACATTAGCACACTTATCCGAAATTGCTTTAGGTGGAACTGCTGTAGGAACAGGTCTCAATTGCCCTGAAGGTTATGATGTAAAAGTTGCCCAATATATAGCTGAATTTACAGGACATTCCTTTATCACCGCCGAAAATAAATTTGAAGCATTAGCAGCACATGATGCCTTAGTTGAGTCGCATGGAGCATTAAAACAAATTGCTGTATCATTATACAAAATTGCAAATGACATTAGAATGTTAGCTTCTGGACCCAGATCAGGAATTGGAGAAATTCTTATTCCTGAGAACGAACCGGGTTCCTCCATCATGCCTGGAAAAGTAAATCCAACGCAAAGCGAAGCACTAACGATGGTTTGCGCACAAGTCATGGGCAACGATGTCGCTATTTCAATAGGTGGAATGCAAGGTCATTATGAATTGAATGTTTTCAAGCCATTAATTGCAGCTAATTTTCTGCAATCAGCACAATTACTTGGAGATGCTTGTCGCTCATTTGATGAACATTGTGCTAAAGGTATTCAACCTAATTACAAACGAATTAAAGAATTAGTTGATAATTCATTAATGCTTGTAACAGCTTTAAATACAAAAATTGGTTATTACAAATCTGCTGAAATAGCTCAAAATGCACATAAAAACGGAACAACACTCAAAGAAGAAGCGGTACGCTTAGGATATGTAACTCCAGAAGAATTTGATGCTTGGATAAAACCAGAAAATATGGTTTGAAATGGCATTAAATAATAGCATTAAACTAAAAACTCGCAAATTTCCTTTGCGAGTTTTATATTTTAAATCAACATAGATTATTTTTCATCAACATAATCTTGTAAATAACTGAATTTTGGTGTCAATTTTCCTTTTTCGGTAATTTTTGCTCTTTGTAAAATACCATCTTTATCCCCGTTAAAAAAAGCAGGAATTACATGTTCCATAAACATTTCGCCAAAACCTTCACTTGCGTCTTTTGGCAATTCACATGGCAAATTATCAACCGCCATAACCACTATTGCAGCAGGATGAAAAACATCAACTTCTTTATTTTCGCTAGGCAAATAACCATAAAGTGGCTCAGCAATGGTTGAAGAACGTAATGTACATGCAATAGGAGCATTAACATCACAAGAAATATCTGCCACTACTTTTATTTTACAATCAATAGCTTTAAGCATTTCTTGTGTCAAAATTTTTGGAGCTGCATTATCATAAAAATGACCCGTTATGTAAATATCGGAAACCTTAGTGAAGCGTTCAAAATCGGAAACATATTCTTGTGGATTTTTAAAGAAATCCTTAAAATCCAATACCTTACCATCTTTACGTTTATTGTATTCTAAAACATCAATCTGCGTATATACGGGCTGAGCATAATTTTTAGTTAAATAATTATCAACCGAAACTTCTTTTATTTTAATAGCATCCAGTATCTCTTTTGCTCCATTGCCCACTTTTCCAGTTCCTGTTATTACAAATTTCAATGGTGGTAATACGATTCTTTTTAATTGAGCGATTAAAGCTTCTTTTCCTGAAAGTGTTTCTGCTTTTGGAAGTTTAAATAATTCAAATTTTATCCCAAAAGCCCTGATAGCATTGTAAGTCCCTACTAAACCTGCGTACTTCCCAAAGCCAATTAACCTCCTATTATGATTGTCTACAATGGTTTCATGATCGTATAAATCAATGTTTTTTTCTAGAATTGCTTGTAGCAATTTCTTATTATGGGGTTGCTTTTTTATAGTATGAGAAAAGAAAAAATAAGTCTTATTAGGAATCAAATCTGCTATTGGTACTTCTTTCACACCAAATAACACATCACAATCTGAAATATCATTTGTAACTTCAATACCCAAATTTTTATACTGCAAATCAGAAAAAACACGAATATCCGAACTTTCTACTTTTACAGAAGCATTATGATACTGTTGTTTTAATCTAGCTAGAGCATCTGGCGAAAAAACAACCCTTCTATCTGGTGGATTTTTTCTTTCTTTTAGGATTCCGAATTTCATTTTACGCGTTTTAATATAACTTAAATACTATAATTTGTTACAAATATAACATTTTTAAGTTGATTTGATTTAAAAAAAATTATTTTTGAATATAAAAAAACATTAATTACTGACGACCAATACTATATAAAAAAACGTAGAATAAAATCTACAAGCGTGTAATACAATTTTAAAAAAAAACCTTTTCAAAATAGAATGATTATATATATTTGCGTTTATAGCAAAACAGAAATGAATTTTATAAAAAAAGCAAATATACTACAAATACTCTTCCTTACATTGGCTCTGGGTTCTTGTACAAAAGAGAAAAAAAAGGTTGAATTAAAAGATGCAGAACTTCCGAAGCATATTTTACCTAGAATGAAACCTTTAACTAATGAAGAGCCTAAATTAACCGCCGAATACATACGCACAACAAAAGAAAAAATAGATTCTTTTTACAAAAAAAATTGGTCAGGGAATTCCGCTAACGGAAGTTTTCTTGTTGCAAAAAATGGACAGATCATCTATGAAAAATATGTAGGGTATTCCAATTTTAGCAAGAAAGACTCTATCACAAGTACAACTCCATTACATATTGCTTCGGTCAGTAAAGTAGTAACTGCTACAGCTATTTTAAAATTAATAAATGCAAACAGGCTTAAATTAGATCAGAAAGTAAATAGCATTTTAAAGGAATTTCCATATCCAGATGTTACCATAAGAATGTTGCTCAATCACAGAAGTGGAATGCGAAATTATGCCTATTTTACAGATCGAGATAAAAACATATGGGACAGACACAATATCTTGACTAATCAAGACATTCTAACCATTATGGCGACTAAAAATATTGGATTAGAATCAAAAACAAACACCAGATTTGCTTATTGTAATACTAACTATGCAATGTTAGCTTTAGTAATTGAGAAAGTTACAAAACTTCCTTATAAAGAAGCCATGAATCAAATCATCTTCAAACCTTTAGGAATGAAAAACACTTTTGTTTTTGATTATGAAAAAGACAAAGAAAAAATTGTTCCTTCCTACAAAGCAAATCGAGTAGAAATTGGCAAAGACTACTTGGACGCTGTTTATGGAGACAAAAATATCTATTCAACCCCTAGAGATTTATTAAAACTTGACCGTTCTAGAAATGGAGGATTTTTAGAACCCGCATTATTAGCTCAAGTATATGAAGGATACAGTAACGAACGAGAAGGCAAGAAAAATTATGGACTTGGAATTCGTATGATAAATTGGAAAACTGGGCAGAATTTTTATTTCCATAATGGTTGGTGGCATGGCAATACGTCAGCATATATTACATTGCAAAAAGAAAATGTTACTATAATTGCGTTATCCAATAAGTTCACAAAACAAACGTATAATGTACGTAAATTGTCGAAAATATTTGGTGATTATCCTTTCGAAACGGATGATGAGTAAGAAAAATAACTCCTTAATTGACTTGTAATTTTCATATTTAAATAGCAGTATTCTGATAAAAAGGATTAGTTTTGCAAACTCAATTTTGGAATAGTTTTTGATAATTTAAAACACAATGGGGTCGACTGGTTTTGACAGCAAGTCGAATTGAGAAGTAAGCACGTCGAGCATTAAGACCTTGCTCGTAAATATAAGATCTTACACTTTTACACGGCGAAAATAACTACGCTTTAGCTGCATAATCCGAATTATAGTAAGATTACGCCACGTTCCTATCAGATAGGAAAGCTGGATTCTCCTTGAAAGCCTTGGTTTGTGGCGGTCAATATAGGGGAACCGTAAAAATAAACCTAGATTTCCATAAGCTTCGGGTGGACTTCGAAATTAAGAAGATAAGTATTGTGTGGCTGTTTCTGGCCAAGCACATTATCGAAAATCTAATCAGGAAATAAACGTGTAGAAAGCCTTTTAGTTGCTTGTTTGGACCCGAGTTCGATTCTCGGCGACTCCACTAAAAAAACCACAAACTCTTTATTAATAAAGTGTTTATGGTTTTTTTTTATTTAAAATTTGTACAATATTGAAAGTAAGAACTTAAACTTTGTTCCTAAAGTCATTTATAAAACCCCCTTTGAAAATTATTTTCAAAGGGGGTTTATATATCAACTATGAATAAACCAAAGACATTTTCTATTTCTGAACATAATGAGGTATTGAAAAATTGAGAAAATTACGTAATTCAATTATCAATTCAGATCTTAAACTTGAAGTATCTAATACCGAAACATCATCCATTTTATTAAATTTATCTAATATTTGTTTATTGAAAGAACAAACAATTAATGGAATACCTTTTTCGTATACTCTTAAAAAATCAAATAATTCTTCTTCCGTATAGATTACAAAAATTATTACAAAATAGTTACTTAATTTCTCATCAAAATAATTAAAATTTCTATATACATTAAAATCAAATTCTTGTTCGAATTCATACTTTAAAAACCTAGAAAAATATTTTTGATTGTCATAAACCAATCCTTTCCTCGTTTTGTTCAATACCTCCATTACATTTTATTTAGAAAAAATTATTATGATTAAGTCTATTTTATTTCTAACAACAATTATGATAAAATTACATTACTAATTGTTTATGAGGAATATCTATATTTTGACATCAACTTATTTTTTTCTAAATCAGGTAGCTAAACTCTACCAAATCTAACTTATAATTTTTAATCCCTTAAAACTAAAAACATCTAAGAGCTACCTGAAAAGAAAAAAAAATATTAAGGTTCAAATAATCCTATTATTAACAAAGATATTCAGTAAGAAGCAAACAATTTGTAGAATGTTTTTAATTCTCTTGTAGAATTATTCTTATGGAATTTATCAAAAAATTATAGAATAATTTTCATGTTTTTTAAAAAGCGATTCAAAATTCGATTGTCTAGTTTTGCCCTAACACAATCATGTTCTTCAATGTTAACTTTATTTCTTCTACTCCACTTATTTTATTCATATATAAAAATGCACCCGCATTTAAATAACGCTTTTCATAAATATCTTTATTATAATCACTAAATATTAAAATTTTAATTCCAGGTTGCATTTTTTTAATATCTACAACACTAATAACACCGTCTGTCTCTGGAAAATTAACACCTAAAATAATAAAATCTATTCTGGTCTCTTTCAAAATTTTGAACGTATCAACTATTGTATCTGACTCATATATTGTAATAGATCTTAAAGACTCTTTAATCATCTCTACAATACCAAGCCTAACAACCGCATGATAATCTGCAATTAAAAAACTATAATTATTATTAATTGATTCCATAAGTCTATAAATTAAAATTAATATGATCCTATTACCAGTTTACATTGATATAATAATAAATTCACTACGTCTATTTGCTTGATGTTCTTGTTCTGTACAAGAAATTCCGTCAGCACATTTGTTTATTAATTGAGTTTCTCCATAACCTTTTCCTGTCAATCGAGAAGATTCAATGCCTTGTTTAATCATCCATTCTATAGTAGATTTTGCTCTTCTTTCTGATAGTTCTTTGTTATATTGTTGCGTTTGACGACTATCCGTATGCGAACGTACATCAATATACATATTTGGATTTTGCTTCATTACGGCGACTACTTTTTCTAACTCAAAAGCGGCATCTTTTCTAATAAATGATTTGTCTAAATCAAAATAAATAATAGAAATATTAAGTGTTTTTGCTAAATCAGTCCCAATCTGAATAGGTTTTGTCCTTTGTTCCAAAGCCAATGATAAATCAGTTTTCCCTGAAACTTTATCTATTATTACGGGGACTTCTTTTGTTAGATATTCTCGCTTTTCAGCTCTTACATAATAGGTTCTACCACAATCAACTTCAAAGGTATAGTATCCTTTATCATCCGATATATATTCTTTGACGATTTTAAACTTTTCATCAAAGAGACTGACCTTGGACTTTGGTAATACTAAAGCTGTTTCTTGATCAGTTATTATTCCCGCTAAAACTTGTTCACAAGTAAGTTTTTTAGTTTCTGTAAATTTATAAATATCGTCATACCCTAATCCTCCATCTCTATTTGAGGTAAAAAAACCATTTTTGCTTTTATTGTCAATCAAAAAAGCAAAATCATCTTGAGGGCCATTTACTGGAGATCCTACATTCTGTATTTCTTTAAAAAGATTATCTTTTTCTACTTTAGCAACAAAAATATCTAGTCCTCCAAGGCCTGGTCTACCATCACTAGAAAAATATAATTCATTATTGTCATCTGTAATAAATGGAAAAGTCTCTTTTCCTTCTGTATTTATTGTTGCTCCTAAATTCTCTGGTTTACCATAGCTACCATCTAAATTAATTGAGACTTTAAATAAGTCTGATTGCCCTAATGTTCCTGGCATATCTGAAGCAAAATACAAGGTTTTTTCATCTGGACTTAATGCTGGATGAGCAATACTAAATTCATTGCTATTAAATGGTAGTGCAATAACATTAACCCATTTATCATCTTTTTTTGTCGCTTTATATATCTTCAATAAAACTATTCTTTTACTATCTTTTCCTTTTTTACCATCTAAATAATTATTTCTCGTAAAATACATGGTTGTACCATCTTTTGTAAAAACTGGCGTAGATTCATGAAACTTTGAATTTATATTTTTACTAAATAGCGTTGGTTCTCCTAATACTCCATTCAGTTTTACATCAGAACTATATAAATTGGTAAAAGATTGATTAGTCCATTTGAATACTTTTTTAGAAATTCCGCCTGTATCCCTTGCTGAAGTAAAAACTAACTTATTTCCTGAAAATGAGCTCCCATAATCCGAAAACTCCGAGTTAATGTCTGCGTTTTCTATATTATATCTACCAGAATTAGCTTTAATTTCTTCTAGATAGTTTTTATGACTCATATAGAGTTTTGCTCTTTTATCATTACCTGATTTTTTATTAAATTCTTCAAGCATTTTATCTGCTTTTGCATAATCTCCAACGGATTTTAAACATTGTGAATATCTATAATAATATTCTGACTCCTGGTCTTTATTTATTATAAAAAGTTCATTATACCATTTTGCTGCTTTATACAACTCTGCATTAAAATAGTAAGCATTTCCTAACTTTTGAAACATTTTTTCATCCTTATATCCTTTCTCGGCAACTCGCTCATACGTGGCTATTGCGTCAACATAAGCATACTGATCGTATTGCTTATCTGCTGAAGCTACTTTAGCTCTTTGAGCATAACTTTGTAAGATTATTAAACTAAAAAAAACAGTGTAAAATAAAGTATTAATTTTCATAATGTGTCGTGTTAAAAGAATCTTGGGGATATAATTTTATCGTATTTTTTAAACAATTCATAACGTAAAAATATCTCGTGGGAACCTGAATTGTAATTTGCTAATTTTGTTGTTTCTAAATCATATCCATATCCAATAAACCATGAGTCTGTGGCTTGAAAACCAACCATTGCACTTACAGCTGCACTCCATCTATAAGCTAATCCAGCTACAAACTTCTGATTTATCAGGAAGTTTCCTGATATATCCAGTTGCAATGGAGCCCCTTGAACTACCTTAGTAAGTATTGATGGTTTGAATTTAACTTCTGAACTCAAATCAAAAACATGACCTGCTATCAAATAATAATGAATTTTTTCACTTGCAATATGACTATTTGAGCTTGTGCCAGTATATCGGTCAAAATGTTTTGTTTCCAATAAATTAGGGGCAGATATTCCGATATAGGTGTTATCAGAATGTAAATAAAATCCAATACCTATATTCGGAGAAAACTTATTATCAATATTTGTGTCAAAATTATAATCATTCATATCGTCTTTATTCAACTTGGTAAAATCAATATTCAAAAGATTAGCAGTTGCTTTTAATCCAAAAGACAATTTATAAGTGTCTGATGTGTGAATAGTATATGAAAAATCTACAGCTATATTATTCTCATCAGAAGGCCCTATTTTATCATTCACTATGGAGACCCCAAGCCCAACATTACTTCCGTTAATTGGAGTATTGATTGATGCCGTATTA
Source organism: uncultured Flavobacterium sp. (assembly GCA_963512955.1). Classification (GTDB taxonomy): domain Bacteria; phylum Bacteroidota; class Bacteroidia; order Flavobacteriales; family Flavobacteriaceae; genus Flavobacterium. Next base: position 10,406 of record CAUPOP010000007.1, on the reverse strand, counting down.
GTTACAGGAGCTCCATCTAAACCAACCCATTGTGTACGATGCAAAGCAAAAATATTCATAGACTCTCTAGACCCTGCATATGCCGGATTTACATTAATCGTGTTATACATATATTGTGTAAACTGCGAGTCTTGTTGTGCGTAACTAATTAAGCTCAAACAGAGAAAAGCAAATACTACTATTATTTTTTTCATGTGATTTTAAATTTACTGGTCAAAAAAAATATTTTTGGAATTAATTTTATATATATCATTATTTAGTAATAATAAAAATCAGTCAAATAAAATAGTTCCGTTTAGATATTGATTAATTATTAAGATATAAATACCCTGATTTTTTTACCGTTTGAGTAAGATTGGTTGCTGTTTTATATTTGATATTTAAAATATAAAAGTAGGTTCCTACAGGAAGTAATTGCCCTTTTGAAATTGTAGTCCTTCCCTCAGAATATCCTTTGAACACATTTCCGTTAGAACCATAATTACTAGTCTCAAATACTTTTACTCCCCAACGGTTGTATATTTCTACTGTATTATCAGCTGAACATTCTGTCAATCCGTCTATTTTAAAATAATCATTTATACCGTCATTATTCATTGATATAGCATTATAAACCGACAAAGTACTACATGGTAATATCACGCTGTCATCAATTCTAGCTGTTGTAAAAACATTATATCCTGAAACATTTATAGGGGTAGTTACAGTTTTATTAACACTATCAACTATCCCACCTTCATCCACCCAAAGGTTTTTGACAGCATCCCAGCGAACTATGCGTATATCGCTCTGTGGTGAAACAATTATATTAGCAGGTGTTGTTGTCGATTCGTCCCAACTCAAAGTAAGAATTACATCTGATGTACCTGCTGTTTTATCTAAAGTCCAATATTCTTGATCATTTATAATACCTATTGAACTTGGTTTACTAGTATGTGGATATAAAAAATTAGAATTATCGTAAAAATATTTACCCGTAAAACTACTTAACAACTCCTCTGGTGCTGAAATTCCTGCAAAACGATATAGATTTTTATCTCCGATTGGGTAAATAAAAGGCACATTTCCATTTTTTTTCACTTTACCATCCACATGGCTTTCATTATCTACATTTATATGTTCCGCTTCATTTTGGAAAACCAAAAGTCCTCCATAATTGTCATCATCTATAATTCCTTGCTGAAAATCTGATGTTCCAGAAATACTTACTTCATTTGATAAGTGAAAAGCGGGCTGTATTTTAGTATTGTAAAACTCTCCATTAAACCATTCCATTGGTATAGTACCCGATATGTCTTGGTAACCAAACATTCCTCTCATACGAGTAATACCTGTAGTAGAACCCGAGGAGAAACTTACGAGCCCATCATTGTTATAATGACTGTATACATAAAAATCACCATCATTAAAAAGGTTACCCGAACTCTTATTATCCATTGCCCCTAGTGTAGACATAATTGTTCCAGGACTAATATATAAGTCACCTATATTAACCGTCTGAGCAACACCTATATACGACACTAGCAATAGTATAAACAGCGATTTGTTTTTAGTTATTTTTTTCATGTTTTTATGTTTTTTATTAAAAAAAGCAGAGACTTAGATTGTTCATTATTCAAAATTTCGCTTAAACTATGCAGCACAATATACACTACCTAAAACAACTTGTGTATTATTACTAAAATTAACCTCTCCTCCGGAACCCTCTATAATAAACACACCTAATCCCATAGTAGAAATCCCGCATTCTGTTCCACAATAGGTATTTGCACTTTGATCATAATAAACGCCTAGCCCTAAATAAATTCCTTGATTAGGAGCTAAAGGAGCTCCATTATACTCTAAATCTATATCCCCATTTGCTAAAATAGTTGCTGTCCAATTACCATTATCTACTGTATAGGTTTGACCTAGTGTTGAAGATGTCACGGATGTAGCTGCAGAATCCCATGTTAATTTTAAATAAGGATTGTTTGGAATAGTATAATTAGGATTTGTTATTTTTATAGTAATAGGTCCTGAAGTAGGAAACACTCCTGAATTACTAATTTTAACAACAAAATTATCGCTCCACACTATTGCTGGACTACTACAATTTAATGCTGGAAGTATAGGCAATACAAATGGGTCAACCTGTGGATCAGATGATCTATCTACTTTCTTTTGTTGTTGCCAGAAAAATGGGGTTCCAGGTATTTGTGCTTGCAAACTGAAACTAGCAAGCATAATAATTAAGAAACTAAATATTATTTTTTTCATCATATTTTTCTTTAAACTACAATTACTATAATCCTGTAATCCATGACATATAAACATGTGTTCCCAATACTAGGATTGTATATATAGAATGTTTTCCTCCTGTTACTACTGATGGTCCATTATCTACAGGTAAGTGCACTGTAAATCCAGCTGAAGTAAAATTAGCCGTTCCAGAAACACTCCCTTGTACGGCTAATGTATATGTACCACCGTCCTTTATATTTTGTAAATCGAAAGTATTACCTGCATCAGCAGTAGTATATGCTAAATTACTTTGTGAATAATCTATTGTTGTATCTGTACCTGCATCATAAGCTAATAAGTTGTTAGCCGAACCATTTATCGTTAAGGTAGAGTTTGGAGCATTTGTTTTAATCCCAATATTACCCATTTGATAAATGTTTTGCGAGTTTGTTGTTGCTTTATCTGTAGTATTTTCTATTTGCCAAGGCTCTAAACTTAAATCAGCAACTGCAACAGTTTTTAAAACTCCATTTATATCTGCAACTACAATATTATCATTAGCAGTTCCTGTGTTTGTGTTTATATTACGCACACGAACATTACCAGAACCAATATCTAATTTTTCAGTAGGATTAACTGCTTCATTAGAAATACCTACATTACCATTAGGAATTACCGTAAGGGCATTCGCACGATTTGATGCATCAGCACCTATACCAATTTCAAATATAGAACCATTGATATTTCTATTTGCTTTACCAATAATGAACTGATTGTAACTGTCAGAAATATTGTACTCACCAAAAATGGTTGAATTACTTGATGAAATGCCTGAATAGTTATTGTTACCAAAAAGTGTATTATTATAAATAATTGCGCCAGAACCTATTGAAGTGATGGTATTTTTCTCACCAAAAATAGTATTGTTACTAAGTGTTGGTCCACCCTCTTCACCGGTCATAGTATTATTAGCACCAAAAATGGTGTTGTTAACCCAAATTCCTCCGGCATTATATTCCTTATTGTCAGAACCAAAAATAGCATTTGCAAATCCTACCACACCTATTAAATTGTTGCGACCAACAATTAATGCATCTTGACTATAAATTTCATTTTGATTACCAATGCCCACTGAATTTTCAGCTCTAACCGTAATATTGTCTCCAATTGCAGCACTGTTTAAACCTACTGATCCCGCGTGGTTAGAACCCACATGTAAAGCACCTTGAACATCTAAAGCTACATCGGCCAAAGCTTCGTTTTTACCAATGGCAACTGTTCCCATTTGGTAAATATTTTCGGTGTTTAGCGTTGCTTTATCTGTTGTAGTTTGTACTAGCCAAGGCTCAACTTTTAGATTAGATAAATCTATAGTAGGATTATCACTATTTTCATTAGTATAAGTAAGAATATTTGTAGTTGTATCTAATGCAAGCGTAGTATTATTTTGGGTTGGTGAGCTTGCATTTACTATATAAGGACTTGCTACAGTTCCTGCACCAGTAATAGTTATGTTTGTTCCTGCGGTTGTTACCCCACCTACACCGTTTGTTCCTGCTGGACCTTGCGGACCCGTTGCTCCAACTGCTCCGTCAATTCCGTTTGCTCCATTTGTTCCTGCTAGACCTGTCAATCCTATTGGACCCTGAGGACCTGCTGCTCCAACTGCTCCGTCAATTCCGTCTGTTCCATTTGCTCCTGCTGGACCTGTCAATCCGATTGGACCTTGAGGACCTGCTGCTCCAACTGCTCCATCAATTCCGTTTGTTCCATTTGCTCCTGCTGGACCTGTCAATCCTATTGGACCCTGAGGACCTGTTGCTCCGTCAATTCCATTTGTTCCATTTGCTCCTGCTGGACCTGTCAATCCGATTGGACCCTGAGGACCCGTTGCTCCGTCAATTCCATTTGTTCCATTTGCTCCTGCTAGACCTGTTAATCCGATTGGACCTTGAGGACCTGTTGCTCCAACTGCTCCGTCAATTCCGTCTGTTCCATTTGCTCCTGCTGGACCTGTCAATCCTATTGGACCCTGAGGACCTGTTGCTCCAACTGCTCCGTCAATTCCGTCTGTTCCATTTGCTCCTGCTGGACCTGTCAATCCGATTGGACCCTGAGGACCCGTTGCTCCAACTGCTCCGTCTATTCCGTTTGTTCCATTTGTTCCATTTGCTCCTGCTGTACCTGTTAATCCAATTGGACCTTGAGGACCTGTTGCTCCAACTGCTCCGTCAATTCCATTTGTTCCATTAGTTCCCGCAGCACCTTGCACTCCTTTTGGTACATTAATAGTTACAGGAGTCCCACTTTCATTTGTATAAGTAATTGTCCCATCACCATTATCAATTAATGTTGTAACAGTTTCTGAAACTGAAGTCCCTAATCGATACCACTTATTGACGTACCAGTAATAATACCCTGGTGTGATATCAGCAATAGTTTGTGTATTAAATACCAATAAACTATTTACATTACCATTAGTAATAGTTATTGCATCTATAGTACTTGTTAATGAAACCCTTGGTATTAAAATACCTTTATTCCCTGACACTACATCAAGTTCAGATGATGTGTTAGGTAAAGTAGTTCCGATTCCTACTTGTCCATAACCATAATAAACAACTCCTAAAAAAAGAAGCGTTAAGTAATAATTTTTCATAATATTTTTTTAAGAAATTATTTTTATGAAATACTATTAGCTTGCATTCATAAAATTTCAAATTGTATTTAGATACAAAAAAGCATCAAAAGAAAATTTTTATATTTAAACAAATGTAAACACAAGAAAACCAACAACTTGTAGAACAAAAAAGACATTGATGTAGAATTATTTCTACAAAAAAAACATTCAATATTAATTCTACAAGGTTAAAAGAAGAAGGAGAAAAAAATCCATTCTATTAAAAAATCAATAATTAATTAAACGAAAACAGTAAATAAAAATATAGTTCTTGAATTAATTATACGTATACACAATTAAGAAAAAAATCAAAAAATACCTTTTATATTCAAAATATTTTACTTTAGTTTTATTAATTTGTTTGACAGCTACTGTAACTGAATAAAGCCTATTAAATCTTTGCTATTATAACTACTACATCCGTAAAATCGATTATTCAAAGACGTTATCCAAATCAACTAATTAATTAAAAACAGCCTATAACTTATAGGGCTATTGCAACAATATTTACAGCATCGTTCGTATTTGTACCATAACTAAGTTGAAAAGAATTTCCATTTGCAGATGCAATACCTAAAACATTCAAGGTATAAGTACCCGTAGTAAGTTTAATTGCTTTACCTAAATTATAATAGTAAAATCCAGAAAGAATAGCTATTCCAGTTGTTCCATTTGTTTGCGAATTTGAATTTTCTGCAAAGGCAACATTTGTTGGCACACCACTTGTCCCAGGAGCAGTAGAAAACATAAATTGAATCCCCATTCGCCTAGCTCTTCCATCAACTATAGGAGTCGATGCCGATACAAGTTGGCTAACATCGGATATGGAAACCATAGCATTTAGGTAAACTAAAGAAGGTCTATCTATAGTAAAAGTTATTGTTTTTAAGGTAGTAACCACATCTGCAGTACCATTTATAATAATCAAATTAGAACTTGATATTCCATCTTGACCTGGCAAGGTTTGAGATATTACCTTTGTTCTTGTTCCTAAAACCAAATCACCGTCAACTGTTGCATAAATAGGTAAAGTTGAGATCGCTGGTGAAGCAGGATGAGTTGTGTTATTCGTTTGATTTAAACCTTCAAGCCTGATGGTAGGCGTAACCACATTTTTACCTGTAGTACCAATTGCAGTAGTGATTGATGGTACACCTGCAATATGCAACTCTTGTTGAGGAAGTAATGTATTTATACCTGTTTGAACCGTCTGTGAAAAACTCGTAAAACAGACCATCAGCGATGTTATTAATCCTATTATTTTTTTCATTTAATTATTTTTTATAGTGCTGTTGCAATAATACTAACCTTATCAGCTGTGTCTTGACCGAAAATAGCACGAAAAGGATAAATTTCAGTGCCAGATCCCACAGCGCCTCCTATAAGCTGAACCGTATAGCTACCCTTTGGTAATACCAGATAAGCTTCGGGCTGTAGAAACATATTACCCTTAGCACCAGTTGTATTTACATTTGTATAACTATAACCATTGTGTCCAAACGGGGCGCTAATAGCAACGCCGGGAGGTGCTATTGTAAAATTAAACCAAGAACGGTAAGCTCTATTTATATTATCTGTTAATACAGCTCCAGAACTAACATCAACTGAGACACTAAACGCTGCTATAAAATGAACCGCTGAGGGTTGGTTTAGCGTAAAGCTGTATGTTTTTAAAACTCCTGTAATAAGACCTGATGTGTTAACATTTATTGTTACTGCGTTAGTTATTTCATCTGTACCCAAATTTGTTACTACTAAAGGAGTAACATAGTCGTTGGTCAATATAAAATCCCCATCTTGTGTGGTAGATACATGTTGAACAAGTGAGGTAGAACCTGAAGCAACAGCATTATTAGTATTGTTGAGCCCTTCAACGCGAATAGTAGGTTTAACTAAATAGACACCTGAAGTTCCAATTTGACTCGAAACAGAAGTTCCATTTACATGCAAAGCTTGCTGAGGTGTAGCGCTAAGTGTATTTATACCTGTTTGTCCATATACATTAACAATATAAACTAAATTAAACAGTAGGAAAAAAAATTTGATTCTCATTGTTTTTATTTTTAAATCGATTACTAGTATTTAGTTGGTGAAGCATTGATTAAAAAATTCTCAGCAGTTGTCGTGCCTGCAAATTGCACTCTAAATCGATTCCCTGCCACACTTGAGAATAATTCTCCATAAAGATTTACTGTATAAGTACCCGCAGGAAGGACTAGTTCTGCACGGGGAGAAAGAAAAAAATTACCTGCAACACCATTACTTACATTAGCGTATGTTTGTTTATTATTCCCAAAAGTTGCTGTTGTAGAAACCCCAGCAGGAGCTGCAGAAAATTGATAATAAGCTCCGTATAATTTAGCCCGACCGTCATTTATAGTAACTGGAGAACCAGATACCGTTTCGCGAAGTAGAGCGGCAAATGAAGCCGAAAAATAAACCACTGATTCCTGCGTTAATGTAAACGTTTGCGATTTTAACACTGTATTTTGAAATGTCCCCCCACCTGTACCAATTAATTCATTTGTAGGAATAGCGTCTCCAAATTGCTGAGCAATAACTGGCTGTTCTAAAGTGCCATTTATTAAAAGTAAATCTCCACTTTGATTGGCATAAACTCTTTTTAATGAACTAGTCCCATCAGCTGCTAAATGAGCCGAATTATTTGTACTGTTTAGACCTTCTATTCTAATAGTAGGTTTAACTAACTTAACTCCTGTAATCGCTGTATCTACTGATGTAGAGGTTCCTGCAACATGTAGCGCTTGTTGCGGATTTACCGTTCCAATACCCGTTTTCTCATTCTGAGAATATCCTGAAATAAAAACAAGTAGAAATAGTATAATAAATGAAATTTTATTAATCATTGTATCTTAAATTATATAATTAAAAATAGTTATGTTACTAAACATTTAAATCAAGAAGGTTTTTTAAACCTTAATTTTTTTATTTTTCTATTAATAATTTCTCTAATCTCTCTAACCTTTCATTCGTTGCTTTAACATTGTTTTTAAGAATTTCTAATTCTTTATTTTTTTCATCTAACTGTTTTTGTTGCTCAATTACATGTAAGTATAATTCTTCTAATTTTTCTAAAGATTGTACCGATAGATCTGTTAAATTAAAGGAGTACCCTTCTTTTGTTTTTACAAGGTCTTTAATTGAAGTTACACCAGGCAAGTGATTGTTTTCTTTAATATAACTTTCTACTTCGCTTAGAGATTTGAATTTATAATCTTCTTTGATTGTGGACGATCCAGTAAAATAATCCTCAAATACATAATCCGCATAAACACTACTTGCTGTTCTGATAGTACCGTTTACGGCAAGTCTCTCGCTACTAGGAAATCCATACATAGCTACTTGACCTATAGCTACCTTACCCATCATATAAATATTTTCTGTATTAGAAGTGGCTTGAGCACCAGGTGAACTTTGTTTGAACCATGGTTCCACTTTAAGTGGTGTTAAATCTACTGTTACTCCAGTTACACCATTAACCGTTGTTGATAACAAACTAGTAACCGAAGTAAAAGTATTAGACACACTATTCACTGCTGGTGCAGTAACACTAACCCCATTTACAATTGAGGTAATAGTATTTACTGGATTAGATAATGTGTGAGTAGTTGCTGGTATGATAGCATTTATTATATAAGGACTAGCAACTGTTCCAGAACCCGTCATCGATATGTTTGTTCCCGCATTAGTTACTCCACCAACACCATTTGCTCCAGCTGGACCTGTTAATCCGATTGGACCTTGAGGACCCGTTGCTCCAACTGCTCCATCTATTCCGTTTGTTCCGTTTGCTCCTGCTGGACCTGTTAATCCGATTGGACCTTGAGGACCTGTTGCTCCAACTGCTCCATCAATTCCGTTTGCTCCTGCCGGACCTGTTAATCCTATTGGCCCCTGAGGACCCGTTGCTCCAACTGCTCCATCTATTCCGTTTGTTCCATTAGTTCCTGCTGGACCTGTTAATCCGATTGGACCTTGAGGACCCGTTGCTCCAACTGCTCCATCTATTCCGTTTGTTCCATTAGTTCCGTTTGCTCCTGCCGGACCTGTTAATCCGATTGGACCTTGAGGACCTGTTGCTCCAACTGCTCCATCTATTCCGTTTGTTCCATTAGTTCCTGCTGGACCTGTTAATCCTATTGGACCCTGAGGACCCGTTGCTCCAACTGCTCCATCTATTCCGTTTGTTCCATTAGTACCTGCCGGACCTGTTAATCCGATTGGACCCTGAGGACCTGTTGCTCCAACTGCTCCATCTATTCCGTTTGTTCCGTTTGCTCCTGCCGGACCTGTTAATCCGATTGGACCTTGAGGACCTGTTGCTCCAACTGCTCCATCTATTCCGTTTGTTCCTGCTGGACCTGTTAATCCTATTGGACCTTGAGGACCCGTTGCTCCAACTGCTCCATCTATTCCGTTTGTTCCATTAGTTCCTGCTGGACCTGTTAATCCGATTGGACCTTGAGGACCTGTTGCTCCAACTGCTCCATCTATTCCGTTTGTTCCTGCTGGACCTGTTAATCCTATTGGACCCTGAGGACCCGTTGCTCCAACTGCTCCATCTATTCCGTTTGTTCCATTAGTACCTGCCGGACCTGTTAATCCTATTGGACCTTGAGGACCCGTTGCTCCAACTGCTCCATCTATTCCGTTTGCTCCTGCTGGACCTGTTAATCCTATTGGCCCTTGAGGACCCGTTGCTCCAACTGCTCCATCAATTCCGTTTGTTCCATTAGTTCCTGCTGGACCTGTTGCTCCAACTGCTCCATCTATTCCGTTTGCTCCTGCCGGACCTGTTAATCCTATTGGACCCTGAGGACCCGTTGCTCCAACTGCTCCATCTATTCCGTTTGTTCCGTTTGCTCCTGCTGGACCTGTTAATCCTATTGGACCTTGAGGACCCGTTGCTCCAACTGCTCCATCTATTCCGTTTGTTCCATTAGTTCCTGCTGGACCTGTTGCTCCAACTGCTCCATCTATTCCGTTTGTTCCATTAGTTCCTGCTGGACCTGTTAATCCGATTGGACCTTGAGGACCTGTTGCTCCAACTGCTCCATCTATTCCGTTTGTTCCCGCAATACCTTGTGCTCCAGTTGCCCCTGTTAAATCTGATGTTGTGAAAGTAGTACCATCGGTATAGGTAATTGTAAAAGTTCCATTTCCATTATCTACCGTACTGGCGATTCCTTTTCCGTCAACTCCATTGGTTCCGTTGGTTCCTGCAGTACCTTGTGCTCCAGTTGCCCCAGTTAAATCTGAAGTTGTGAAAGTAGTACCATCGGTATAGGTAAAAGTAAAAGTTCCATTCCCATTATCTACTGTACTGGTAATTCCTTTTCCGTCAACTCCATTGGTCCCATTTGTTCCGTTAGTTCCATTTGTTCCCGCAGTACCTGTTGCCCCAGTTGCGCCTGTTAAATCTGATGTTGTGAAAGTAGTTCCATCGGTATAGGTAAAAGTAAAAGTTCCATTTCCATTATCT
>CAUPOP010000006.1:0-89960 GCA_963512955.1 uncultured Flavobacterium sp. | reverse complement strand
TATAATATTGATTAAAGCACTTTCGTCTGTGTCTGGCAGAACCAAATCTTGTTCTACAACAGTATCTCTGAATGCTTCTAAAGAACCGTTTTGTTGGTATATTTTTCGGTCGTCTTTTTTCTTGGAATTAATTCGTAAACTACTAAAATTGAAAACAAAAATGTTTAATTGTTCTGAAACAGATGTTGGGTTAAAATTTGCTCCCTGCAACAAACTTTCCTTTTCGTACACTTCAACACTATGATTGAATAAGGTGTTTAATTTTTGACGATACGGATGGGATGAATCCGATAAACTGGAGGCTGTTTGTTGTAATAAATTGCTCCAAGGCACTAGCCAAACTACTGCTTTTGGACGGCTGCTATCGTAGGTGCTAAAAATAGAATGTATGGCGTTGCAGGCAATAAATGTTTTTCCTCCGGCTGTTGGGACTTTTATCGCAATGTGTGGGGTTTTGAGAATGTTGTCTTTATAGGGCCCCATTCCGCTGTATGTTCCGTCCAATTTCAGTTCATAAGGACCTACTTTGTCTTCCCAATAGTGTTTGAAAGCTGTGGCAGGTTTAGGATACTTTTGGAGGTATTCTAAAAACAATTCTAAATCTGTGATTACTTGTTGCTGGTAGGATTTTAACTCCATTTCGTTCCTGAGATTGGTGAGAACAATGATACTTTAGGTGATGATGTAAAGGAATACGTTAATCAGTTTTTGACTAAACTATGTTCCGGGTATGGAGTAGAACCGACATCAATTTCACTCGTTGGTGACTTGCCAACGTTAACCAATATCATTGGAGTTGTTGTTCAGGACTATTATCACTTTAAGAATAGGAAAGAGGAGAGGTTTACTTCTAATTAGGTTCTTGACAATTAATCAAATTTATATCTATAATCTTACTCCAAATCTTGTTGGAAGAGATAAAAACCTTGCTTAAATCTTGCGTATAGAAAAAGGGTCCCAAGAAATAAATCTTGAAACCCTTATCATTGTTGCTCCCCCTCTTGGGCTCGAACCAAGGACCCTCTGATTAACAGTCAGATGCTCTAACCAACTGAGCTAAGGAGGAAAGTGTATTTCACTTTTAAAGCGGTGCAAATATAGGGCTTAATTTGTTTTTCGCAAATAATTTTTAGTAAAATTTTAAAAAAAATTACTTCCCAACAATTGCTTTATAAATATCATTTCCGTTTGCAAATAATAAGAGCGTGATAAGTAATACGAAACCAACCATTTGTGCATTCTCTAGGAATTTATCACTTGGTTTCTTACCACTAATAATTTCATATAATAAAAACATTACATGACCTCCATCAAGGGCTGGAATTGGCAATAAGTTCATTACACCAAGCATAATTGACAATAAAGCCGTGATATTCCAGAAAACTTCCCAGCTCCAAGTATTAGGAAAAATATTGAAAATTGCTGCAAAACCACCTACTTGTTTGTAAGCTTTAGTCTCAGGATTGAAAATCATTTTTAATTGCTTTCCGTAACCTACTAATTGGTCTTTCCCTTTTTCTATTCCTACAGGAATGGATTCAAAAAACCCAAATTCTTGTTTGCTAACTTTATAATACCCTAATTTTTCTAAAGATTCTATACTATATCCTCCTTGTTGAACAACTAATTTTCCTTCATTATTCACGACAACAGGAACTTGAATTTCTTTTTGATCTCTTAAAACCGTTGCTAAAATAGTTTTGTTTTTATTGCTTGCTAAAACTGTTTTGGCTTCGTCAAAATATTTAGTTTTTTGCCCATTTAAAGCAACAATAATATCTTTTGGCTGTAATGCTTTGTTTGGAGATTCATCTGGAATGGTACCTATCACAAACGGCATTCTAATAGAAACCAAAGGTCCTTTTTCAAGTTTAGATAATTGATCTACAAAATCAACAGGCATTTTTACAGCTTGTTCTACCCCATTTCTTTCAATCAAGACTTGCTTAGCCATAATGATTTTCATGTTCATATCATTATCAAACTTGATTACTTTTTCGCCATCAATAGAAATAATTTTATCTCCTGTTTGAAAACCTGCTTTCTGCATGACTGGATTATCAATCAGAAGTCCGTCTTTCAAATCAACATTAGCAATAAACATATCGCCATAAGCAAAAGCCATTCCGATATAAATAATAAATGCCAAAATGAAATTCACCGTAACCCCACCTAACATAATAATCAAACGTTGCCAAGCTGGTTTAGAACGAAATTCCCAAGGTTGCGGAGGCAATGCCATTTGTTCCTTGTCCATACTTTCGTCAATCATTCCAGAAATTTTCACGTAACCACCAAGTGGCAACCAACCGATACCGTATTCAGTTTCGCCAATTTTCTTTTTTAGAAGAGAATATTTTACATCAAAAAACAAATAGAATTTTTCAACTCTAGTTTTGAATAATTTAGCAGGAATAAAATGTCCTAACTCATGAAGAATAATCAGTAATGATAAACTCAATAAAAATTGAGAAAGCTTGATAACAATATCCATTTTTTAGTTTTGGTTCTTAATTTGATCGACAAAAGTAAGGTTTTCTATTTTAGTTGCAAAGGTTTAGCATTTCGTATGATAATAAATGTTTGTTAATAATTCTCCTATTTAATTTTCATTTTAGATTGTGTCTTGTAACTTTACTTTTTTATTCCAATCTGATTACTAAAAACCAATTTTATGTCATCACAATTATTCTCTTCCTTACCAATAAAAAGCATTGTTCTAAAAAACAGAATCGCCATATCTCCAATGTGCCAATATTCGGCCAAGGATGGTTTTGCTAATGATTGGCATTTAGTTCATCTTGGTAGTCGTGCCAGTGGTGGCGCAGGATTAATCATTCAAGAAGCTACGGCTGTTGCGCCCGAAGGACGAATTTCGCCAGAAGATTTAGGCCTTTGGAATGATAACCAAATTGAAAAATTACAAACTATAAACCAATTTATCATTGGTCAAAATTCAATTCCCGGAATTCAATTGGCACATGCCGGTCGAAAAGCTAGCGTTTCAGCTCCTTGGATTGGCAATAAAAAATTAGACGAAAGTCAAGGTGGCTGGGAAACCGTTGCGCCAAGCGCCGTTGGGTATCATTCGGATGAAAAAACACCTGTCGCTTTAGACAAAACAGGCATTCAAAAAGTGATTTCCGATTTCAAATCAGCTACCAAAAGAGCGCTTAAGGCAGGTTTTCAAGTCTTAGAAATTCACGCAGCACATGGCTATTTGCTACACCAATTTCTTTCTCCATTATCTAATTTCAGAACGGATGAATACGGCGGATCTTTTGAAAACCGAATTCGTTTGCTGTTAGAAGTTCTAGAAGCCGTACAATCAGAATGGCCAAAAAATCTTCCTTTATTTGTGAGAATATCAGCAACAGATTGGGCAGATGGCGGCTGGAATATTGATGAGTCCGTTCAACTTTCAAAGATTCTAAAAGAAAAAGGAGCTGATTTAATAGATGTTTCTTCGGGCGGATTAGTTTCGCACCAACAAATTCCATTAAGGCCAAATTACCAAGTCCCTTTTGCAGAAAAAATCAAAAAAGAAACTGGAATTTTAACTGGCGCAGTAGGTTTAATCACCGAAGCTATTCAAGCAGAAGAAATCATCAGCAGCGGCAAAGCAGATTTAGTTTTATTTGCCAGAGAATCCTTGAGAAATCCAAATTTAGGATTAACTTTCGCACAGGAATTAAAAGCCGATATTCAATGGCCAAAACAATACGACAGAGCAAAAAACAAATAACATGCAACAAATAAAAACAGCACTTCTATCCTACGGAATGTCAGGAAAAGTATTTCACGCCCCTTTTTTAAACTTTCACGCTGGTTTCGAACTAAAAGGTTCTTGGGAAAGAAGCAAAAAATTAATACAAGCGGATTATCCTTCCGTCAAAAGTTACGCTTCAATTGATGATTTACTTGAAGACGATATTGATTTGGTAGTGGTTAATACTCCTGTGGAAACCCATTATGAATATGCAAAAAAAGCCTTGCTGGCTGGAAAACATACTCTTGTCGAAAAAGCATTCACCACAACAGTAGCTCAAGCACAAGAATTGGCAAAGTTAGCAGCGGAAAAAAGTTTAAAACTAGCTGTTTTTCAAAACCGAAGATGGGATAGCGATTTTAAAACCGTAAAAAAAGTAGTCACGGACAACCTTCTTGGTAAAATTATAGAAGCCGAATTCCATTTTGACCGTTACAATCCGAATTTAAGTCCAAAGCAACACAAAGAAGTCGCTAGTTCTGGAGCTGGAATTTTGAAAGATTTGGGACCTCATCTTATTGATCAAGCCCTATATTTATTTGGTTTCCCAAAAGCTGTTTTTGCCGATATTCGCATTACCAGAGCGCATTCTTTAGTAGATGATTATATTGATATTTTGCTTTATTATGCTGATTTTAGAGTGCGATTGAAAGCTGGTTTTTTCGTTAGGGAACCTATTCCTTCTTTTATTGTTCATGGTGAAAAAGGTTCTTTCCTTAAACCACGTGGTGATGTTCAAGAAGATGATTTGAAATTAGGAAAAAAACCAAATTTAGATTCGTGGGGAACTGAATCCGAAATCCATCAAGGACTGCTTCATACCGAAATTAATAACGACATTTATAAAGCCAACTTACCTACTCTTCAAGGAAATTATTATGATTTTTTTGACGGAGTTTATCAATCTATTGTTCATAATAAAACAGAACCTGTGACGGCTCAGGAAGGCGTTCATGTCATGCAAATTATTGAAGCGGCACTACAAAGTAGCGAACAAAAAACGGTGATAAATCTATGATTTATTGCTAATGAAATTAGAAGAAAATACATCGTTTTTACAAACAATAACGATGTATTTTTAGCTCAAAGCATGGTTTATAAGTGATGAATAGATGCTTTTTGTACTTTTGCTATGTTAAAATTTTAAATACAATTCATTTGATAGATTTGAACTTTTTAGGCAGATTTAAAGCTAAGGGAAAATACAAAAAAACGTATAAAGACGTCAAGGCTTCTTATTTAACCCGCATTCGATGGGCAGTTTCAATGTTTTATTTTGGAATGGGTTTATGTTTTGCGACATGGGCCAGCCGAATTCCCGATATTAAAACCAGTTTAGATCTTAGTGAAGGAAGTCTTGGAACCATTCTTTTTGCAGTTCCTTTAGGACAGTTAATCATGATGCCTTTTTCAGGAAAACTAGTCACTCGTTTTGGTAGTCACCGCATTCTTCTTTTTTCAATTATAATGTATGCCTTTAGTTTGACTAATTTAGGATTAGCCGAAAACTCTTGGCAACTAGCGCTTGGTTTATTTGTATTTGGAATCTTCGGAAATCTATCTAACATATCAGTAAACACGCAAGGTGTTTATACCGAAGGCCTTTTTAAAAGAACGATTATGTCCTCATTTCACGGAATGTGGAGTTTAGCAGGATTTACGGGAGCTTTAGTAGGATTAGGAATGTTAGCCTTAAAATTAACTCCATATATTCATTTTTTAATTGTTGCTGCGATTGTAGTTGTATTAGTAGTGTTTAATTTAAAGTTTCTGATTAAGGCAAAAGAAAAAGTACAATTAGAAAAGAAAAAAGGCGCTAAAAAAATGGACACCACCTTAATTTGGCTAGGAATAATTGGTTTTTGTTGTATGGCAAGTGAAGGCGTTATGTTTGACTGGAGTGGTGTTTATTTTAAAGATGTCATAAAAGCACCTGGTCCATTAGTGATTTTAGGATATACTTCATTTATGATTATGATGGCTGGAGGACGTTTCCTTGGTGATGGTTTAACCCATAAATTTGGACGAAAAAAAGTGATGCAAATCAGTGGTTGTATGATTTCAATAGGTTTATTTACTGCTGTATTTTTTCCTTATATAATTCCATCAACTATTGCTTTTATGTTTGTAGGATTAGGTGTTTCAACTATAATTCCGACTCTTTATAGTATTGCTGGAAAGCATCCTGAAATTCCAACAGGCGAAGCTTTAACAGCTGTTTCAAGCGTAAGTTTCTTTGGTTTTTTAATGGGACCTCCTATAATTGGTTATATTGCCGAAATTTCTAGCCTAAGATTTTCATTCGCATTCATAGGAATTTTTGGATTTCTTATTGCAATTATGGTTTCCAGAATTACAGCCATTCAAGAATAATAGATTAATATATTTATTTATAAACCCGTCACTTTTATAAGATGACGGGTTTTTTAATTTATATGTTTTAAAATTAACTATATTTGAAAGTAAATTCTTATATTTTTTAATTACTTTTATACTCTAAATCAAAAAACGATTTATTAGTTCTCAAAAATGCCACCGATTTGAGATTGATACACCAAAATTTTATTTCCAAATACAAATTTTATTTTTTGAGCATTTCCACATTTCGAAGATTTAGAATCCTTGAATACTATTGGTTGTTCCATCATTAAAACTTGTCTTATGAAAAATAAAATGGCGTTGCTTTTCTTTTTGACACAAACCATAATGGTTTTTTCACAAGGCGTTACTGGTTTAACTGGTGCAATTATTGATTCCAAATCACAAAAACCGCTACAATATGTTGTGGTAAGTATCCAAAATACTAACGAAACTCAAATAACCTCATCTGAGGGAAAATTTAGTTTTGAAACCACAAAGCAAAACGCACAACTAATTCTCATTCATAATCAAGGATACAGAGACAAACTAATTCCAATACAGATTGTTTCTGGTCAAAATTTGAATTTAGGAATAATTCCATTAGAAGAAGATCAGAATTCTGAGCAACAGTCTGGTTTAATAGCTTTATATGATAGCGATTTGAGTGATGACAACAGCGGTTCTGAAACTACTTCTGGCCTTTTACAATCCTCAAAAGATGCGTTCCAACAAGCAGCTGCTTTCAATTGGGGGCAGGCACGATTCAGAATCCGCGGACTAGACAGCGAGCATTCCACAATGATGATTAACGGCGTAACGATGAATAAGATTTATGATGGAAGACCGCAATGGGGAGATTGGGGCGGACTAAACGATGCGCTTAGAAATCAAGAATTTTCAATTGGAACCGCAGTTTCTGATTATGCTTTTGGTGGAATTTTAGGAACACAAGAAATCAATACTAGAGCCTCAGCATATAGAGCGGGCTCTCGAATTTCATTTTCAGGAACAAATACTAATTACAGCTACCGAATGATGGGAACTTATGCTTCTGGCATGAATAAAAATGGCTGGGCAATAGCCGTTTCGGCTGGTAAACGTTTCGCTGATGAAGGCTATTTCGAAGGAACTAATTATGATGCAAATTCCTTTTTTATAAGTATTGAAAAAAAATTAAGCAACAAACATTCGTTAAACTTTACTGGATTTTATACGCCAAACTCCCGTGGGAAAAATTCACCTAATACAGCCGAAGTAACTCAATTAACTTCTGAAAAATACAATTCATATTGGGGTTTTCAGGATGGACATAGGAGAAATGCCAGAACAAAAACCATTGTAGAACCCATTTTGATGTTGAATCATTATTTCAAAATAAATGACCAAACCAATCTAAATTCTAGTGTACTATATCAATTTGGAAAAATAGCCAATAGCAACTTAGATTACCAACATGCTAACAGCCCAGATCCAACCTATTACAGGAAAATGCCTAGTTATTATAGCTCCCTTTACGGTAAGGACAACGGGGAATATTCGGGGGCATTTATTCCTGATTATGATAATGCTACAAAAAGCGAAGAGCAGTTTTTAGCGAATCCGCAAATCAATTGGGATGCTATTTACCTTGCCAATCAAAGCGCAATTTTGGATTCAAACGGAACTATTACTGGCTACGAGCCAGCCAAAAGTAAATATGTTTTATATGACGATCGGGTGGATGATAAAACAGTAGTCGCAACGACAACTTTGAATACGCAACTGACCGAAAATACAACTTTGACAGCAGGTGCTTCTTTTAAAAAATTACTATCTCATAATTACCAAATTCTTTCCGACTTATTAGGCGGATTGTATTTTGATGATATTGACGTTTTTTACAAAGGAAATCAAGCGCAATCTGATTTGAATCATCCCAATCGGCAAGTTGGAGTTGGAGACATTTACGGATATAATTATAAGTATTTGGCACAAAATCTAGATGCTTTTACCCAATTTAAATTCTCATACAATACCGTTGATTTTTATTTGGCACAGTACTTTTCTAACACAACCTATCAAAGAAAAGGATTGTACAAAAACGGAATTTATGAGACCAATTCCTTTGGCGAAAGCAAGAAAATTCAATTCGAAAGTTTTGGTTTCAAAGGCGGAATTACTTTTAAAATATCAGGTAAAAAACTTTTTATTTTTAATGGTGCGCATTTGACCAAAGCTCCTACTCTGAAAAATACTTTTATCAATTCAAGATTAAACAATTCCATTGTTGACGGGCTAGAAAGCGAAAACATCAGTAGTCTTGATGCTAATTACATCTTTAGATCTCCAAAACTAAAAGCCAGAATTACGGCTTATTATACATTGATAAAAAATGCTACTCAAACTTCCTTTTTCTATGCCGAAGGTATTTTTGATGATGGAGCTGGTTATTCAAATACAGATGCTTTTGTAAGTCAAACATTAACTCATTTAAACAAGAAAAATTATGGTACTGAATTAAGTTTTGAATACCAAATCAATTCTACTTTAAAAACGACTTTATCTTCTGCCTTTGGAAGATTTACTATTGATAGTAATCCAAACGTTTCAATCATAAATGATGCCGCAGCTTCATTAGAAAACAGCAATCCTGTTTTTGACTTTGGAGAGGCTCATTTAAAAAACTACAAACAAGCGGGAATGCCTCAACAGGCTTATAGCCTTGGATTTGAATACCGTGATCCAAAATATTGGTGGATTGCTACCAATATTAATTATCTAGCAGATAGTTATATTGATGTTTCTCCTATTTCAAGAACAACCAAATTTTATAAAAACCCAGCAAGTGGTTTTTCGTTTCCAGAAGCAACTGAAGAACGTGCTGCTATTTTATTAAAACAAGAAAAATTTAATCCTATTACACTCCTAAATCTCAGTTGTGGAAAATCATGGAGAATCTATGGTAAAAACGTCGGGATTTTTGTGAGCGTGACTAATTTGTTGGACGCTAACTATAAAACTGGCGGTTATGAACAAGCTCGAAATGCCAATTTCAGACAACTAAATCAAGATGTTTTGAGCGGTACACCTTCTTTTGGAAACAAATATTTTTATGGATACGGAAGAACCTATTTTGTCAATCTTTACATCAATTTATAAATTTAAAAAACTTATTTATGGAAACTAGCCCTTATAAATCAATGTTTTTAGTAGCGATTGCGCTCTTTTTTAATAGTTGTGTAAAAGAGGAATTTTCGGTTCCAAAACTAAGTTGTACCCAACCTGATTTAACAACCAATAGAACAGTTTTGGAAGTGAAAACAAACGCAAATGCTATAGTTTCACACTATTCATTTGATGATATTATAGAAGCTTATGTAGTTTCTAGTGATGAATCTGGGAATTTTTTCAAAACAATTTCCTTTCAGACTTTGGCAACAAGCACAACTCCTGCTATTGGTTTTAGCGTTCCTGTTGATGCTAGTAATTTGTATATCGATTACAGAATTGGCAACAAGGTCTATATCAAACTAAAAGACCAATACACTGATATTTCATATGGTAGTTTGCGAATAGGCAGTATTTATGTAAACGCTTACAATGAAGGCTCCGTGGGAAGGCTTTCGCAAAATGACTACAAAAAAGTTATAAATGCTTCCTGTACAACAATTAGTGAAGATCTTTTGGTTACCCCTATTTCAATTGCAGATTTACTCAATGATTCACATTTAAATACTTTGGTAGAATTATCCGAGGTTCAGTTTATGGAAGCTTCTAATGGCAGGCATTATTATGAAGAAACAAATGATATAGGAGGTGCTACAAATTGGAATTTAATAGATAAATCGGGAAATCAAGTCATCTTTAGAACCAGCAGTTTTTCTGATTTTGCAAAGAATTTAGTTCCTAACGGAAGTGGGAAAGTGAGAGGCATTTTGACTAAATATGGTACCGATTATCAGTTGTTAGTTCGCTCTGAAAAAGATGTTGTAATGTCAGGAAGTAAAACCAAGCCTTTCTTTTCTGAAGATTTTGAATCAGTTGTTGACAAAACAAATTTGAATATTCCGGGCTGGTCAAATATTGTACAAAGTGGTTCTCTTTTTTGGAAAGGCATCGTTTATTCTGGAAATGGATATGCTGAATTTAATATCAGCGGCACAAAAGTCAAGTCTAATATTGCTTGGTTAATTTCTCCAAAAATAGATATGGATCAACATGTAAATGAAGTCCTAACTTTCAGAACAGCTCAGCATAACTTAGATATTGATTCGCCTTTAAATTCGTTACAAGTATATATTTCAACTGATTTTGACGGACTGAATGTAACTAAAGCAACTTGGGTTCCGCTTACAGCTAATTTTCCAAAACAAGCGACTCCTTGGTATCAATTTATAGGCTCCGGGAGTATCGATTTATCGTCGTATAAAGGCCAAATCAACATTGCTTTCAAATATACTGGATCAGGCAAAAATTTAGCTTTAGACGGCGCTTTTCAAGTAGATGATGTACAGATTTATGGAGAAAAATAGCATCTTTCTTAAATTTATATCCTGATTGTTGCCGTTCAAATTTTAGTATATTTGTGACCTCTTAAAAAAAATTTCACTATGAAAAACCTCTTATTTGTTTTAGCAATAATACTTTTTACGTCCTGTTCAAAAGAAAAAGAAATTGATTATGTAGCTAAAAATGAAGAAGATATAATTGCCTATATCGCTAAAAATAATTTAAATGCTCAAAAGAGTACTTCTGGTTTGTATTATGTAATTAATGAAACTGGAACTGGCGCACAACCTACATCAACTTCTAATGTAAAAGTAGCTTACAAAGGTTATTTTACTAATGGATCAGTATTTGATGCTAGTAGTGCTGCAGGTATTACGTTTAATTTACAACAGGTTATAAAAGGCTGGACAGAAGGCATCACCTATTTTAAAGAAGGAGGAAACGGTATCCTTTTAGTCCCTGCACATCTTGGTTATGGGAACAATGATTATAGTACTATTCCTGGAGGTTCTGTACTTATTTTTGAGATTAATCTTATTTCGGTAAATTAAAGTTTCTAAAACTGCCCCACACAATAGATTTATCCCACAAGCCACAAGCAAAGAATCTAAAACCTTGTGATCATTTTATACCATAACTAGAAAGCAAATCATTAAATTTGTGGCTTATTCAAAGATATGTTAGAAAAAGAAGTAATAAATTTCGAAAAAACAGCTATTGTTGGCATCGTAACTCAAAACCAAAGCGAAGAGAAACTCAACGAATATCTTGACGAATTAGAGTTTTTGACTTTTACGGCTGGTGGTCAAGTAGTAAAACGTTTTTGGCAAAAAATGGACAAACCTAATCCTAAAACTTTTTTAGGTACTGGAAAAATAGATGAAATCAATCTTTTTGTAAAAGAAAATGATATTTCAACCTTGGTATTTGATGATGAATTAACACCCTCACAACAAAAAAATATATCTAAAATTATTGATTGTAAAATTCTAGACCGAACGAATCTTATTCTTGATATTTTTGCACAAAGAGCGGAAACTTCCTATGCTAGAACCCAAGTTGAACTAGCGCAATGTATTTATTTATTACCTAGATTATCCGGTTTATGGACGCACTTGGAACGTCAAAAAGGAGGAATCGGGATGCGTGGACCTGGGGAAACAGAAATTGAAACAGACAGACGTATTGTTCGTGACAGGATTTCGTTATTAAAGGAAAAAATAAAAACCATTGACAAACAAATGGGTGTGCAACGCAGTAATCGTGGCGCAATGGTTCGTGTGGCTTTAGTAGGTTATACTAATGTTGGGAAATCAACTTTGATGAATGCTGTAGGTAAAAGTGATGTTTTTGTAGAAAATAAACTTTTTGCAACTTTGGATACAACCGTTCGAAAAGTGGTTATTAAAAACCTTCCTTTTTTACTTTCGGACACAGTTGGTTTCATCAGAAAACTCCCTACACAATTAGTCGATTCTTTCAAAAGCACCCTTGATGAAGTTCGCGAAGCAGATTTATTATTGCATGTTGTTGATATTTCGCATCCGGATTTTGAAGATCATATCGCATCCGTTAACCAAACTTTATTAGATATCAAAGCTAGCGATAAACCAACAATTATGGTTTTCAATAAAATTGATGCTTACAAGCATTTGACAATTGATGAAGATGATTTAATGACGGAGAAAACAACCAGACATTACACACTAGAAGAATGGAAATCAACATGGATGAATCGTGTTGGTGAGCAAAATGCGTTATTTATATCAGCTACTCAAAAAGAAAATTTTGAAGAATTCAGAGAACGCGTTTATGAAGCTGTCCGACAAATTCACATCACTCGTTTTCCTTATAACAAGTTTTTATACCCTGATTATAAAGATGCTGTTGAAAAAGAAGAATAAAAAAAGCCCTTTTGAGTATCTCAAAAGGGCTTTTTAAAATTATTACTATATATTAGAAACCAAAATTAACGCCTAATCCAAAAACCTCTCTGGTTTGAAATCCTCTAAAAGCGTTGTCATCATAAATGGCTTGAAAATTCAAATTAGTCGATAAATAACGGTTAATTCGCATGACAATTGCTAACGAATAATCAAGGTCAACATTTTGTATTTCATTCAGATAATTAGAATATAGATTTAGGGTATTCTCAGCCGACACATTGGCCATGATATTAAACTTATAATAAACAGAAGTATAAAATCCTAATTCATAACGCATGCCTTTATTAGCATCAATCCCAAAATAACTTCCATCAACATATCCAATTTTTGAAGTGTACTCTTTATTTACAAAAGTAAATTTAGAAGTCAACGGTGCAAAATTAACCTTAAAAGCGTCTGTTTTTTTCCAAAATATCCCAGGCCCAAAAGTTAAATACCCAGGCGAAAGAAATTCGGTGTTCTCCGTTCTTATTTCTGCACCGTTTAGGTCTTTCCCGTACAAATATCCTTTTGTAAATTGTGTTCTAAAATTTAGAAAAAAAGAATAATGCCATTCGCCAAATGCTTTTTTACCTAAAATGGAGTTTAATTCTAATCGGTCGTCCGTTTTCTTTTCAAAATCGGCGTTTTTTGTCTGTAATAAACCATAAGAAGCAAGAACTTTATTATCCCAACTTACATCATCTTTTTTGTAATTAAAGTCATAATTGATTCCTAAATTACCTGACATGTTGTTTTCGCCTCCAGCAATCCAATTGTTGAAATTGGATTGATTAAAAAGAAGCGAAACATTACCCTTTTTTTTCCACCCATTCATTGTGTCCGGTATTGATTTAATCTCTTTCTCCAAATTTTGGGCTTGAGCTAATGTAGCGGTTGCTATTAACATAGCCGCTAGTAAAATACTTTTCATTTTCTTGGTTTTAAATTGCTAATCAAATATAATGAAAACAAAAATGGTGTAGGATTATCCTTTATATAAATCTAAAAATATTTACTTATTTTTAGATTTATATAAAGGAACTGCAGAACATGCTTCGCCATACATTATACTTCTGGAAAAAGGCTGCAAATATTGGGCCGCTAAAATATAAGCACGCATTGGTACTGGTTTTTTAGAACACCCTTTAAGGATAATTGGCTTGTCTTTGTAAACGGAATAGTCAATTTTTGAAAGTACCTCTTCATAAAGTGATGCGTCCAAATCTTCTCTATAACCATTGACAATTTTTTTAGCATAAGGCACTAATTGAATTGTAACTAAAATGGATGCCCACGCAGGAATTATGGCGTCTGTTCCACAAGAGACCGCCACATATTGATCTTTGTATTGCGACCAATTATGATTTTTTAATTTATCTCTAAAGTCGTTTTCCTTTAAAACATAGCCGTCTAAAAGCCATTGTGAAATATCGATTTGTGCCCTAACTCCCTCAGGATAATAGTCTTCAAGATCAAAAACTTCCAAAACACTATTGGCTACTTTATTGATTATTTCTTCCATTCTAAAAAGTTTAAAATAGTTTAAAGTTCAAAGTTACCTTACCTCAAACTTTAAACTTTGAGTATCTTATTAAAGCATTCCCAATTCTAATTTTGCTTCTTCACTCATTAAATCTTTACTCCATGGCGGATCAAAAGTGATTTCAACATCAGCATCTTTTACATGCTCAATCGATTTTACTTTTTCTTCAACTTCTCTAGGCAAACTTTCAGCAACTGGACAATTTGGAGAAGTTAAGGTCATCAGGATTTTTACTTCATAATCCGTATTAACCATAACATCATAAATCAATCCTAGTTCATATATATCTACTGGAATCTCAGGGTCATATATTGTTTTTAGTTTTTGTACAATAGCTTCTCCTAATTCTGCGGTGTTTATTTCTTCTGTCATAATTTTATTTTTTTGTGTTGAATGCCAAAGCATACATTTTAATATTTTTAATCATAGAGACTAATCCATTAGCACGCGTAGGTGATAAATGTTCTTTTAAACCAATCTCATCAATAAAATCCATATCAGCATTCAGAATATCTGAGGCTTTTTGATTGGAAAAAACACGAATCAATATCGCTATAATCCCTTTGGTTAAAATCGCGTCACTATCCGCTGTGAAAACGATTTTGTCATCTGTATATTCCCCTTGAAGCCATACTTTTGATTGGCAACCTTTGATTAAATTTTCATCAGTCTTCGCTTCTTCTTTAATCAACGGAAGACTTTTTCCTAAATCGATAATGTATTCATAACGTTGCATCCAATCGTCAAACATCGAAAATTCGTCAATAATCTCTTCTTGTATTTCTTTTATGGTCATACTTATTTTTGGGTAAATGAAACTAATCTAACTACTATTTTTTTTATTTCTAATGGTGGAAATCCATGGTCAAAACCTTTGGTTTCATAGGTTTTTCCTTTATATGTAATTCTAAAATTGGCAATAGCTGCACCGTCATAAAATCGTTTTTCTGTAGGAGCTTTCAAATTTGGAATGGCCTCTAAATTCAGCTTTTCAAACTCTGTTGTCAATACTTTCCAATCAGCATTTGATATTTTGATTTCAACTGCTTTCTCTTCTCTATTTTTTGTAACAAAAACTTTTTGATTTTCAACCAAAACTTTTTGATATATTCCTCTTGATTGCGCGCTGTATTCAATTACGGCTGTATTCATATCCGTGTTTTTTTGACAAGCACAACTACCCATTATAAACATACTCAAAAACATTGTAATGGCTATTTTCATAATTTATTTGCTTTAAGACAGCATCATTTGAGCCCTTTTAATAGCTTCTACCATGATGTCAATTTCTTCTTTGGTATTATAAAAGGCAAACGAAGCGCGAATTGTACCCGGAATTTCAAAGAAATTCATAATTGGTTGCGCACAATGATGCCCAGTTCGTACCGCTATTCCTAATTTATCAATAATAGTACCAATATCAAACGGATGAATTCCATCTATATTAAATGAAATCACCGATGTTTTTGCCTTGGCTGTGCCAAAAATTTTCAGTCCTTCAATTTCCAATAACCGTTTTGTAGCATGTTCTAGCAAAGCTAATTCCTGTTTTTGAATATTTTCAAAACCAATTTCATTCATATAATCAACAGCCGTTCCTAAAACAATTCCTCCAGCTATATTAGGCGTTCCTGCTTCAAATTTATGAGGCAAATCAGCATAAGTTGTTTTCTCGAAAGTTACTTCCTTGATCATTTCTCCACCACCTTGATAAGGCGGCAATTTATTCAGCCACGCTTCTTTTCCATATAAAATTCCAGTTCCTGTAGGTCCACACATTTTATGTCCTGAAAAAGCATAAAAATCACAGTCTAATTCCTGAACATTCGGTTTCAAATGTGGAACAGCTTGAGCACCATCAATAAAAACCGCCGCCCCAAACTCGTGTGCTTTGTCAATCATATATTTGATTGGGTTTATCGTTCCCAACGCATTTGAAATATGGTTTACAGTAACGATTTTAGTTTTATTCGAAAGTAATTTATCGAATTCGCTCATTATTAATTCTCCCTCTTGATTCATCGGAATCACTTTTAAAACTGCTCCTGTTCTCTCACATAACATTTGCCATGGCACAATATTACTGTGGTGTTCTAGTGCCGAAACGACAACCTCATCGCCTGGTTTTAAAATTGCTGCAAATCCATTGGCAACTAAATTTACACCATGCGTAGTTCCATAAGTGAACAATACTTCATGCGCAAATTTTGCATTGATATGTTTTTGAATTTTGCCACGAGAAACTTCGTAAGCATCTGTAGCTAATTGACTCAAGGTATGAACCCCTCGGTGAATATTAGCATTAATTTCTGTATAATATTTTGAAATCGCATCAATCACTACTTGTGGTTTTTGCGAAGTGGCTCCATTATCGAAATACACTAATGGCTTTCCGTTCACTTTTTGTGAAAGAATTGGAAAATCAGCTCTTATTTTTTGAATGTCTAACATTGCTTTATTTAGAATTTTTCTAAATACAAAAGTAGTAAAATTGAAATTAATTTTTAGCAAACACTTGTTAATAAAATTAAAGGGGAAAAGCTTCACAAAAAAATCGTCTTTTTTTCATTAAATTGCATCAATTTCAATTCTTTAAAAATGAAAAAACTGCTCCAACTTATTGGTTTTGCATCTCTTATTACGGTTTCTTATTTTGGATTTACCACCTACCCTAAACTGGATTTAATTTCTGGTTTTTCGTCCAAAAGCATGGCTTCGGGACATTTTATTGACCATCGTTCTCAGGAATTAATAGAAAATGGCGACAATGACATCGACATGATTGATTTGGCCACGAATAAAATAAATGAAAACGGAAAATTCGCAACTGCTTCTGTTTATGGTTTGAAAGAACGAAAAGCAATTTACCGCGAAGGTTTGGGCGTGACTTTAATCAACGATAATTTTGATGTTTCGAAACCGTATTTGGTTCCAAAAAGAAGCAGATTAAATAATAATCTTCCTTTTCCGTATGGGAATAATGAACCTAAAGACTCCGTTTTTGCCAATATTGATTATGCCAAATTAAATGCGGCTGTAGCCAATGCTTTTGATACAAAAGGAGCAAAAAAGAAAAGAACACGCTCCGTTTTAGTAATTTACAAAGACAAAATCATTGCCGAGAATTACGATACCGGTTTCACTAAAAATAGCAAAATACTAGGTTGGTCAATGACCAAAAGTATTACCAGCGCCGTATTTGGAGTTCTGGAAAAACAAGGAAAGTTTGACATTTATAAACCCGCTCCAATTCCAGAATGGGCAAATGACCAACGCAAATTCATCACTACGAATGATTTACTGCACATGAATTCTGGTTTAGAATGGGTTGAAAACTACAGTACAATTTGTGATGCGACCCAAATGCTTTTTCAAGCCGAAGATATGTCACGTTCACAATTAGAAAAACCAGCAGCCTATAAACCTAACACACATTGGTATTATTCTTCCGGAACAACCAACTTATTATCTGGCATTTTGCGTAAGCAGTTCAAAACACATCAGGAATATTTAGACTTTTGGTACACCAATCTGATTGATAAAATTGGAATGAATTCTATGCTAATTGAAACGGATATGACGGGAAATTATGTGGGTTCGTCTTACGGTTGGGCAACCACAAGAGATTGGTCAAAATTTGGATTATTGTACCTGCACAAAGGCAATTGGAATGGGGAACAAATCCTGAGCGAAAACTGGGTAAAATATACTGCAACACCAACTAATAGCTCAAACGGTCAATATGGCGCTCAATTTTGGCTCAACGCAGGCGGAAAGTTTCCAGATGTTCCAAAAGATATGTTTTATTGCAGCGGATATCAAGGACAAATGGTTGCCGTTTTTCCATCACAGGATTTAGTGGTAGTGCGGATGGGCTTGAAAGAAGATCCTGAGTTTGATTTTAATGGATTATTGAGTGGAATTATAGGGAGTTTTCATAAGTAAATACTTACATTGTCATTTATTTTTATTAATATTACAAAAGCATTTAATTTGTCTAGTGTAATTTTATGAAAAATATAATCTTTATTGGTGGAATACACGGCGTTGGAAAAAGTACAATTTGTAAAGAAATAGCTTTAAAAACCGAATTAATACATCTTACCGCAAGTCAAATATTAAAATGGGGAGAAATTAGTGATAGTAACAATAAACTTGTGAAAAATATTACTTCAACACAAGACAGGTTAATAAAAGGGCTAAAAAATATAATTAAAAAAGACAAAAAATATCTTCTTGATGGGCATTTCTGCCTATTAAATTCAAATCAAGTCCCAAGTAGAATTGATGAAGAAACTTTTGACCAAATCAGTCCAAAAATTATAGTGATTGTAATTGATGATATTGAAAAAATTGCCAAAAGATTAGAAACAAGAGATGGGGAAATTTATGACACAAAAGTTTTGAATCAGTTACAACAAATGGAAACAGAATATGCCAAATATCTTTCTAATAAATATTCAATTTCTTACATCGAAATACAAGATGGAAACTATACTGAACTAATAGAAATTATTTAATGATGAAAATTTTACTTGATACAAATATCATTATTCATAGAGAAGCGAACAAAATATACAAACCTGAAATTGGTCAACTTTTTAAATGGATTGATAATCTTAAATATTCAAAATACATTCATCCTTTAACAGTTGAAGAATTAGAAAGGTATAAAGACCCGAATGCTCTAGACACAATGAATATTAAAATTGAGAGTTACAATTTGCTAAAGCATCAAGCTCCATTAGGAGAAGAAATATTAAAAGTAAGCAAAAAAGTAGATAATCAAGATAATGATATAAATGACACTCAAATATTGAATGAAGTTTATGAAGGTAGGGTTGATATTTTAATTTCAGAAGACAAAAAAATTCATACTAAAGCCAATTTGCTTGGAATAAGTGAAAGAGTTTTTAAAATTCAAAATTTCCTTGAAAAAGTTACTGCAGAAAATCCAGAATTAGTCAATTTTAAAGTTTTAGCTGTAAAAAAAGTTGATTTTGCAGAAGTAAAGATTAAAGATTCATTTTTTGATAGTTTTAGAGAAGACTATACGGAATTTGATGCTTGGTTTAATGGCAAATCGGAAGAGTCGTGTTATGTGTGTCATAGTGATGGAAATTTAACAGCATTTCTTTTTGTTAAAACAGAAAGCGAAGAAGAAAATTACTCAAACATTTCACCTATTTTTCACCCAAAAAAGAGATTAAAAATTGGTACTTTAAAAGTTACGGGAAACGGATATAAAATTGGAGAGCGATTTCTTAAAACTATCTTTGACAATGCTATTCAGTATAAAGTTGAAGAAATTTATGTCACTCTTTTTGTCAAAAGGCCTGAACAAGAACAGCTAATCGAAATGCTAGAAGAATGGGGATTTGTTTACCACGGATTAAAAACAACCAAAAATGGAGAAGAACGAGTATATGTCAGATTATTTGGTAAAAATTTACCAAAGAACATTCAAAATCCTAAATTAACTTTTCCGTTCTTTTCTCGAGAAACAGATAAATATATTATAAAAATTGAAGCTCAATATCATACAGAGCTTTTTCCAGACAGTATAAATACAAGAGAAGACAAATCTAAATATACTGAAAACGAACCTCACAGAAATCGAATAAGTAAAGCCTATATTTCACATTCAAAAGATAGAAATTTAAAATCTGGCGATATTGTTTTAATTTATAGAATCGGAGAAGAAGGGACTCAAAAAATTTATACAAGTACTATCACGACTATTTGCATAGTGGAAAACATTAAAAATGATTTTAAAACTTTTGATGATTTTTTCGACTCTTGTAATAGGAAAACTATGATCTCTAAAGATGATTTAAGAAATAAGTGGTGGGATAAATATCCTAAGTATAGACCTTTTGTGATTAATTTTTTGTTTGCACATTCATTACCAACTCCCAAACCAACTATAAAAAATTTAATTGACTTAAAGATTTTTGAAGACAGTAAAAACATACCTTTAGGCTTTATAAAATTAACTAATGAACAGTTCAACGATTTAATTAATTTTGCATATAAAATCAAAAAATAATTATGAAAGTAGTAATGTCAATTAAGCCCCAATTTGCAAATAAAATATTTGACGGGACTAAAAAATTTGAATTCAGAAAAGCTATTTTCAAAAACCAAAATGTCACTTCAGTCCTAGTTTATGCGTCTTCACCTGTTCAAAAGGTGATTGGTGAATTTGAAATTGGTGAAATATTCAATTTTGATCTTAAAACGCTTTGGGACAAAACCAAAGAACATTCTGGAATAACTGAAGATTATTTCTATGAATATTTTGCTGACAAAGAACAAGGTTTTGCGATTCAAATTAAAAATAAGAGAAGATTTAAAACACCAAAAAATCTTAAGGAAGATTATAATTTGACACCCCCTCAATCTTTTGCCTATTTCAATTCAATAGAATAATTTTAGCCCCGATAACAGTGAAAATCTTTTTATTGTTTTCTTTAAAACAATAAAAGATTGCAACGAATAGCGGGAAAAGCTCCTAAAAAAACAAACCCGACAGATGTTTAAAGTCTGTCGGGTTTTTAAAATTATAACTATTACTAATATTACAAATCAAATCCCAATTTCACGCCTAATTTATTAGCGATAATAGTGGTAATTCGTTTTTTAAGTTCTGGTATTTTGATGTTTTCGATAACAGCATTTGAGAACGCATACATCAATAATGCTTTGGCTTCTTTCTTAGGAATTCCGCGTTGTTGCATGTAGAACATTGCAGTTTCGTCTAATTGTCCAACCGTACAACCGTGAGAACATTTTACGTCATCCGCAAAAATTTCCAATTGTGGTTTTGCATTTATCGTTGCTTTATCACTTAATAAAATGTTATTGCTTTTTTGGAAGGCATTTGTTTTTTGCGCTTCTTTTTCCACATAAACTTTTCCGTTGAAAACACCTGTAGAACGATCCGAATAGATTCCTTTATAATCTTGAAAACTTTCGCAATTTGGCGTTGCATGATTCACTAATGTATAATGATCTACGTGCTGCTTTTCGCCAATGATTGTGATTCCGTTTAAAGTACTGGTCAAACGTTCTCCAAAATGATAGAAATTCAAGTTGTTTCTGGTCAAATTTCCTCCAAAAGAGAAAGTGTGAACAGACACGTGACTTTCTTGTTTTTGAGAAACGTAAGTGTTATCAATTAAATTAGCTTCCAGACTGTCGTTTTGAATTTTATAAAAATCAACAATAGCGCGTTTTTGAGCAAAAATCTCCGTAACAGAGTTTGTCAAAACAGCATTGTCATTTAAACATTGATGTCTTTCGATAATTTGAACATGAGAATTCTCTCCAACGATTACTAAGTTTCTAGGTTGTACCAAAAGTGCGGCTTCAGTTCCAGTAGAGAAATACATAATCTCAATAGGTTTATCAGCCACTTTGCTTTTAGGAATGTTGATGTACGCTCCTTCATTGGCGAAAGCCGTATTTAAAGAAGTCAGCGTTTCATCCGTACTTGCAATTTTGTTAAAATAAGTATCAATAACCATTTTGTATTTTGGTTTGTTCAATGCTGATGACATCAAGCAAACATCTACTCCATCATGGGTAGTTGAAGACAAATGGGAACTAAATACACCGTCAATAAAGACTACTTTATACGTATCAATTTCGTGTAAAAAGTATTTTTTTACATCTCTGAATTCGATTGTTGTTTCGTTTTTTGGGAATACACTAAAGTCATTTTTTAAAATGGCATTTAGAGATGTATATTTCCAAGCTTCGTCTTTTTTAGTTGGAAACCCTTTATTTTCAAAGTTTTTTATAGCCGAAGTTCTCACATCATGAAGTTCTGAATGAACATCAATACGCTCTTCAAAAGCCATAAAAGACGATAGTAATTTTTCTTTCAATTCCATATTCTTTCTTGTTTAAAGTTTAAGGTTTAAAAACTTAAAGTTAACTTGAGACAACTTTAAATTTTAGACTTTAAACAAATTTTAAGCTTCTTGTTCTTGTTTAATCCAATCGTATCCTTTTTCTTCAAGCTCGTAAGCCAATTCTTTTGTGCCTGATTTTACAATTTTTCCATTGTATAATACGTGAACAAAATCAGGAACGATATAATCTAACAAACGTTGGTAGTGCGTGATAACGATAATAGCGTTTTTATCACTTTTCAATTTATTTACACCATTAGCCACAATTCGAAGTGCATCAATATCAAGACCAGAATCGGTTTCGTCGAGAATAGCTAATTTTGGTTCTAGCATTGCCATTTGAAAAATCTCATTACGTTTTTTCTCTCCACCTGAAAAACCTTCGTTAAGAGAACGTGATAAAAATTTTCTGTCGATTTCTAGTAATTCTGATTTCTCACGAATCACTTTCAGCATTTGGTTAGCCGACATTTCTTCTAAACCGTTTGCTTTTCGCGTTTCGTTAATCGCAGTTCTCATGAAGTTCGTTACTGAAACTCCTGGGATCTCAACTGGATATTGAAACGAAAGAAAAACCCCTTTATGCGCTCTTTCTTCTGGAGCTAATTCTGAAATATCTTCGTTTTCCAAAAGGATTTCACCTTCGGTTACTTCGTAATTTTCATTTCCTGCAATAATTGCCGAAAGGGTACTTTTTCCAGCACCGTTTGGTCCCATTATCGCGTGGATTTCTCCAGCTTTTACTTCAAGGTTAATTCCTTTTAATATTTCTTTATCCCCAATTGAGGCGTGTAAATTTTTTATTGATAACATTTTTCGAATGTGTTTTATACTATGTTTATTTCTATCCTACTGATCCTTCTAACGAAATTTCCAATAATTTCTGTGCTTCAACCGCAAATTCCATTGGCAACTTATTCAATACATCTTTACTGAAACCATTTACAATTAAGGCAATTGCCTTTTCGGTTGGAATTCCACGTTGGTTGCAATAGAAAACTTGGTCTTCGCCAATTTTACTTGTCGTAGCCTCATGTTCAATTTTAGCCGTTGGGTTTTTGCTTTCGATGTATGGAAAAGTATGTGCTCCACAATTATTACCCATTAACAAGGAATCACATTGTGAAAAGTTTCGGGCGTTATCAGCTCTGGCACTAATTTGTACCAAACCACGGTAACTATTTTGTGATTTTCCAGCAGAAATTCCTTTGGAGATAATGGTTGATTTGGTGTTTTTACCAAGGTGAATCATCTTCGTTCCTGTATCTGCTTGTTGAAAATTATTAGTAACAGCAATCGAATAAAATTCTCCTACTGAATTATCTCCTTTAAGCACACAAGATGGATATTTCCAAGTTACAGCAGATCCGGTTTCTACTTGTGTCCATGAAATTTTTGCATTTTTCTCACACAAACCTCTTTTGGTCACAAAATTGAAAACCCCACCTTTACCTTCTTTATTTCCAGGATACCAGTTTTGTACTGTTGAATATTTAATTTCAGCATCGTCCATGGCAATTAATTCTACCACAGCAGCATGCAATTGATTTTCATCTCGACTTGGAGCGGTACATCCTTCTAAATAAGAAACATAACTTCCTTCGTCAGCAATAACCAATGTTCTTTCGAATTGACCTGTACCTGCTTGATTGATACGGAAATAGGTTGATAATTCCATTGGACAACGAACCCCTTTTGGAATATAGCAGAACGAACCGTCGGAGAAAACAGCTGAGTTTAGGGCAGCATAAAAATTGTCTTTTTGAGGGACAACTGTTCCCAAATATTTCTGAACTAATTCAGGATGTTCTCGAATTGCTTCAGAAATACTCATGAATATAATTCCTTTTTCACCCAAGGTTTTCTTGAATGTTGTTGCTACCGAAACCGAGTCAACCACAATATCCATAGCTACTCCAGATAACATTTTTTGTTCGTCAAGAGAAATTCCTAATTTTTTGAAAGTTTCCAACAATTCTGGATCTACCTCATCAAGACTATTATATTTAGCTTTGCTTTTTGGGGCTGAATAATAAGAAATTGCTTGGAAATCTGGTTTTTCATAATGAACATTTGCCCATTCTGGTTCGGTCATTTGCTCCCAAGCACGAAAAGCCTCAATGCGCCAATCCGTCATCCATTGTGGTTCTTCTTTTCTAAGAGAAATAGCGCGAACAATATCTTCGTTTAAACCAATAGGAAACGTATCCGATTCTATATCAGTATAAAATCCGTACTCGTATTCTTTAGTTTCGAGTTCAATTTTTAAGTCGTCTTCGGTATATTTTGACATAATTTTTGTTTAATTTTTTTAAAGAGAGAAACTCTCTCCACAACCACAAGTTCTACTTGCGTTAGGATTATTGAAAACAAATCCTTTTCCGTTTAATCCGCCTGAAAACTCTAAGATTGTTCCAGCTAAATATAGAAACGATTTTTTTTCTACTGCAATAGTGATGTCATTATCTATAAAAATTTTATCGTCTTCTCCCTTGGTTTTGTCGAATTTCAAATCATAAGACAATCCTGAGCATCCACCACTTTTTACGCCTACTCTAACGTAATCAACGGCAGCGTCAAAACCATCATCTTTCATCAAATCGATGATTTTCTTTTTGGCAGTATCAGAAACCTTTATCATAGCTTATATTGATTTTGTCTAAATTAACGACAAAGATAGTACATAAAAATCTTTTTCCACAATTGATAACATTTATATAACTAATCTTAAAATAGAAAAACTCTATTTGTCCCTCTTAAAAACCGAATGAATTTGCCTAAATTGCAATACTATTTTAATTTTATACTACAGAAAATGAAACTATATCCTATAGAAACTGGCAATTTTAAATTAGATGGTGGCGCTATGTTTGGTGTAGTACCAAAAACAATTTGGAACAAAACAAATCCTGCTGACGAAAACAATTTAATTGACATTGCTGCCCGATGCTTATTGATTGAAGATGGCAACCGTTTGATTTTGATCGATACTGGTATGGGAAACAAACAATCTGAAAAGTTTTTTGGTTATTATTCGCTTTGGGGAACTCATTCTATGGATAAATCCTTAGCTAAATATGGTTTTCATCGTGATGATGTTACGGATGTGTTTATGACTCATTTGCATTTTGACCATTGTGGCGGAAGTGTACAGTGGAATAAAGACAAAACAAGTTACGAACCAGCTTTCAAAAATGCTAAATTCTGGAGTAATGACAATCACTGGGAATGGGCAACAAAACCAAATGTTAGGGAAAAAGCATCTTTCCTTTCCGAAAATATTTTGCCTATGCAGGAAAGTGGACAGCTGAATTTTATAAAAAGACCCGATGGCGATTTTCTATCAGAATCAGAATTGGGTTTTGGAATTTTCTTTGCTGATGGCCATACTGAAAAGCAAATGATTCCTCATATTAAATACCAAGACAAAACCATTGTTTTCTGTGCAGATTTAGTCGCTACAGCTGGACATATTCCTATTCCTTATGTAATGGGATATGACACAAGGCCATTATTAACTATGACCGAAAAAACAAAATTTATGAATGCTGCTGCTGAAAATAATTATTACTTGTTTTTAGAACATGATGCGCATAACGAAATCATTACGGTTGAAAAAACCGAAAGAGGCGTTCGACTTAAAGATCGATTTACTTGTGATGAAATCTTAAGTTCATGTTAATAATTTGTTTTTTTATAACAAAAATACCTATTTTAGACACTTTTTTTAACTTTAAATAATTAAACATGAATTGTATTAAACCCATTTACTTTTCTGCATTTGCTCTTTTCGTTTTAGCAGGATGTGGGGCTTCAAAGCAAGTTTCAACAACTGCATCTGTAGCTATTACTGCTCCATTAAATATTAAAAAAGTAGCCCCAATAAGTGAAAACGATCTAAAACGCTGGAGCCATTTGGATATTATTAAAGATACTATTCCAGGAATGAGCGTTGATAAAGCATATGCTGAATTATTGATAAATAAAAAAGGAGTGCCAGTAATTGTTGGAATTGTAGATTCTGGTGTTGATATTGAACATGAAGATTTAAAATCTGTTGTTTGGACAAATAAAAAAGAAATTCCCGGAAACGGAATTGATGATGATAAAAATGGCTATGTAGATGATATTCATGGTTGGAATTTTCTTGGAAACATAACCAAAGAAAATTATGAATACGAGCGAATTATCAAAGACAAAAATCTTGTTAATGAAACAACGTATCAAGCAGCAAAAGAGTTAAATGATAAAAAAATAGCTGACGCAGCATCTGGAAAAACACGTTTGGAACAAATGCTAACAACTCTAAACGAAAGCGATGCAACATTAGTAAAACATTTTGGCAAATCAGTTTATACTTTAGACGAAGTAAAAGCTATCGCTTCTGAAGAACCTGAATTACAAAAAAGTAAGGCTTCAATTGAAAAAATGTTTTCGTTTGGTTTGACAATTGTTGAATTAAAAGATGCCATTCAAAAACAACTAGACGGATTTAATTCTTTGATAAGTGGCGAAAATCTAAAAACGAACTATAGAGAAATTCTAGGCGATAATCCAGAAGATATTACTGATACTACTTATGGAAATAACAATGTTATGGGACCAGACAAGAGCGGTATTCTTCATGGAACGCATGTTGCAGGTATTGTAGCTCAGGTTAGAAACAACAATATAGGTGGTGATGGAATAGCAAATCAGGTTGAAATTTTGACTGTTCGTGCTGTACCAGATGGCGATGAATATGACAAAGATATTGCACTTGGTATTCGCTATGCAGTTGATAATGGTGCAAAAGTAATTAATGGAAGTTTTGGAAAAAGTTTTTCTCCTCACAAACAATGGGTTTATGATGCCATAAAATACGCGGAACAAAAAGATGTATTAATCGTTCATGCTGCAGGAAACGACGCAAAAGACATTGATTCTTATGATAATTTTCCTAATGATTCAGACGACAAGGTTACGGAATTTGCAGATAATGTAATCACCATTGGCGCCTTAAATTTTGAATATGGAGACAAAGTTGTTGCTCGTTTTTCAAATATCGGTAAAAACAATGTAGATGTTTTTGCACCAGGAGTGAAAATTTATGCTACAACGCCAAATGATTCTTATAAATATTTACAAGGAACATCAATGGCATCTCCTAACACTGCTGGAGTTGCGGCATTAATCCGTTCTTATTATCCAAAATTATCTGCGCAACAAGTAAAACATATTTTGATGGATTCTGGAGTAGCAATTACTACAGATGTTGTTGTTGGAGGAAAAGCAAATGATACTCGTCCTTTTACTAACTTATCTAAATCAGGAAAAATTGTTAATGCATACAATGCTTTATTAATGGCAGAAAAAATGTCTAAAAAATAACATTCAACTATTTATAAACCATGGAAGGGCCAGTTGCCCTTCCATTTTTATTTTTATCCAAGCATGAAAAACCTTCTTCTATTCTCTTTATTTTCTTTAAGTTTTGGAACAATTTGTGCCCAAAACACCTATTGGCAACAACATGTAGATTACAAAATGGATGTTTCCATTGATGTAAAAAACTATCAATACAAAGGAAGCCAGCAATTAGTTTACACAAATAATTCTTCTGATACCCTAAAAAAAGTATACTATCACTTATTCAATAATGCTTTTCAACCTGGAAGTGAAATGGATGCCCGAATTCAAAGCATCAAAGATCCAGATGGTAGAATGGTCAATAAAATAAAAGTTGACGGTAAAGAGCTTAAAGAAAGCCGAATAAAAACTTTAAAACCTAATGAAATTGGCTATTTGCGAGTTTCAAATTTCAAACAAGATGGTATTGCTGCTAATGCAAAAGAAGTTGGGACTATTCTTGAAGTAACTTTGGCAAAACCCATTTTACCGAATTCAAAAACCACTTTTACTTTAGATTTTAATGGTCAAGTTCCTTTACAAATTCGTCGTTCTGGAAGAAACAATTCAGAAGGAGTAGAATTATCAATGGCACAATGGTATCCTAAAATAGCGGAATTCGACTTTGAAGGTTGGCATACAGATCCATACATTGCAAGAGAATTTCATGGAGTTTGGGGAGATTTTGACGTCAATATAACTATTGATGCTGCTTATACTTTAGGCGGTTCTGGATATTTGCAAAACAAAAACGAAATAGGTCACGGGTATCAAGATGAAGGAATTGTAATAAAAACTCCAAAAAAATCAAAAACCTTAACTTGGCATTTTATTGCCCCAATGGTGCATGATTTTACTTGGGCAGCTGATAAAAATTACATTCATGATGTGGTTGAAGGACCAGACAATGTGGCAATTCACTTTTTGTACAAAAACAACCCACAAATCATCGAAAATTGGAAAAAAATGCAACCGTTGATGGTAAAAGTAATGGATTTTTACAACAACAACATTGGAAAATATCCATATAAACAATATTCGTTTATTCAAGCTGGCGATGGCGGAATGGAATATGCTATGTGTACTTTGATGTTAGGAAATGGAACCTTTGAAGGCATTTCGGGTACAGCAGCACACGAACTAGCTCATTCTTGGTTCCAACATATTTTGGCCTCTAACGAGTCCAAACATCCTTGGATGGACGAGGGCTTTACCTCTTTTATTGAAGACTTAGCCTTAAACGAATTTACTAAAAAAAAGGTTGCTAATCCATTCAAAGGAAGTTATATGGCCTACATAAAATTAGTGGAATCTGGCAAAGAACAACCGCAAACTACCCATGGCGATCGTTATGATGAAAACCGTTCATACAGCATTTCATCATATGTAAAGGGAAGTATCTTCTTGTCGCAATTAGGTTATATTATCGGGCAAGAAAAATTAAAAGAAACGCTTCATAGATATTATACCGATTTCAAATTCAAACATCCTGCTCCTAATGATATCAAAAGAACTGCTGAACGTGTTTCTGGCGCTGAACTAGATTGGTATTTAACAGATTGGACCGGAACTACAAATACAATTGATTATGGAATCACTGCTGTAAAAGAAAATGCGGATAAAACTACCGTTACTCTAGAGAGAATAGGTAGAATGCCAATGCCAATTGATTTGTTAATTGATTATAATGATGGAACTTCTGAAAGCTTTTACATTCCATTGCGAATGATGAGTTTTGAAAAAGCAAATCCAAATCCAGCAGTCAAAAGAACTGTTTTAAATGATTGGGCTTGGGCATATCCAACGTATGAATTTAATATTTCAAAGCCAAAAATAGCTATCAAAAAAATCACAATCGATTCTAGCGGATTAATGGCGGATGTAAAACCGGATAATAATACCTTCGAAGTAAAATAATAATACCTTTTTAATCAAAAAGCCTAATTCTAAAATTAGGCTTTTTTTATGCCCTTTTTCTAAAGAAATCTGTTTTACAAAGACTTAAAAAAGTTCGCAAAATCACTTATCTTTACTAGACAAATAAAATGGAACCCGTCAATGAAAAAGCAATTTTACATAGTACCCATTTCTATTATTGCTATACTTTTTTTATGCTTTACAAATAGTTGTGACAAAGCAAGAACTGCTACTATGACAACGGATAAAAAAGAAGATTTAGTTTCGTCAGATACAGTCTTAAAAAAATCAACACTTTCAATTGATACCGCTGATTATAACAAAAGAATATTTGCTTTAAGCAACAATGATACTAGTGGAAGATGGCCTGTAAAAACAGTATATCCATTGCCAGGAAGCATTTTGCCTTACAATAGAATTATTGCTTTCTACGGGAATTTATATTCCAAAAGAATGGGCATTTTAGGCGAACTTCCTAAAAAAGAAATGCTACAAAAACTACAAAATGAAGTTGCTAAGTGGCAATCAGCAGATGCTTCCGTAAAAACGATTCCAGCCTTGCATTATATTGCTATTACCGCCCAAAGTTCTCACGGAAAAAACAACAAACATCGCTTACGAATGCCTTTTCACCAAATTGACACAGTTCTTAGTTGGGCAAAATCAATAAATGCTTTAGTTTTTTTAGACATTCAAGTAGGACAAAGCACCATCAATGAAGAAGTACCAACGTTACAAAAATATCTTATGATGCCAAATGTTCATTTAGGAATTGATCCTGAATTTTCGATGAAAAATGGCGAAACTCCCGGAACCAAAATAGGAACTTTTTCTGCAGATGATATCAACGATGCTATTGCCTTTTTGACAAAAATAGTCCGCGAAAATAAGCTTCCGCCAAAAGTTCTTGTGGTACATCGTTTTACCCAAAGAATGCTGACTAATTATAAAAAAATAAAAATAGTTCCCGAAGTACAAGTTGTTATAAACATGGATGGTTTTGGCGATAAAATTTTAAAAAAATCAACCTATAAAGCCTATATTTATAGAGAACCTGTTCAGTTTACAGGCTTTAAATTATTTTATAAAAATGACACTAAAACAAATCGCAACGGTTTGTACACGCCTGAAGAGTTATTGAAATTTATTCCTAAACCTATTTACATACAATATCAATAATATTAAATGTATTATGAAAAAAATCGCCATTTTATTCGCCATTTTATTGATGTTGTTTCTAACAAGTTTCTATCATTCAGATCAAATAAAAAAAGAAATTCCTGTTTTATGTTATCATAATATTCGAGCCATAAAACCAAATGCAAGCGAAGCCATTAAAGCATATACTGTCACTCCAAAAGCTTTTGCAGAACAAATGAAAGCCTTATCAGACAATGGCTTTAAAACCATTTCACCGGATCAATTGTATAACTATTTAATCAACGACAAGCCTTTGCCGTCAAAACCAATTCTGATTACATTTGACGATACTCGGGAGGAACACTACAATTTGGCTGCAACCGAAATGAATAAATACGGTTTCAAAGGAGTGTTTTTTATCATGACTGTTGCTATAAATCGTCCGGGATATATGACCAAAGAACAAATTAAAACACTCTCTAATACCGGACATGTTATCGGTTCGCATACATGGGATCATCATTCCGTTACTAAATACACCCAAAAAGACTGGGATATTCAACTCCTAAAACCACAAAAAAAATTAGAAACCATAACCGGAAAACCCGTACACTATTTTGCGTATCCTTTTGGCTCTTGGAATTCAGCAGCAATCACAGAACTAAAAAAACAGAATTACAAACTCGCTTTTATTCTTTCTACAAAAAAAGATCCTCTTGAACCTCAATTTACAGTTCGTCGTATGATTGTTCCAAGCAGTTGGTCAAGTCAAACTTTGCTTAAAGCGATAAAGTCTACTTTTAATAAATAATTTTATTTTTTCTATTTAATTCTGATAAAAAAAATAGCAAACTTTACTAAAGTCGCTTTAAACTTTACGAACTTTGCGTTTCAGAAAAAATTACAATGGCAAAAATACTTACAGGCGTTCAGAGTACAGGAACACCACATTTAGGAAACTTACTTGGCGCAATTATTCCAGCAATAGCATTATCAAATAATCCAAAAAATGAATCTTTTCTTTTCATTGCCGATTTACATTCGATAACCCAAATAAAAAACGGTGAAACCTTAAGAACAAACACTTACAGTACTGCAGCTGCTTGGTTGGCTTGTGGTCTAGACGTTAATAAAGTTGTTTTTTACAGACAATCTGATGTGCCACAAACAGCCGAATTGTCTTGGTATTTAAGTTGTTTTTTCCCTTTTCAACGCTTAACATTAGCACATTCTTTCAAAGATAAAGCCGATAGATTAGAAGATGTAAATGCAGGTTTATTTTCCTATCCAATGTTGATGGCTGCTGATATTTTACTTTACGATGCAGAATTTGTTCCTGTTGGAAAAGATCAATTGCAGCACTTAGAAATTACTCGCGATGTGGCTTCTCGTTTCAACCATCAAATGGGCGAAACATTTGTCCTTCCTGAAGCTAAAATTCAAGAAGACAGCATGTTAATTCCTGGGACAAATGGTGGAAAAATGAGTAAATCTGCTAATAATATTATCAATATTTTCTTAGACGATAAAGCCTTACGCAAACAAGTAATGAGCATTGAAACGGACAGCACGCCTCTTGAGGATCCAAAAAATCCTGATACATGTAATGCATTTGCAATATACTCTTTACTGGCAACTCCAGAACAAATTGAGGCTATGAAAGCCAACTATCTTGGTGGAAATTATGGTTACGGTCACGCCAAACAAGCTTTATTCGAATTAATAATTGAAAAGTTCAAAACCGAAAGAGAAAAATACAATTACTACATGAACACCCTTCCTGAAGTAGATGCTTTATTGAAAGTTGGTGCTGAAAAAGCGGCGTTTGTGGCTAATGGCGTTTTAGGTAGAGTAAGAGAAAAATTAGGATTTGAATAAAAAAATTAACCATATAAGATTTATAAGTTTTTAATTATAAGCTAGTTGACGGAATTTCATGACAACTTATATGTCTTATATGGTTTAAAAAATAAAGCACGATTATTATATCGCCTCAAATAATTTCCCTGGCAACGGTCGTATTAATCCTTTGAGTTCCATATTCAACAGTAATCCAGAGATTCTATAAATTGGAAAATCGCAATTCAATGCGATACTATCCATAACTTCTTTGCCCGTTTTCAAAAGATAATCATACACTTTTTGTTCGTCGTTATCCAAAGTAACAAATAGCTGTTTTTGAATTGGTTTGATTTCTTTATCTAAATCCCAATTCAGAATATAAATTAGATCTGCAGCACTAGTTAGTACATTTGCTTTCTGAGTTTTTATCAAATTGTTACATCCTTGACTGTATTTATCCGTAACGCGTCCTGGAACTGCAAAAACATCCCGATTGTAATCACTAGCTATATTAGCAGTAATCAAAGAACCGCCTCTATCGGCAGATTCAATGACAATCGTTGCTTCAGACATTCCCGCTACAATCCGATTTCTACGAACAAAATTTTCTTTGTCTGGATTTGATGAACTCCAAAATTCAGTCATAAAACCACCATTTTGCTCTACTTTAGCAACGTATTTCTTATGCGTCTTTGGGTAAATTTGGTTCAAACCGTGTGCTACAACTCCAATGGTTTGCAAGTTGTTTTCCATAGCAAACTGATGCGCAACAATATCAACTCCATAAGCAAAACCACTAACAATTATTGGATCTAGTGGCGCCAAGTCTTCTATCAGTTTTCTACAAAATTCAATTCCGTAAGACGTAATTTGCCTTGTCCCTACAATACTTATAATCTTTTTATTTTCTAAATTAATATTGCCGGAACTAAATAACAAAATAGGACCATCAATACAATGTTTCAACCGTTCAGGATATTGTTTGTCATGAAAGTAAGTTACATTGATATCTTTTGACTTAATAAATTCTAATTCCTTATTCGCCTTTTCAAAAACAGATTTGTCTTTTAAGTTTTTCAATAATACGGAGCCTACTCCATCAATACTGCTGAGTTGTGTTGCTTTTGCTTTGAAAACTGATTCGGCATCTCCAAAATGAGTTATCAATTTTTTGGCTATAATATCACCAACGCCTTCTACTCTTTGCAAAGCCAACAAATGAAACAAATCTTGATCTCCCATATTTAAAATTGTATATTTTTTATTCTGAATCCTTTTTTATCTGATTAAAATTTAAAAAACGATTCTATTTATGTTTTAAATATAAGTTTTTTATTACTTTTTTAAACCATATAAAATTATTTTTCTCAACTATTTGGAACAAAAAATTAATAACTGTTTGAAATTGATAGTTATAAAATTTAAAGTCGATTGTTAATAAAAATTGTGAATAAAATTTTGATAACTATTTTGGTTGTATAACTTTGTTACTATGAAAATCGAAGTTTACATCGCGCAGCTTTTATACCGTTATCAATGTGTAACCGTTCCTGGTTTTGGAGCTTTTTTAACTGAAATCCAATCCGCACAATTAAACGAAAGTTCGAATTCGTTTTCTCCACCAAAGAAAACAATTTCTTTCAATGCCTATTTGAAAAACAATGATGGCTTACTAGCAAATCATATTGCTCAAGCAGAAAAAACATCTTACGAGTACGCTGTTAGTGCTATTCAGTTTGA
The DNA here is from genome assembly GCA_963512955.1 of uncultured Flavobacterium sp. GTDB lineage: Bacteria > Bacteroidota > Bacteroidia > Flavobacteriales > Flavobacteriaceae > Flavobacterium. The sequence goes on along the minus strand of CAUPOP010000006.1, from coordinate 55,925 downwards.
GATTTTTAATTGGAAAAAAACATTACAAGAAAACGGTTTATTCTCTGTAAAAAACGTAGGTGATTTTTGTTTGAACGCAGATAAAAATTTAATTTTCACTCCTTACGATCAAACAAACTATTTATCAAGTTCATTTGGTTTAACTCCTTTTGTTTCGCCTCTTGTAAAAAGAGAGCAATTTGAAAAACAAATTGAAGCAATCGAAGAGAAAGAAACTATTACTCTAGTCCCAGAAGCAAGAACAACAAATTCATATTTAAAATATGCCGCTATTTTTGTTTTAGGATTGGGAATAACAGGAAGCATTTGTTATCCAATTTACCAAAATCAAATCGCAACCGAAACTGTTATTGTTGAAACATCCGTTCAAAAACAAGTTCAAAATAAAATACAAGAAGCTACTTTTTTTATCGAAAGTCCATTGCCTGCTGTAACACTTTCTGTAAAAGAAGGAAAGTTACCGTATCACATTATGGCTGGTGCATTTAGAAAAGAAGAAAATGCACAAAAAATATTTGAAGACTTGACACATATGGGTTTTAAAGCAAGAAGAATTGCTCCAAATAAACACGGATTATTCCCGGTTTTATACGGAAGTTATGCTTCCTATGCCGAAGCTGAAAAAGCAAAAGAAGAAATTCAAAAAATACACAATCCAGAAGCTTGGATTTTAATCGAATCTTTATAATCCACTTATAAAAAACTAAAAAAGGGTTTATTGAAATTTTCAATAAACCCTTTTTTTAAAGTTTCTTGCCTATTCCTAAAGAAAAATTCCAGAAAGTAGTATCACTTACACTCGTATTATATGTGTTAGCATCAAGATGGTATCCTCCATCGATTGCTAAAAGAAAATTTTGCCCCAAATTATAATCGAAATGAATACCTGGAAATATAGAGCCATAAAAACCTGTTTGCTTAACATCTAAAGAGCCATATCCATAAATACTATTATTTTGGTCAATATCTACAAAAAACAATCTGTGTAAAGATTCTGTAGTGTAATTAAATCCTAATCCTAAATTAACGGAAAGATTTATCTTTTCCTTTTTTAGTATCAAATAATGCACTTTACTTCCTATTTCAACAATTTCTATTTTATTCCATTTGGTGTCTTCAAAAATTGTTTCTGGATTGCCAAAACGAATATATCTAAATAAAGCTTTCTCATCATAATAAAAACTTGGGAAATAATCATTTTGAGAATATAAATAATAATACTCCATAGCCCATTTTTTCTTTTTGGTTTGATGTATAAAATTAACCGAGGTGTTAAAATTATTCTCGTTTTCTTTCATAAAAGTATAATAACTAGGTCCTGTATTAAGGAAAAATTTGTTTTTTTCTTGTGAAAAAGAAAAAAATGTAAAAAAAAGAAAAAGGATTGTTATGTTTTTCATAAAATTGAATTTAACAAGGGCTGATTTGCCTCTTGTTTTTTACTATTTGACTACAAATCGGTATACCAATGTTTAAAATAATAATCTACAATGCCTACGGATTTAACATTGTACTCAATTCCCCCATCGTTGTACGTTTTTCCTGTTGAGCCAGCGCCCGTAATAGTTGAAAGCACTTGTCGTCTAGTGAGTTCTGTATTCGACCTAAATATTGAAGATCCTGAAGTAACTTTAACATCTGTAGAACCTGTTGGCTCAATTGTTCCTTCCCAAAGACCTGATACCGTATTATATTTATAAGCATATTTTATATTAACTGTTTTTTCAACAGTACCTCTCCAATGATGAAGAGAAAATATCATTATTTGATGCGAACTCTCCGATTGATTCCAATCAACATCGAATTCTCGATTAAAATTTATCCAATTCTTTTTTCTTGCATTTCTTCTTTTTGTTTTAAAGTCTTCTCCTATCTGAAATCCTTTACCTGTTACAGTAATTGTTCCGTCTGCATTTTGTGTAACTCCTGAATCTACTCCACCTCTAAATACTCTAAATTTTTGGTGTGTTGAACCAAATTCTGTCCAACTTGTACCATTGATTTTTATCATAGGTATTCTTGTTGTTATAATATCTTGATCTGGTATATTATTATGATTTATATTATAAGTCAATAATGTTGGTCCTGTGGTTAATGGAGGCGGCAAAGTCGTTACTTCAAAAAGCTCAGTGAAACTACTAACTCCACCAACCAAATCACCATTATCAATAACAGATACAATAAAACTAGGATGTGTATCTATAAAATCATTATTCATACTTGAAACATATAATTCTGAAACTCCATTAAAATAATAACCTGAATTGGTAGAGCTGCCATCTTCCGTTTCTTCAGAAGTGTAATAACTTGCATACGAAGTTGGTGGTAAATTTAACTTCGTTATAAGGTGAATACAATTGCAAATTGGCACCAGAGAAAGGATCGCCATCTGCAGGCAATTTGCCGGTTGTAGATGTCGCTGCTTTTTTGGCTAATCTATCATTAATAATAGGGTAATCTGCTTTATGATCACTTATCTCTTTTTCTAAAGATTGTAAAAATAAGTTCTCTCTTTTAGCTAGTTTAGAATTAATTTTTTCGCTTTCCCTTTTTCTAATCCCTTTATTTCTTCCCATTAAATAACCAAAACTAACAAGCTCTCCATAATCGCTTACTTCTTTCATGCTTGTCAAGACTTCTTCTTGAACTTCTTTTTTAGAAAGAAGCCTTCCTATTAACAACGAAGTTTCTTTCTTTAATTTTTCATTACTAGCTTCTTTCGAGGCAGTTTTATTGGTGCTTCCTAGCATTGTTGTTACTGCTGGATTTTCTGGTTTAGTCTCCATTTCCGAAGAACATCCAATGCTAAATAAACTTATAGCAATGCCACATACAAACAATTGAATCGTTTTAAATTTAATAACGTTTAATTTTAATTAATAATTAATTTCTCATTAGAATAGAAAACTTTTCCCGATTGTTAGAATCACTTTTGTTCTAATAATTGTTTGAATTTAAAAATAAAAAATAAAATTATACAAAAAGTAGTGTTAAATAAAAGTTAATTAAGTATAAATTTTCTTACAAACTAATGTTTGTAGGGCTTTAGGGTATTTCTTATAAAATTATTATGGTGTTGTAACGAGCTTGATTTGGCATTTTCAACTCTTTCAAAATAAATTTGTAATTACAATCAAAAGATTTCTTAATTCAAACTTGCTTTATACATTCTCGCCTCTTCCCAAGAGAATTTATGTCCGTGATTTTCCATTAAAGCATTCAAAGATTCTTCTTTATAGCCCATAAAAGCATCCGCTAATTCTTGTACTTTATCCTCCGGTAAAACATCCGAAATTGCAACTGCTTTCGTTTGAATCAGTTTTACAAAATGCGAATAAATAGTTTGAATCGTCAACACCCTAATTCTCGCGATATCTTGAATAGAGTTTTTTTCAACCCACAATTCATAGGTTTCTTGAACTGTTGATTTTTTTGGTTCCTTGTTTTTCGCAGTCTTTTTTGATGTGTACCGTTCCACGTCTTTCTGATCATCAATCAAGGTGATATTTATATTTTTGAATTCTTCTTGAATGGCTGCTGTTTTCTTGAAAATGTAATTTTTTATTTCGGGAGAGGTTAATTTTTCCTTAGAAATGGTTTCGCCCGAAACTACTGTTTCTATTAATAATTTTGCTTTCATCAAGCGCAAAACAGCTTTAGTTTGCAAGTCTTCCAGAACAATTAATTCATCGTAAAAAGCTTTTGCTTTTTTGGTTCGCTTAACTTCTTCTATTTTCCACAGAATTTCATAAACCAATTGATCCATCGGTGAAAGAAAATAATTAAAAGCAGCCTCAATTCTTTCTAAAACATGATTTAAGTCTACGGTTTCTTTAGCGAATAGTTTATTTAACTGCAAAATGAATTTTTTAGATGGTTCCAAAAGTGATTCAATTGCGATGCTCTGCTTTTTAGCCCAATTACTGTTTTTTGACTTAGCAGATGCTTCTGAGTTTTCCGTATAACTGAATCTATGATTTCGCCATTCCTGAGCTAATTCATCCCAATCGAAACTGTTAATCAAGTAATTATGAATAAAATTTTTAGTTTCATAATGTAGCGCATTTTCTAAAAAAGTTTCAGATGCTTTGTTCAAAGAATAATCCATCACATCCTGATCGTTAGAAATGCCATTCATCCTTAACGGAGAAAGCAAAATAAGCCCATTTAAAGACCGCAAACGCGACAACGCGACATATGCTTGTCCTGGCAGAAAAACTTGCGAAACATCGAGCGCTGCTTTGTCAAATGTCAAACCTTGGCTTTTATGCACCGTTATTGCCCAAGCTAATTTTATCGGATAATGAACAAATGTTCCCAAAACCTCTTCTTCAATTTCTTTCGTTTTTTCATCAACTTTGTAGCGGATGTTTTGCCATTCGTATTTTTCGACCTCAATTGTTTTATTTTCATCTGGAAAATGAACGAGAATTTCGTGACTGGATAGCGATTTTATTACACCCATTTTTCCGTTAAAATAATTTTTATCAAAAGACAAATCGTTTTTAACAAACATAATTTGTGCACCAATTTTTAGCTGTAATTCCTCGTCAACAGGAAATATTTTATCTGGAAAATCTCCCGTAATTTCTGGTTTGTAGGTTACTAATTTTTCTTCTAAATCTTCTAATGCTTGAGCGTTCATAGAATCAGCTTTGGCATTATGAGTTGTTAATGTAATATATCCTTTATTCGCTTTTAAATCAAAATCAGGTTTTACATATTGGTTTAAAGCCTGAATGTCTTCGGCTGTAATTTGATTGTTGCGCAAATTATTTAAAACCGAAATAAAAGCATCGTCCGTCTGACGAAAGATCTTTGATAATTCGATGTATAAAGGCGGGTTTTGTTGCACTACATGTGAATGAAAAAAGAATTTTCCTTTGTAATACGTTCGCAATGTTTTCCATTCTTCGTCACGAATAACTGGAGGTAATTGCAATAAATCGCCAATGTACAAGACCTGAACTCCACCAAAAGGATTGCTGTTTTTTCGGACGGTTTGCATCATAAAATCCATAGCATCAAGCAAATCAGCACGAAGCATACTTACTTCATCAATGATTAACAACTCCATATTTTTAATCACCGATTTCTTCAAACCACTCATTTTGAAATGCCTACGCAAAGTAGCTCTAGTTTCAAACTTAGTAGTTTCAGAAAAATGAGGAGATGAATTATCTGGAATAAATCCGCCAAAAGGCAATTGAAACATGGAATGAATTGTTACTCCTCCCGCATTTAAAGCCGCAATTCCCGTTGGAGCCACCACAACTGTGTTCTTATGAGTTGTTTGAATAATTTCCCTCAAAAGAGTTGTCTTTCCCGTCCCTGCCTTTCCCGTAAGGAAAACAGAACGCTGGGTTTGATTGATAAATCGTAAAGTGTAGGCTGCGGCTTCAGAAATGTTTTGCATTAGGCGTATATATAAAAGCGATGATATTTAAATAGAATTAGAGACTTCTTTTTCTATTTTGTTTTTGTTATTGGCTTTAAAAAGATTTAGTAAATAAATCACTCGCGGTTTCTTTAAGAGTAGTTGCGCAAATTTTCATTATCCAAAAAGCAATCGTAATTTGACTTAATTTATTCATTTTTAATTTATAAAGGCAGTCCTAATGTAGTTTTTAAAAAGATAAAAGAATCATTTTAACAAAAAAAATGCCTTTAATCTAAATCAGATAAAGGCATTTTTTGAATTAATATAGAAATTATTTTTTAGCTTCTGCTTTTTCTTCTTTTGGAGCAGCTGCTTTATATTTATCATTTAATTCTTTGATGATATCTTTTGTAATATCATATTTGTCTTCAGCGTACAAAATTGATGCCGCATCACCTGTACCATAGATGTAAGAATATCCTTTTTCTTTACCGTAGGTTTTTATGAATTTTTTCACTCCACTTACTAAAGAATCCATTTCTTTTCCGCTTTCTTGTTGCAATTGTTGAGTTAATGCTTGTTGTGCATACCCTAATTGTTGCTCTCTTTTTTGTAATTCAGCACCTTTTTGTTGCGCCCATGCTTGACCATTGGCTTGTGCTTGACTTTGAAAACTAGCAGCATCTTGTTTGAAACGAGCAATCTCAGCTTCTAATTGTCTTCCTTTTTCTTCTGCTTGAGCTTTATATTTAGCTTCAAGGTCTTTTGCTTCTGTATATTGTTTCATTAACTCAGAAGTGTCTACGTAAGCTGTTTTTACTTCCTTAACTTCTGCGGGTTTATTACAAGCAACAAGTGAAATTGAAACTGCGATAATTACTAATGCTTTTTTCATTTTGATGAATTTCTGTTTTTTTAAGTTTGAAGACAAAAATATAAAAAAATAAGTAGCACCAACATAAAGTTTAAAAAATGCGCCTTTTTTTCTATATCAATTTTTATTATTATAGTTTTTTTATTGATAATTTTATACTATCGAATTTGAATTAAATAGATTTTGTTTAGTTGACTTTCTCGAAAAAGATAACCTACACCACCATTTAGCCCAAAAAAACCTCTTAAATCTATTAAAAACCGTTTTTAGTTGTTTTTAAGGATATAAATGTGTGAAGAATATTCAAAATTCTTCTTTGCTTTTAAATTTGACTGTAATCCGATGAAAAAAGCTTTTACAAAATTCATTTTCCCAGTTTTATATTTTTCCGAAAGCAAAGACACATAAAATGAATCAAATTTCATTGGAAGGATTTTCACCAATTGCATTTCTTCTTTCTGGAAAAGTTTTTTTATGGCTGTTTTAGAAAAATGCCAAAAATGAATTGGCACATCATAAGCTGCCCAAAATTTTCCATAATATTTTGCATCGAAAGATTTAAAATTAGGAACTGCAATTATTAAAGTTCCGTTTGGTTTTAACAATCGCTTCAATTCTTTTATTTGTTGGTTTAAATCAGGAACATGTTCTAAAACGTGCCACATCGAAATAACATCAAAAGAATGGCTTTCTAATTCGCTTGTTTGCTCTACAAACGAAACGCCTTTGTTTTTTGCAATAGCTTTTGCCTTATCACTAGGCTCCACTCCTATTGTTTTCCAACCATCTTGTCTAGCCACAGAAAGGAATTCTCCTGTTCCTGCACCAATGTCCAAAATAATACCTTTATTGGGTTGTTGTGAATTGATTAAATTTAATTTGTTTTTTAGCGCTATACTTTTTACAAAATGATACATTTTTTCAAACAGCGAACGCTTGCTATCTGTGTGCGAAATGTAATCAACGCTTTCGTAATATTTACCTAAAACATCCAAACTAGGTTGTGGCGATGTGATTAGCATATCCAACTCTTGGTTATGATATAGGTCGAAAATTTCTTTTGAAACAGAATAATCAGTAACGGTTAAAAAATGCTTTTGGTTTGAAATATCCATTTATTTATTTTATTCTTTTTTAAATTTCCCAATAATAACATGCCTTAACAAAGTAGTTTCACGTGGAACAAATTAATATTTTATATTAACGTCCCATATAAATTAGCAAAACCGAAATGTCACTAGGTGAAACTCCGCTTATTCTAGACGCTTGCGAAATGGTTACTGGACGAATCTTAGACAGTTTTTGTTTGGCTTCAATTGACATTGATTTGATTTTATTGTAATCAAAATTTTCCGGAATCTTAACTTCTTCTAACCTCGTAAGCTTATCAGCATTATTTCTTTCTTTTTCGATATATCCAGAATATTTCACTTGAATCTCGGCCTGTTCTAAAATTTCTTGATCTAAATCATTTTCTTCAACATAAGCAATTACTTTTTCAAACTTCATGATATCTTCTAAATCAATCTGTGGACGAGAAAAAACTTTAAACATTTTATCACCTTGCGAAATCAGCGCTGTATCTTTCGATTCTAAAATAGGATTTGCTTCCGCTACAGAAACACTTGTTTCTTTGAAGAAAGCTACCATTTTTTCAGATTCTTTTAATTTGTGTTCCATTCTACGCAAACGTGCTTCAGATGCTAAACCAATTTCATATGACATTGGAGTCAATCTAAAATCGGCGTTGTCTTGACGAAGTAACGTTCTGTATTCAGCGCGTGATGTAAACATCCTATAAGGTTCTTCTGTTCCTTTTGTAATTAAATCGTCTATTAAAACCCCTATGTAAGCCTCGTCTCTTTTTAAAATTAACGGCGCTTTTTCGTGAACTTTTAGATGCGCATTTATCCCCGCCATTAGTCCTTGCGAAGCCGCTTCTTCATATCCTGTAGTTCCGTTTATCTGTCCAGCAAAATATAATCCTTCCACAAGCTTCGTTTCCAAAGTGTGTTTTAATTGTGTTGGCGGAAAATAATCGTATTCAATTGCATAACCAGGACGAAAGAATTTTACGTTTTCAAATCCTACAACAGAACGCAATGCTTTAAATTGAATATCCTCTGGCAAAGAAGTTGAAAAGCCATTTACATAAACCTCGCAAGTATTCCAACCTTCAGGCTCCACAAATAATTGATGTCTCTCCTTGTCAGCAAAACGATTAATTTTATCTTCTATCGAAGGACAATATCTTGGCCCAAGACTTTTTATTCTTCCATTAAACATAGGAGAACGATCAAAACCTTCTCTCAAAATATTATGAACATCAAGAGATGTGTAGGTCATATAACAAGAACGCTGATGCGTCAATGGCGAAGTTACATCCGAATAAGAAAACTTATCTGGCTTAGCATCTCCTTTTTCTTCATTCATTTTAGAATAATCCAAAGAACGACCATCAACTCTAGGAGGCGTTCCTGTTTTCATTCGGCCTGACTCAAAACCTGCTTGAACTAAATCCTCTGTAATTCCATAAGCAGCACTTTCGCCAGCTCTTCCTCCACCAAATTGTTTTTCTCCAATATGAATCAAACCATTCAAAAAAGTTCCATTAGTCAGCACAACCGATTTAGATCGAATCTCCACTCCTAACGAAGTTCGAATTCCTTTAATCTTTCCATTTTCAATAATCAAGCCTTTCACCATTTCTTGGTAAAAATCGAGATTAGGCGTTCCTTCTAACATCATGCGCCATTCTTCTGAAAAACGCATACGGTCACTTTGAACTCTTGGCGACCACATAGCAGGGCCTTTTGATTTATTCAACATCTTAAATTGAATCGCTGTACGATCAGAAACAATTCCTGAATAACCACCAAGCGCATCAATTTCGCGTACTATCTGCCCTTTTGCAATTCCGCCCATAGCGGGATTACAAGACATTTGTGCAATGTTCTGCAAGCTCATTGTAACCAATAAAGTTGTTGACCCTAAATTAGCGGCAGCGGCAGCAGCCTCGCAACCTGCGTGACCCGCGCCAACAACAATTACATCATATTCGTTTAGAAACATTTTGTTATATAATTTAATCCCATGATTGTTCACGAGATTGATATTTTGAAATTTAATTTTTTTGTTCCACGTGAAACATCGAAAATATTTACGATAAAAAACAGCATTAATGTTCCACGTGAAACATCATTTAAGAAGATTAAATATTTTATTGTTCCACGTGAAACATAGCAATCTTTTCGTCTTCTTTAGAGCGCATCAATGCTTCGTCTACTTCACTTTTATCTTTATATCCACAATAATGTAAAACACCGTGAACAACAACGCGCTTTAATTCGTCTTCGAAAAGAACATTAAAATCAGCAGCATTATCCTTAACCCTTTCGATAGAAACAAAAATATCTCCATTCAATTCGTTCCCCATAGAATAATCAAAACTGATAATATCCGTCAACGTATCGTGATTAAGATATTCTAAGTTTATTTTATGCAGGTATTCATCATCACAGAAAATATAATTTATCTCCCCTTCCTTCTTGTTTTCTGACACAATAACTCTAGACAACCAATCCTCAAAAGCTTGCTCGTTTTCTAAAGTAAATTCTGTTTCGTAATTAAAATTGATCATTTTTTATTAAAATATTCTTGAACTTTAAAGTTAAAATTGGAGCGCAAAGGTAAGGATTGTCTATTTAATATTTCAATGCTATTCAAATAATCTAATATTGAGGATGGCAACGCATTAGATTCATTGTTAAACTCTTTTTTATTCGATTCAGATTGACGTTCATTTTCTTCTCCTTGTTGCTGAATGGCGGTTTTAAGTTTGAGTAATTCTTGTTGCAAATTCAATATTTTTTGAAGCGTTTCATTTTTAAAACCTTTATTCAAAAGTTGGTTTTCAATTTGCTTCATTTGATCTAAAGCACTTTGACTATCTCGACTTAAACCCTGCTTGCTCAATTCCATTTCTAATGCTTCACGCAACTGCTTTTGTTCTTTATAAATTTGCATAATTGCCTCCGCTTCGCCTTCACCTTCTGTTCCATTAGAACCATAATCTCCTTCTTGTTTTCCGTTCTTTTCGGAATCACCTTGCATTGAACCATCTCCTTTCTTCAATCCATTTTTCATTTTTTTAGCCAAACCAACTTGTTTTTTAATAATGTCTTGGAGCTGCATTCCTTGTCCTTGACCCGGTTTAGGCTTACCCATTCCCATTCCAGACAAAGACATTTGCATGCTAGAAAGAATATCGCTCAAAACATCCGATAATTTATTTGCAGAAGAAACCGTGTATTGCTGATGAGACAAGCCTTTTGAAATTTGAGAATCAGTTAATGTCTCTAAAGACTTGTCAATGTTATATTGAATATTTCCAATTTCTTTTGTAATTGATTCTTCAATTTTAGGATTCCTTAATGACAAAGCGAATAAACTGTCGTCAACATGTTTGAATTGCAACTTTAAATTTTGCTGAATTTTTATATTCTTATTAAATGATGGTGAACCAGATTTAAGGTTTTTAAACTGACCCATAACATCTTCTTGAGATAAAGAAAACGCCAATAAATTATCCAATATCTGACGCAACATCTTAACATCCTCCTCCATTTGTTCCATTTCGGAAGACTCCATGCTTTCTTGCATTTTTATAGAAATTTCTTTCATTTTCTTGGAAGCGCTTTTTTGTTTTGGTTTTGCTTTATCTGTATTAGATTTTTTCAATTCATCCGATGCATTCTTTAAATCGTCATCAATACTTTTTTCTTTTAATTCATATTTAGGTAAATCCAAAGGCGATTTAAGTTCGCTATTTTCATCGTCCAAAGTTTTTAAATCTTCTTGAATTTTATCAAAAGAGGTATTAATTTCATCTTGGTTTTTAACATTATTATCTTTCTCTTTGTCTGACAAATCATTTTGCTTCTTGGAAAGTTTATCCAATTTATCGCTGATTTGTTCCGCCTTTTTTTCTACATAAAACTTCTTGGTCAATTCAACCAACTGCTCTAATGTTCGGGTTTGATTTTTACTGTTCTGTTTGAAGTTGTCTAATTTTTTAAGTAAATCTTCGCTATTGATTTTATCATTCATCTTTTGTAATTCGTCCAAAAGTTTCTTGTTTTTATGTAAGTCTTTATCAACCTTATCGAGCCGTTTTTGTAAATCTTCTTTAGATTCTTCTTTTTTATCCGTTTTGAATTTATCTAAATTATCTTTCATTTTATTTGCAAACTGCTGCATCATTTCGTCTTGTTGCATTTGACGTTTGATAAAATCATTTACTTTTTGTTGTTCTTTAAATTCAAAATTGTCTTTTTCTTTTCCCATTTTTTGCAACTTATCCATTTCTGAAAATTGCTTGTCTTGAGATTGAAGTGATTTTTCTAAACTATTAATATTGTCATTTTGCTGCTGCAAAAGCTGATCTGCTTTCACCTCTTCGGTAGAAATCCGATTAGAGAAAACACTAGACTTCGTGCTTTTAAAATGATGAATAGCATCATTGTCGAATATCTCAAAATAATACTCATACGAAACTCCAGAGACTATAGGAAGATTACTGGGAAAGGCAAAAACAAATTGATCAAAAGTTTCTTTCTTACATGTGATTGTTCCACGTTTAACTTTTGAAGGATTTGCTCTTTCGTAATAAACAACCTGAAGCTTAGACAATCCATAATCATCAGAGATTTGACCCGTAACATAGTTTTTTTCTGCCTTCAAACTATCTGGAATAGGACGTACATTAATCATTGGGAACTGATCTTTAACAACAGAAAGCTGATAATTTAGTTTTTCGTAATTTTTAACCTTCTCATTTGAGGTAAGAATTTGATAATCTGTATTTTGAAGTATGTTTTTAGCTAAAACAAAGTGGTTTTCTGTTTTAATAAATGGGAAATAAGATTTATCTGCTTTCCAATCAATGTTTTGAGTTGCAGCTGCGTTAATTTTCCATATTACACGAGTCCCTTCCGGAATAATGGCATTTCCTGAACCTTTAATTAATTCTGATTTTTTATTTAAATAGGAAGGAAAATCAAGTTGCATTTCGAAATTAGAAATAGCAGGAACGGTAACTACTTTCAATTCTAAATCAGGTGAAACAACTTCATTCGCTTCAATATGAAAAGAAATGTTTTCAGAGGGTTTTACAATCTTGAATACAAACTCTCCCGCTTTTACAGCTTCCATATAATAGCTTTCATCACCCAAAAAAATCATAGCATTCTCAGGAACAATTTTACCAATAGTTTTCACCCGAACAACAAAGTCTTTATTCTGTTCCGTTTGCAAATTTGAATTCAAGACCACAAATTGAAAAGGAGCTGGTGGTAAAAAAACCGCATTGAAATGCACTACTCGATTAAAACTTTGAGAAATAATTTTAGAATTTCCAGTTAAATAAAAGAATACAAAAAACAAAATGGGGATAACTGCTAGTGGTAAATACTTTTTGTTTCTGTTGAAATTGATGACGTTTCCAAAAGGAATCGGTTGCAATGCAAGAGCTTTTTGTTCAATCGATGCAACTAATAATTCAGATTGTTCTTTGTTTTCTGATAATTGAATAAAATTTGTAAGCTTATCTTTCACTTCCGAAAAATGGTTTCCAATAATTAGAGAAGCTTCCTGATAGCCCATCCCTTTTTGAAGTCGAAACAATTTAAATGTTGGAAATAAGATAAAACGAAACAACAATAAAATTTCAACGGCTATAAAAATCCAAAACAAAAAAGTTCTTCCTAATGTATTAAGCCATAGAAAATATTCAATAAATAAGGTAAACAGAAAGTATAAAAGCCCAAAACCAACAAAAAGAATTATTCCTCTTATCAATTCATTCCTATAGAATTTTTTGATAAAAGACTCAATCTTTTGATATATGATGTTTTGAGTATTCAAGGTTTCCTATTAATTATTAGTAACCAATAAAAGTAATAATTAATATGAATAAAGAAATGTTAAATTAAGAACCAAAGTTGTTAATGCAATAATATCTCATTTTCAAATTCTTTGATTGAGTGATTGAAATTGTATCTTTGCCCAAAATTTATAAAAATGTCAAAGCAAGTTCGTGTGCGTTTTGCACCAAGTCCAACTGGACCTTTACATATTGGTGGTGTTCGTACTGCCCTTTTCAATTATTTATTTGCAAAGAAAAACGGTGGTACTTTCTTTTTGCGAATTGAAGATACGGATCAAAACCGTTACGTTCCTGGAGCAGAAGAATATATTATGGAAGCTCTAGAATGGTTAGGAATAGCTCCAGATGAAACTATTGGGAAAAATGAAAAATTTGGTCCTTACCGTCAAAGCGAAAGAAAACATTTGTACAAACAATATGCTGATGAATTAATCAATTCAGGTAATGCCTATTATGCTTTTGATACTGCAGAAGCTTTGGACAAGGAAAGAAAGTTGCAGGAAGAAAAAGGAAAAACATTTATTTATAACCACCATAATAGAGAAAAACTAGATACTTCTTTAGTAATTTCAGCTGAAGAAACAGCTAAAAGAATCGCTAATGGTGAAGATTTTGTCATCCGATTTAAAACTCCAGTTAATGAAACTTTACATTTACACGACATTATTCGTGGTGATGTAAAATTTGAAACTAATCTTCTTGATGATAAAGTATTATTCAAGGGTGACGGGATGCCAACCTACCATTTGGCAAATATTGTAGATGATCATTTAATGGGAACTTCACATGTTATCCGTGGTGAAGAATGGTTGCCATCTATGCCTTTACACGTTTTATTGTATAGAGCATTTAATTGGGAAGCTCCTGAATTTGCCCATTTACCATTGATTATGAAACCTATTGGAAATGGAAAATTATCCAAACGTGATGGGGACAAAATGGGATTCCCAGTATTTCCATTAGATTGGAAAACTGCCGAAGGAGTTTCGTCAGGATATAGAGAAAAAGGATACTTCCCAGAAGCTGTTGTCAATTTCTTAGCCCTATTAGGGTGGAATGATGGAACCGAAAAAGAATTATTTTCATTAGAAGAATTAGTAAACGCTTTTGATTTAAGTAGAGTTCATAAAGCAGGAGCTAAATTTGACCCTGAAAAAAACAAATGGTTCAATCATCAATATTTGATAAAACAAGATGATGTTGTTTTGGCTAAAACCTTCGCTCCTATTGTAGAATCAAAAAATCTAAATCGTGATTTTTCATTAGTTGAACTAACGAGAATTGTTTCTTTAATTAAAGAACGTGCTCATTTTGTATCTGAATTTTGGGAAATGAGTGATTTCTTTTTTGTGGCTCCAACAACCTATGATGAAAAAGCCAGCAAAAACTGGAAAGAAGAAACTCCAGTATTAATGCAAGAATTAATTTCAGTACTTGAAGAAATTACTGATTTTTCAAGTCTAAATATAGAAACTATTGTTAAAGATTGGATGACTAAAAATGAAATTGGAATGGGTAAAATAATGCAACCATTCCGTTTGAGTTTAGTTGGAGCACTTAAGGGTCCTCACCTATTTGATATAGTAGAAGTTATTGGAAAAGAAGAAACAATTAAGCGAATTCAGAAAGCAATAGCTACTTTATAGTTTTTTAAAAACACTAAAAAAGCGCCAATTTCACAACATTCAATGAAGTGAAATTGGCGCTTTTTATTTTGAATTTCTTATAAATAAATAATCAAATTTCCATTAAGCATGCTTGTATTTCCAAAATTATAAAAAAGAAGAAGTTAGATTTTTGAACAGAAATTAAGGACTGAAAAATAGTGAAGAAAAAAACAACTTTCAATAAAAAAGAGGCTTAATTGCCTCTTTTTCTATTTGTAATCCAATTGATAAAATATGGAATTAAAGCCTGAATAATATTAACATAAGAACCAGAAAATTTTGTCTTGTAAGAGCCCAGAAAACCCGTGACTAAATTTTTAGGTTCAAGACATTCTTTCGTTTTTTCAAAATTATATAGCATTTTTTGAAAATGGATTTCTTTTTCCAATTTCAAAATCTCAAGCTCACTTTCAATTTCAGCGTAGGATGAATATTTTTTAGTTTCCATGGTTAGTCATTAAAAAAGATTTCAGAAAATTTCTCTAAAATAGGTCCCTCTACTATTTTGTCTTTTATTAAAAACAGAAGACCTGTCAACACCAAATAAAATCCTCCAACAATTAAAAATCCTAAAGCATTATTTTCAAAATAACTTCCAATTGCAAAAGCTGCTGCTATTGAACAAAATAATAAAATCATGCAAACGCATAAAAGAATCAAAATAAACTTCAAAATCATGGTTGTTGATTTCATTGCTACTTTAAAACTCCTTAATTTATAATACGCTAAATTACTCTCAATATAATTTTTGGCGTGATCTTGGATATTTTCGGTACGTTCTTTTAATTCTTCAAAAGCCATAATTTAAATTTTAGGTTTCAATTTAATATTGCAATCAAATTTATTTGTGAAGTTTGGCGTTTTGCTTTTTTAATTCAGCCAATTTTGATTCTAAAAAAGTAATTACATCTTCCGTTTTATAACTCATATTTGAAACTAAATCTTCGTAAGAATCTTCTAAGTTATATTTTGTACTTGAAAACTTTTTTTTAAGTTGATCTGAAACTTCATCTAATTTATGCTTCAGTTCATCTTTGGCATCATCATAACTTCCTTTGATTTTTCCTCTTGTATTTGAACCTTTATCTGGAGCAAACAAAATTCCAACTCCTGCTCCAATTGCTGCACCAGTCAAAAGTGCTAACAAAGTATTTCCTGTGTTATTTGCCATGATTTTAATATTTGAATTAATAATAGCTTAAAGTTACAAATTTTATTAACATTGTCACGTTAACAAGTCGTTAAAGTAATCCAAATCTGCATAAAAACTAAAATAAAAGACGCTGTTAAATGAATTTTTCTTTTTTATGCTATCACTCATAAAAAACAAAAAAACGTCTTAAAAACAGGCTAAAAAAATCATTTTTAATTGAAAAAATCTATGTAAAAATAATAAATGATAAGAAGTTTAAATAATAAAAAAACCCACTGAATAGTGGGTTTTCAATATAAAAAATTGATGTTATAAATCGCTCAATAAATTTTGAAGCTTTTCATTTTTCTCAATGCTTTTCAAATCAAAAAGCTGTCCTTTGAAATCTTCAAAGTTTAAAGTGTCATGTTTGATATTTTGAACCGAAGAAATTCTAACTTTATCCAACTGACTTTTTAAAGACATGCTATATAATTTTGTTAAAGATTCTTTTTCAATATCCGAAGGATTAACTTTATCAGAATGTTCTAAAATCAAATTGGCAAACAATAAAGAATTATTATCGTTTTTAATATTCTTAACAATCGTTTGGTTTATTAAAGTATAATTATCTATGCTTTTAATGTTTTCAATAATAGAATCAAGGATTAAATCTGCTGCGTTTTGGTCTTTTTCTTTAACATATTTATTGATTTCTTTTTGAGTATTCATCAATAGATTTTGTTCTTTTTTACCTTTTTCTTCCCAAGCATCCTTAAGTCCAACAGTTTTATTAAAAACTAAATTTCCTGATTTAGAATCCTTATCCACATTGAAATAACCTAATCTTTGGAACTGGAAATTATCACCAACTTGAACCTCATTCAAGCTAGGTTCTACAAATCCTTTTACAACCGATAAAGAATTAACATTCATAAATTCTAAGAAATTTTTCTCTTTATGACTGTCTGGAGCTTCATCAATAAACAACCTATCATACAAGCGAACTTCAGCTTCAAGTGCATGAGAAACGGAAACCCAATGCAAGGTTCCTGCAACTTTTCGTTGACTTGCTTCACTCCCACTTCCACTTCGAGAATCTTCATCATAAGTTACTTGAATTTCTGTGATATTACCTTCAGCATCTTTAGTAACACTTTCTCCTTTAATGATATAACCATTTTTAAGACGTACTTCGTTACCAATGCTTAAACGGAAAAACTTGGCTGGAGCAACTTCTAAAAAGTCTTCTCTTTCTATGTATAATTCACGTGAAAAAGGAACTTTTCTGTATCCTGCGCTTTCATCTTCCTGATTGTTTTCGGCATCAAGCCATTCGTCTTTACCTTCAGGATAATTTGTAATAACTAATTTCACTGGATCTAAAACAGCCATTACACGAGCAGCTTTTTTATTCAAATCTTCACGAAGACAAAATTCTAAAAGGGAAACATCAATTACATTTTCACGTTTAGCAACACCTATAATATCGCAAAATTTACGGATAGAAGCCGCGGTATATCCTCTTCTTCTTAATCCAGAAATAGTTGGCATTCTTGGATCATCCCAACCATCAACAAAATTTTCTTGAACTAATTGCAAGAGTTTTCGTTTGCTCATTACCGTATAATTCAAGTTTAAACGAGCAAACTCATATTGATGTGGTCTTATTTTTTTATCATCATAAATCTGATCTAAAAACCAGTCATACAATTCTCTGTGCATAACAAATTCTAAAGTACAAATAGAATGTGAAATTTGTTCTATGTAATCACTTTCTCCGTGAGCATAATCATACATAGGATAAATATTCCATTCATTTCCTGTTCTATGATGATGACGGTGTAAAATTCTGTACATCAATGGATCACGCATCAACATATTAGTTGAAGCCATGTCAATTTTGGCACGTAAAACATGACTTCCTTCAGGAAAATCACCGTTTTTCATTCCTTCAAACAAAGCTAAATTTTCTTCTACAGAACGGTTTCTATAAGGACCATCAACTCCGGGTTGTGTAGGCGTTCCTTTTTGTTGCGCCATATCTTCAGAAGATTGACTATCAACATACGCTTTTCCGTTTTTAATCATTAAAACAGCCCATTCATACAACTGTTGAAAATAGTCAGATGAATATAATTCTTCGCTCCAATTAAAGCCAAGCCATTTCAAATCTTCTTTAATAGCATCTACATATTCCTGCTCTTCTTTAGCGGGATTAGTGTCGTCAAAACGTAAGTTTACGGGCGCATTATACTTTAATCCTAAACCAAAATTTAAACATATAGATTTGGCGTGGCCAATGTGTAAATATCCATTAGGTTCTGGTGGAAAACGAAAACGCAACTTATCCTGGGGTAAACCACTTGCTAAACTGTCTTCTATAATTTGTTCGATAAAATGAAGTGATTTATCTTCTGCTGCCATTTTTTTAAATTTGAATTGCAAAGTTATCAAATTTGTTGCGGAATCATTGAATCAGAGTATCCTTTATTTGTGTTTAGGTCTAAAAAAACAAAACATTTTGTACTTTTACTGTGATAAACGAGATAACAAATCATCAAAAAAATGGGAATAATAAAACTTAAAAATATACGCACCTTTTCCTACCACGGTTGTTTAATTGAAGAAGGAAAAATTGGATCTGATTATAGCGTAGATTTAGAAGTAAAAACAGATCTACGAAAATCTTCTATCTCAGATAATCTTGAAGATACAGTAGATTATGTGCTTTTAAACAAAATTGTAGTAGAAGAAATGGAAATAAGAGCACAATTATTAGAACATGTTGCTCATAGAATTATAGTTAGAATTTTTGACGAAATTCCTTCTATTTCAAGAATTATAGTGGGTGTTTCTAAATTAAATCCTCCAATAGGTGGTGATGTTGAAGCAGTTACTATTGAAATGGAAGAATATAGAAACTAATTTTTTTAAATTAAAAAACGGAAAAAGAAAAGTTAATAGTTCAATTCTTTAATTTTTTTAGGAATTTTAGGTATTAAACTTTTAAACTTTAAACTTTTTAGTTACTTTTGCCATCCGTTCAATAATGGCGTCGTGGCCGAGCGGCTAGGCTGGGCTCTGCAAAAGCTCCTACTCCGGTTCGAATCCGGACGATGCCTCAAAAACCTTCAAGGAAACTTGGAGGTTTTTTTTGTTATAATTTTTAAGAAAAAAAATTAAAAGTATAGTTCGAATCTAGATGAAACAAATATAATTTCAAAGCAAATTCTAATATAAACCAAATTAA
This sequence comes from uncultured Flavobacterium sp., assembly GCA_963512955.1. Classification (GTDB taxonomy): domain Bacteria; phylum Bacteroidota; class Bacteroidia; order Flavobacteriales; family Flavobacteriaceae; genus Flavobacterium. Next base: position 36,673 of record CAUPOP010000006.1, on the reverse strand, counting down.
GAAATGTAAGTTGATTTAAATAAAAAAGCTGATTATAAATGTTTATAATCAGCCTTTTTATTAGTAAAATACTAATTTATTTATCAATCTTCTCTAAAGCATTTTTAACCATTTCTTTTTCTTTTGGAAACCAACCTTGGGTTATCAAAACAATACCAAAAATTATTAAAACAATACTGATTCCCTTTTTAACTTTAAGAATATTTGAAGGTGTTAACTTTGTTTTTAATTGCTTCGCTAATACAATTTTTATGCAATCAATTAGTAAATAGGATACAATTACAGAGATAAAAAAAGTGATCATTCTTGAGGTTTGCATTTCTAATTTTGGTCCCACGGAAATAATAATTGCCAACCAAAAACCTAGAACTCCTATGTTAATTACATTCAATAAAAAACCTTTTATAAAAAGGCTTAAATAATTCTTTTTAATGATTTCTTTATCAATTAATGCATATTTAATTTTTCCTTCTTTTTTTAATTTTACAAATGAAATTATTCCATAAACCAACATTAACATTCCACCAAACATAAAAAGTGCTGGCTTATCCTTTAAACTTTGAATTAATCGATAACTTCCTAAATAAGCTATAGCTATAAAGAAAATATCTCCTAAAACTACTCCAAAATCAAAAACTAAGGCAGCTCTGAATCCTTTTGTAATACTAGTTTCAAGCAATATAAAAAATACAGGTCCTATCATGAAACTTAGAAAAATTCCCCATGGTATCCCTGTTATAATATCATTAATCATTAAAATATAAATTTATTTAGAATAAAATTTTTACTTTCTTATACTATTCTTCTGTTATAGTTCCGCCAATAATCGTTTGTTTATTAATTTGTTTTGGTTTACCATAAATGTGAATAGTCCCTCCTGCTTTAACTTTTGCATCAACTAAAGTAGATGCATTAACTTCTGCATTTCCTCCAGCGGCTACACTTATTGAAGTTTGAGAAGTACTTAAATCAGCAGCTTTCAAAATTCCTCCTGAAGTAATAACAACATCTTGATTTAAAGCTTTTCCTGATAATTCAATTATTCCACCTGAATTCAGTTTAACACCAGCTTTTTGAACATCTAATTTAACTGTTATTTGAGCTCCTTCTTTAGTATTCAAATCTAATGAAGTTTGTTTAAAAATATAATCACTTGAAACAAAACTTCCTTCGCTTGCACCAATACTTTCTAATTGCTTAAAATACAATTTAATAGTAATATCATTTCCTGATAATAATTTTGGAAAAGGCATTCTAAGTTTTAATTCGCCGTTTTTATTTAAAACTTCAACTTCATTTTCTTTATTTCCAGTAATAACAATTTTATTTTCTGAACTAGAAATTAACTTTACATTCAATTGATCAAATACTTTTACAGTATCAAAATCACCTAAATTTTTAGTTACTTGTGCATTAGAATTGTATGCAATAAAAAGTATTGCTACTGCTATTAATTTTTTCATTTTTAAAATTTTAATTCATTATTCATTTCTTCTTAAAAAATGAAAATCCAATTGTTTTTTAACTAAATCTGCATTTTTTACTTTAACGTAAATTTCATCACCTAATTGTAATATTTTATCAGAAGTAGCTCCTACAAGTGCATATTGTTTTTCATCAAAAGTATAATAATCTTCTTTAATGTCACGAATTCTGCACATTCCTTCGCATTTGTTTTCAATAATTTCTACATAAATTCCCCATTCTGTAACACCAGAAATTACACCCAAAAACTCTTGTTCTTGATGATTTTGCATGTATTTAACTTGCATGTATTTTATAGAATCTCGTTCTGCATTTGTAGCTAAACCTTCCATTGTTGATGAATGTAAACATTTAGTTTCATAAGTTTCTTCATCAACTGATTTTCCTCCATCAAGATAATATTGCAATAATCGATGTACCATAACATCTGGATAACGACGAATTGGTGAAGTAAAATGCGTATAATATTCAAAAGCTAAGCCATAATGTCCAATATTATCTGTTGAATATTTAGCTTTACTCATACTTCGAATGGTAAGTGTATCGATTAAATTTTGTTCTTTTTTACCGACTACTTCTGCTAATAAATTGTTTAAAGATTTTGAAATATCTCCTTTATTTCTGAAATCTATTTTATAACCAAATTTAGCTATAACCGTCTGCATAGCTATTAATTTATCTTCATTTGGTTCATCATGAATTCGATAAACAAAGGTTTTCTTTTGTTTTCCAATATATTCAGCTACTTTTCTATTAGCCAAAAGCATAAATTCTTCAATTAAATGATTGGCATCTTTTGATATTTTGAAATAAACACCTTCTGGTTCTCCTTCTTGATCTAAATTAAATTTAACTTCAACTTTATCAAAAGAAATAGCACCTTCATTCATTCTTTTTCTTCGTAAAATCTTAGCTAATTCATCCATTTTAAGAGTAGCTGCTGTAATTTCATCTGAAGCTTTATATTCTTTTCCTGTTAATGAAATTTCTGCTGGTATAGTTGAAGATTTAGTTTCAATTATAACTTGTGCTTCTTCATATGAAAAGCGTTGATCTGAAAATATTACAGTACGTCCAAACCATTGGTTAACAACTTGTGATTTTTCATTAATTTCGAAAACAGCAGAAAACGTATATTTTTCCTCTTGTGGTCGAAGTGAACAGGCAAAATTAGACAAAACTTCAGGTAACATAGGTACTACTCTATCTACTAAATAAACAGAAGTTGCTCTTTGATAGGCTTCATCATCAAGAATAGTTCCTTCTTCGAGATAAAATGAAACATCCGCAATATGCACCCCTATTTCATAATTTCCGTTTTCTAATTTTTTAAATGATAAGGCATCATCAAAATCTTTTGCATCTTTTGGATCTATTGTAAAAGTCAAGGTATCTCGCATATCTCGACGTTTCGCAATTTCACTTTCATGAATAGTGGTATCTATTTTTTGGGCATAAGTTTCAACTTCTATAGGAAATTCAGCAGGTAAACCATATTCTGCTAAAATAGCATGAATTTCAGTATCATGTTCTCCTGGTTTTCCTAAAACTTTTATTACTGCTCCAAATGGACTATCAGCTCGTTTAGGCCAATCTTCAATATGAACTAATACAACATCTCCTTGTTCAGCCTCACCAATTTTATCTTTTGGAATAAAAATATCAGTGTACATTTTTGGATTGGCAGTTGATACAAAAGCGAAATTCTTTTGAATATCTATAACACCAACAAAATCAGTTTTATTTCTTTCAACAACTTCAATTACTTCACCTTCAGGTCTTTTACCTCTTCTTCTATTGTAAACATATACTTTTACAGTATCTTTATCTAAGGCGTGATTTAAATTATTTGTTGGAATAAAAACATCTTCTTCAAAATCAGGGCAAATAAAATAAGCCGTTTTACGACCTGTCATATCAATTTTACCTTCGTAATAATCCTGACTTACTGCTTTTACTAAATATTTACCAGGTTCTGATTCAATAATTTTTTTTGAAGCAGCTAAAATTTTTAAATCTTTAATAATTTGATTGCGACTTTGAGTGTCATCAAGATCTAGCTTTGATCCTATTTGCTTATAATTGAATGCTTTATTAGCATTTTGTGATAATATTTTTAAAATCTTATCTGAGAAGTCTTTCTCTTTTTTAATTGGCTTTCTCAATCTTTTCCCCATATTTCTTTTCTTAAAAGTCTAAAATTACAAAGAAGATGTTAGAATTCTAATTTTAAAGAATAGATTTATTAAAAATATAACTTTCGTACATTTATAAAAAAATCAAAATGGAGGAGTTTAAAACAATAGCTATATTTAATCACTCTCATGAAATTGTGGTACTTAAACACATTTTACAACAAGAAGATATTCCTTATTTTTTCGAAAACGAAATAACTTTATCAGTTGCTCCTTTTTATTCAACAGCTTTAGGCGGAATCAAATTAAAAGTTCATCAAAACGATTTTGAAGCAGTTCAAGAAATACTAGACAATTTGAATAACAAATTGAATATCGTTTAATTTTTTTCTTTTTAAAAATTTAAAGTTGTCAACATATATTAAACACAACAAAAAGAAAAAGGAAATTTAAAATCTTTTTTAATGGTTATTATAGTGTGTTAATAGCTACTATAAATTTATTTTAAAAAGTATTGAAATGAACTTATATCATTTTATTTTTAGTTATTAACATTCTTTTTTTAAGCTAAAGATTTAATTTTTAAGGTATTTTGTATTTTAGTTAACAACTGTTAATAATAGAAAAAGAAATCTTTTTGTAGATAAGTATTTTTTTAAAATATGTTAATAAACCATTTTTTAATCTTGATAACTATTCTAAAAATTCAACAAACTAAATTTGGATTTCTGATGTGGGTTTTGGATTACTCTTTTTTGTAGAATATTCTAAAAAAACTTCTAATATTCTATCCGAAGTTATCAACATTTCGTGTTAATTTAAAGTTAACTGAATATCAATCAATTGCGTTTCGCTATTAACATTATACTATTTTAACAAATTAATTATAAATTACCCATTGATTTACAGATAATTATATAAAAAAATAGTTTCTATAAAAACCTATATTTTTAATAATCTGATAGTTATAATTTCGGCTGTTACTGAAATATAATTAATAATATGTATTCAATAAAAGAAACAAGTAAATGGATTAAATATAACTCAAAATCTTTGATTAAATTTGCACTACAAAATTTAATATTTAGAAAATGAAAATATCTATTGGGAATGATCACGCTGGTCCAGAGTATAAAAAAGCGATTGTTGAAATGCTTAAAGCAAAAGGACATGAAGTAACTAATTATGGAACTGATTCAGAAGATAGTGTTGATTATCCAGATTTTGGTCATCCTGTAGCTATAGATGTTTCAGAAGGCGATGCTGATTTTGGAATTGTAATTTGCGGAAGCGGAAATGGAATTGCAATGACCGTTAATAAACATCCAAAAGTTAGAGCTGGTCTTTGTTGGACAAAAGAAATAGCTTATTTAACAAGACTTCATAATGATGCAAATATTATTAGTATTCCAGCACGTTATACTTCAATTCCTCAAGCAGTTGAAATTGTTGAAACATTTTTGGAAACTGAATTTGAAGGTGGAAGACACCAAAATAGAGTAAATAAAATTGCTTGTAAATAATTTATAGCTGTATTATTTTATAATAAAACAGACCAAAAACAATTACAACTTGTATTATACAAATTCCATAAAACTTCAAAAGATAACTTTCTTTTGAAGTTTTGTGTTTAAAGACAAACATAGCTAATCCCGAACCAACAGTTCCGCCCATCATAACAAAGCTTAGCAATGTTTTTTCTGAAATTCTTCTTTGTCTTTTTCTGGCTAGTTGTTTATCATAACCAATTCCTAAAAAACCTAAAAAATTTAGCAGTAAAAAATAGTATAATAATATCATTTGGGCGATAAATTGAACTCCAAAGATATTATTTTAGCAGGATGATTTTTTAAAATCTATTTATTCTTATTTAAAATTCTTTTTCGAAATGACCAACATACAATTTATATCAAAAACAGTTTCTACAGCGGCTATAAACATTCAAAATACAGTACAATTATTACAAGAAGATTGTACGATTCCATTTATTTCAAGATATCGAAAAGACACAACCGGAAATCTTGATGAAGTAGTAATTGAACAAATTGCCAAACAGCAAAAAGAATATGAAATAATTGTAAAACGTAAAGAAGCGATTTTAAAATCTATTGACGAACAAAATGCGCTTACACCAGAATTAGATAAAAAAATCCAACAAAGTTTCGATTTACAAGAATTAGAAGATTTTTATCTGCCATTTAAAAAGAAGAAAAAAACCAAAGCAGATGTTGCTCGAGAAAATGGTTTAGAGCCTTTGGCAAAAATCATTATGGCGCAAAATAATGATGATGTTGATTTTATTTCAACTAAATATTTGAATGAAAATGTAATCAATGAAGACGCGGCTTTACAAGGCGCAAGAGATATTATTGCAGAATGGATTAATGAAAATATTTATGTTAGAAAACAACTCAGAAGATTGTACGAACGTAAAGCTATAATCACTACCAAAGTTGTAAAAACTAAAAAAGACGAAGAAGGAGCGCAAAAATTTAATCAGTATTTTGATTGGTCAGAACCGTTAAGTAAAGCACCATCCCATCGTTTGTTAGCGATACTTCGTGCAGAAAATGAAGGTTTTATTAAGTTTAAAGTTGAAGTTGATATTGACGAAGCGTATGATATTATTGATGAATTAATCTTAAAAAGTCAAAATAGCACCACGCCACATGTCCAATTAGCTATCGAAGACAGTTACAAACGATTGTTAAATCCTGCTATTTCTAATGAAACTTTACAAGAAGCAAAAGCAAAGGCGGATGCTAATTCTATTCAGGTTTTTGCAAATAATTTGGGGCAGTTGTTATTGGCGCCGCCTTTGGGCGAAAAACGAATTTTAGCTATTGATCCTGGATTTCGTTCAGGATGTAAAGTTGTTTGTTTAGACGAAAAAGGGGATTTGTTATACAATGAAACCATTTATCCTCACGCACCTCAAAAAGAGGAAGTTATGGCGATGAAAAAAATTCGTTCTATGGTAAATTCATATAAAATTGACGCTATTTCCATAGGAAACGGAACTGCTTCAAGAGAAACTGAATTTTTCATTAAGAAAATTGCTTTTGACAAACCAGTTCAAGTATTTATTGTTTCAGAAGCAGGAGCTTCGGTGTATTCTGCATCCAAAATTGCGCGTGATGAATTTCCTAATTTTGATGTTACAGTTCGTGGCTCGGTTTCAATTGGACGCCGATTGTCAGATCCTTTGGCTGAATTAGTAAAAATCGACCCAAAAGCTATTGGCGTAGGCCAGTATCAACACGATGTTGACCAAACAAAATTGAAAGACGAATTAGACAATACGGTAATTCGTTGTGTGAATTCGGTTGGAATAAACATCAATACAGCAAGTAAGCATTTATTGAGTTATGTGAGTGGAATAGGAGAGAAGCTAGCCGAAAATATTGTACAATACCGTTCTGAAAACGGACCATTTGAAGATAGAAAACAATTAAAAAAAGTGCCACGTTTAGGTGAAAAAGCGTATCAGCAAGGAGTTGCTTTTATTCGGATTTCGAATGCAAAAAACCCATTAGATAATTCTGCTGTACATCCTGAAGCATATGGAATTGTTGAAAAAATGGCAAAAGATTTGAAACTTTCAGTGAATGATTTGATTGCCAATAAAGAAAAAACAGCCTTAATAAAACCTGAAAATTATATAACACCAGAAATAGGTTTACTGGGTTTAAAAGATATTATCAAAGAACTCGAAAAACCAGGATTAGATCCTAGAAAATCAGCAAAAGTATTTGAATTTGATCCGAATGTAAAAACCATAAAAGATTTGAAAACAGGAATGGTTTTGCCGGGAATTGTGAATAACATTACTAATTTTGGTTGTTTTGTAGATCTTGGAATCAAGGAAAGTGGCTTAGTTCATATTTCACAACTCAAAGCAGGTTTTGTAAGCGATGTGAATGAAGTAGTAAAATTACACCAACATGTTCAGGTAAAAGTCACTGAAGTTGATGAAGATAGAAAGCGAATACAATTGACTATGATTGTATAAAAGTCTCAATTTATTTCATAAAAAATTCCAAATCCTGAAGAATAATCTTGGATTTGGAATTTTTTTATTTTTTTGAATTTCTAAAAGAATTTATTCTTTAGTTTCTTCCTTTTTGTCAGCTTGTTGGTCGTCTTTGGCTGCGTTTTTGAATTCTTTAATTCCGCTTCCTAAACCTTTCATTAATTCTGGAATTTTTTTACCTCCAAAAAGTAATAAAACAACTGCCAATATAATAAGGATTTCTGTAACACCTAATCTTCCCATGATTGAATAATTTATTGCCGAAGCAAATTTTTAATAAAACTGAAAGCAAAGGTATATAGAATTAATTAACGGTAACTAATTTTAAGACATTTATTTGGCTTTAAAAGCGTTAAAAATTTATTAAAAATAAATTTATGTTAAGTATAGCCGTACAAAACACAAGTAAATACAATCAACAACAATAATTGTTATATTTGTTCAATAATCAAAAAGTATGGTTGATAAACGACTAAAACGACAAAAGCTCAAAGAAAATTTATTCAATAAAAGGCGTTTAATAATACTTAACGAAGATACTTTTGAAGAAACTTTTTCATTGAAACTTACTTTAATGAATGTTTTTGTAGTCGCTAGTTTAGGAGCTATTATAATAACATTTGTAACTACTTTTATAATTGCATTTACTCCTTTGCGAGAGTTTATTCCAGGTTATTCTTCTTCAAAATTAAAAAGAGATGCTACAGAACTAGCTTTAAAATCAGACTCGTTAACCCGAGCTTTAAAGAAAAATGAAGCCTATATTAAATCTATTCAAAAAGTGTTGACTGGTGAGTTAGAGTTTGCAAAATTCAATAAGGACTCTATACTTTCAGCGGCTGATGAAGAACCTTCTAAAATGGATTTATCAGCATCAAAAGAAGAATTAGAATTGAGAAAACAAGTAACTCAAGAAGAAAAAAAACAACTTCCAGCCTCTCAAAAAGAGAAGAGCCAAAAGTCAAAAAATTAAAATATTAAGTAAGAAATGTCAATAAAATCAACTGCTGCAAAATTTTTTGCCAAAAAAATTTACAACAAAACACAAGCTTGGGTTAATGAACCAATTAAAACCCAACAGAAAGTTTTTTTAGAGCTAATTCAAGAAGCTAAGAAAACACAGTTTGGCATTGACCATCATTTCGAAACAATTAAATCATTTGAAGACTTTTCAAAACAAGTTCCTATTCGGGATTACGAAGAATTAAAACCGTATGTTGATCGTGTTGTAAAAGGAGAGCCAAATGTTTTATGGAAAGGAAAACCATTGTATTTTGCTAAAACTTCAGGAACAACTTCGGGTGCAAAATACATTCCGTTGACTAAGGAATCCATGCCTTTTCATATTGAAGCAGCTCGAAATGCAATTCTGCATTATATTCATGAAACAGGTAAGGCTGAATTTGTTGATGGAAAAATGATTTTTTTACAAGGAAGCCCAATTCTTGAAGAGAAAAACGGCGTTAAACTAGGCAGATTATCAGGTATTGTAGCGCATTTTGTTCCAAAGTATTTACAAAAAAACCGAATGCCTTCTTGGGAAACCAATTGTATAGAAGACTGGGAGACTAAAGTTAATGCCATTGTTGAAGAAACATTTGATAAAAACATGACGGTGATTTCAGGAATTCCGTCTTGGGTACAAATGTATTTTGAAAAACTGCAACAAAAAGGAGGAAAGCCAGTTGGCGGAATTTTCAAAAACTTCAATTTGTTTATTTACGGAGGTGTAAATTATGAGCCTTATCGTGCCAAATTTGAAAATTTAATAGGTAGAAAAGTCGATAGTATTGAATTGTTCCCCGCTTCGGAAGGGTTTTTTGCATATCAAGATTCTCAAAAAGAAAAAGGAATGTTGCTGCTTTTGAATTCAGGAATTTTCTATGAATTTATAAAAAGCGAAGCATTTTTTACCGAAAATCCAAGACGCTACACCATAGGCGAAGTCGAATTAGGAATTAATTATGTGTTGATTATTTCTACTAATGCAGGACTTTGGGGATACAATATTGGCGACACTATTCAGTTTACCTCATTAAAGCCTTATCGAGTAATTGTATCGGGAAGAATCAAACATTATATTTCGGCTTTTGGAGAACATGTCATTGGTAAAGAAGTAGAAAATGCTTTGAAAGAAGCAATGGAGGGAACTACTATTAGAGTGAATGAATTTACTGTGGCTCCACAAATAAATCCTTCGGAAGGATTACCTTATCATGAGTGGTTTATAGAATTTGACACCGATGCTTCGGGAGAACCAGAAAACTTTGATCTTTTTGCGGAAGCGATAGACAGCGCCATGCGAAAACAAAATGTATATTACGATGATTTGATTGTAGGACATGTGCTTAGAAAAGTAGTTATTACTAAAGTTGCTAAAAACGGTTTTCAGGATTATATGAAATCAATTGGAAAGTTGGGCGGACAGAATAAAATACCAAGACTTTCTAATGACAGAAAGATTGTAGATCAATTAAACAAGCAATAAAAACGATACATTTGTACTAATTAGTGCTACCCAAAGAAATGAAAGAAACTAAAAATATATCCAGATCAAGAGCACAAGATTCATCCGCAGCTATTGAAAAAATGTACATCACAATGCGTCATTTGTTCAATAGAGGTTTCTATAAACCTATGGGAGTTTCTGGAGACACATTGCGAGAAGCATTATTAGCATTACGTCCAGAAATATATGGAAGTATTGCCGAAGAAAAAGTGGAATTGAATGGGCTTTTATATGTTATTGAGCGACTTCCTATTGGAATTGAGGAATGTAAATTTATCAATTTGACATCGGATGAAGGGTATTCTAAATCTCATTTTCAAGCAATTGTTCCTCCAAAAAGAAGAAGGAATTGTTACCGAATTGACGAGGAACAAATGAATGTTGAAATTACGCGCGGTCGTTCCGATATATATGATATTTTGACGCATTTGACATTCATTTTTATCGAATCTCATAAAATTAGAAATAGAGTTTTGTTAGATGAAGGAGGCGAAGTGTCTCGCGATTGGAATAAATTAGAGCAAGCAGTATCTCAGACCAAAAAACTTTCGCAAATAGAGAAAGAAAAGGCAATATCACATACGGCAAACATACTTGGAAGAACATTCGAAGAAATTTTAGACATATATGATGCCTTTGGATCTACTACTTTTCCAGATCGTTTTTTACATGTTATTTTTTGGTTAGGGAAACTAGCAATTGAAGAAACAGTTGAAAATAATAAAAGGACCATAACGTTTAGCCCAATTTTGAGAGAACGTTTGGGACATCATATTCATGGGGAGATTTGGGCAACTAATATCAAAGAAGTTTTAAAACAAAACCAACTTTTAGGACGACCTATTCATGTCATTAGCGCAAATATGCATAGTGTGATGAATTCTATTTTTGCTACGCCAATATTAAAATCAACATTCAAAGACAAGTCTGATTTCTTTATTTACGAAGAATTGAGCAAATCAGGAGCAAATGAAGTGAGAAGTAAAGTAGAATCAGTTGCTTTAAATCAAGGAATGATTTCATTATTAGATACTTCGGGAACAAATATAGATGTGCAAATTTTTGATACAGCTAAAATTGATTGGTCTAAAACAGCATTTCCCACCGCAAATTTAGGCGACGAAAAACCAGTGTTAATTGTTATGGATTATGCTTTTGGAGAGCAGGCTTATGAAACAATTGATGAGTTATTGAAACCGTATAAAAAAGACACCCTTTTGAATGTGAAATCAGTTTCTATCATGGGAAAAGCTGGAATTCTAGAAGGAGGTAAAGGCGATATCATGATTCCAAATGCACACATTAATGAGGGAACAGCAGATAATTATTTCTTCCAAAATGAGCTAACCCTTGATATGTTTGAAGGAAATGATATTGCGGTTTATGCCGGACCAATGGTTACCGTATTAGGAACATCATTACAAAATAGGGATTTATTAAAGTTTTTCCACGAATCAACTTGGGGCGTAATTGGTTTAGAAATGGAAGGTTCTTATTATCAAAAAGCGATTCAATCTGCCTCCAAAATCAGAAAAAGTGTCCCACAAGATGTAAAAGTGAGATATGCTTATTATGCGTCAGATAATCCATTAGAAACTGGAAGTACACTTGCTTCAGGAGGATTAGGAACAACAGGAGTAAAGCCAACTTATTTGATTACGATCAAGATATTGGAACAAATATTCAACGTTAAATAAAACAGCAGAATGACTAAAAAAGAAACTAATAATTTAGAAAATCAAGAAATTGATTTGTTTCAGATTTCAAAAAAAATTGGAAGTTTTTTTAGCGGAATTAAAACTTGGCTATTTCAAGCGATTCAGTTTTTTATTAGAAATAGAATTATTATTTCGATTTTGTTAATTATTGGGATTGGATTAGGAGTATATCTAGATCAAACACAAAAAAACTACGAGCACCAAATTATAGTTGAACCTAACTTTAAATCAACGGATTATTTATATTCAAAAATTGATTTATTAGCTTCAAAAATTGCAGAAAGAGACCTTGTTTTTCTTAAATTAATTGGGATTAAAAATCCAGAGGAAATCAATAAAATTTCAATAGAACCGATTGTTGATGTTTATGAATTTATCAATTCCAGTAAGTTGAATTTTGAGGTTTTACAATTAATGGCTCAAAACGGAGATTTAAAATCGGTTGTAAAAGAAAATACAACAAGCAAAAATTATAATTTTCACAATATTGTTGTTTCCACCAATTCATTTACAAACGAAAAAAACACCATTCAGCCCATATTGAATTATTTGAACGACAATGCTTATTTTAGTGAAATCCAAAAAATTTCGATACGTAATCTTCAACAAGAACTAAAATCTAAAGAAGGAATTATAGTGCAAATTGACGGAATATTAAATGCCTTTTCGAGCTCTAATGGCAACCATCAAAAAAGCGATAAACTCATTTATTATAATGAAAATACGCAACTAAATGATATTATTAAAACTAAGGATTCGTTGACTAAAGCTATTGGAAAATTAAAATTACAACTATTCAATTCTGATAAAACAATAAGAGAAAGTGCGGTTGCAATGAATATTAAAAACACTAAATCTATTAACGGAAAGCTCAGGTTTGTTTTGCCAATAGTTTTTATATTCTTGTTTATTTTTATTCAGATTTTTATTTCTTTTTACAGAAAGCAACTGGCGAAGTCTCAATTACAATAAATGTATTGCCCTGATTTAAATAGGGTTACAAAATATAGTATTCTCATATTGAAAGAAAATAAATAAATTATTAGAAATTAATATGTTGAAAATATTTAGTAGTTATCTTCAAAAAATTAAAAACAACCCCTATATTCTGCAAAGTTTAATCACATTAATCTTAAGAGTTTTAGGTGTGCTGGTTTTGTTTGGATTTACTTTGTTTTTCACCAAAAATTTTAGTCCCAAAATAGTCGGACAATATGATTTTGTGCGTTCTTTTTTATTGGTAGCAGGCAGTATTTGTTTACTAGGTTGCGACCAGTCCATTTTATATTTTAGAGGAAGATTTAAAGGAGAAAATACTTTAAGCGCACTGAAACAAATCTATATAAAAATGGTTTTTATACTGTTCTCAATGTCTATAATTTCAGTATTGATTGTTTTAAGTATAGACAAGAATTTCATCAACTCTTTTTTTTCGGATGAAGCGGTATATTTAATTCTTTTAAAAGCGGCAATTATTTTGTTTTTTTCAGCTTTAACAACATTAAATACGGAGGTTTTTAGAGCTTTAAATCATTTATACATTGCCGAATTATTTAGAAATATTATTAAATATTTCCCTTTAATCTTTGGCGCAATTGCATTGTTTTATCTTCACAAAGAGACCTATTTAGTTGATATTTTTCTGTTGGGTTTCCTTATACTTTCAACGATTACTACGGTTTTAGTGTTCAATTATTTTAGAAAAACATCGGGTTCAAATTCAGAACCTATTGGATACAAAGAAATAATCAACAAGTCTTATCCTATTGCAATAAGCGGAATGGCGCTGTTCCTAATGATGAGTTTTGATGTTATGTTTTTAAAAAAATATAAAGGCGATGCAACGGTTGCTTTTTATTCATTGGCAGTCAAATTAATGACCGTTCTTTCGATAGTCATTGTTACTGTTAACATCACTATTTCTACAAAAATAGCCGAATGCTTTTCAGTTAATAGCAACATAGAATTGAATAGAATGCTAAAAAACAGTTCTCGTTTAATTTTTATTTTGACGTTTCCATTGGTAGTATTTATTGTTATTTTTTCCGAAAATATTTTGCGCTTTTTCGGGAATGATTATGTTTCAGCACAACAAGCGTTACTAATTTTGATAATAGGACAGGGCATTTGTTCTGCTTTTGGATCAGCATCTGTTTATTTAAATATGACCGGAAGGCAGCATATTTTTCAGGGAATTCTTTTGGCTTCGGTAGTTATAAATTTTGTTTTAAATAGGTTTTTAATACCTGAATTTGGAATGTCCGGAGCGGCAATAGCGTTTGTTGTAAGTTCTTTTTTTTGGAATGTTCTTGCGTCTGGAATTATTTATTACAAAGACAAAGTGAAAGTTTTTTTGAATTAAGTTTTTGAATCCCAGTTGTTGTTTATTAAATTACACAAATGAAAATACTACAAATAATAGGCAATATGGGATCTGGCGGAGCAGAAAAATTACTTTTGGATAGCTTGCCTTTGTATAGAAAAAACGGAATTGAAATGGATCTTCTGGTTTTGAACGGTAAAGAATATCCTTTTTTAAAAGCCTTAAAAGAGACCGGATGTTGCAAAATTCACTCATTAGGTTCTAGTTCAATTTATAATCCGATTAATTGCCTAAAAATCATTCCTTTTTTGAGAAAATATGATATTGTTCAGGTTCATTTGTTCCCTTCGCAATATTGGGTAGTTCTTGCCAAGATTATTTCTTTTTCGAAAATTAAGCTACTATTGACAGAACACAGTACCAGTAATCCAAGGATGAAAAATTACTTTATTAGGGCAATTGATAAATTTATATATCGGTTTTATGATAAAATAATTTGTGTTAAAGAGGAAGTTTTCCAAATTATACACAACTATACTGGAGAGTCAAAATCTAAGTTTGAGGTGATTGAAAACGGCATAGATTTAGAAAAATTTTATGCAGCTAAACCTTATTCTAAAGGCGAAATTTCTAATTTATTCTGTTCGGAAGATATTCTATTGATTCAAGTATCAAGATTTTGTTTTCCAAAAGATCAGGAAACAACAATCAAATCATTGCAATATTTGCCACAAAATGTTAAGTTGGTATTAGTTGGCGATGGCGAATTGAAAAAAAATTGTGAAAATCTAGTTCAAAAGCTGAACTTGTCAGATAGAGTTTTATTTTTAGGCCTTCGAATGGATGTGCCTGAATTATTGAAAACTGCAGATATTTCTATTTTAAGCACTTTTCATGAAGGGTTTCCATTGGTTGCTTTAGAAGCAATGGCGGTAGGAAAACCGTTAATTGCATCGGATGTTTCTGGGGTTTCGGATGTTGTTCAAAATGCTGGGATTCTTTTTGAAAAAGAAAACGCAAAAGAGCTCGCCGTTCAGGTAATGAAGTTGATTAATAATCCTGAATATTATCTAGAAATTGCTGCATCTTGTAAAGAAAGAGCCAAAAAAAATGACATTCAGCACATGGTAGAAAAGCATATTGCACTTTATAAATCATTATTTTAATACAAAATGCAACTTTTAGTAAAGAAGGAAACGGCGATTTTTTTAGGGTTATTTATTGCAAATTTAGTAGTTGCAATATTGGCTTCTTTTGTCTTGCCGGAGAAATTTTTTTATGATGCGCAAACAATCGTTTTTCATAGATTCAGTGAGGAAGGAATTTCTGGGAGTTATCCATTTTCCTCCTTTTTTTATACAATAACCGGATTGAAATACCTGCCCTATGCAATAGTAGCATTGATTCAATATCCAATCATAATTTATGTTTTGTACAAAATAGGTATACCAACTAATTTTCATAAAATAAATGTAAAAAACCTTTTAGTATATAGTGGGTTTTTTATGATTGCCGTTTTTATTTCGATGCCTTCAAAAGAGTTTATCACGTTTATTTACGTATCCATTTTGCCTTTTGTTTTTTATTCAGATAAAATACCATCAAAATATAAAGTGACATTGTCCTTGATGATAATAGCATTTTTTGGGCTGTTTTTCCGACCCTATTTTTTGTTAATTCCTATAATAGCAATAGGAATGTATGGAATAACCTTAGTTGATTTTAAAAACAAAGCGCTTTCCTCCATTTTTTATGGATTGTTAATAGCTATTTTTATCTCACTAAGCGTTGGTGTAATCAAAGGAAAACATCTGTCAGAAGGTTCTCGCGATTTGGTAAATATGGAACGAATGAATTCGAAAGATGCAAATTCAATAATTGTTTCGCCCATTAGGACCGATACTTGGTATGGGGAAACGGTGGGTATTGTTTATGGTTTTTTTGCAGTTAATGTTCCCTTGGAAGGATTTAAACATGTTTTTTCGCCACAAATTATTGTTTTTATAATTTGGCAAATTTTACTTTTCTACATTCTTTTTGTTCGGTTTTCCATATGTTTAGCCGATAGAAAACAATACCGATATTTGCTTTGGACCTTGCTTATTTTGTTTTCGTATTTCATAGTTCAAGGAATTTTTGAACCAGATTTAGGAACCGCAACCCGACATAAAATAGGAATTTTTCCTTTAATCTATTATGCTTTATATTATGAATATTTCAGAAAAGAATTTTAATAAAATATGGAATACTTTTCTGGTTTTCATTGCAATTGCAATGATTTTTAGAAAACCGTGTACGGGCTTAATTATTCTTTTTGTGGCATTTAATTTACTGTTTTTAAAAAAATTAAAATTCACAAGAACTTCCTTGCTATTAGGGACAATTATTGCGTCGCCGTTGCTTTTAGAAATATTGTTTTTTTGGAATAATGATTCGTATTTAATGGGAATAAAATCGCTCGAAAAAAGTGTTTCCTTACTAGTTTTCCCTCTTTTTATTTTAGGTAATTTTCAGCGAATTAATTTTTTTAAATTGCTTCAATTTTATTCGATTTTTACTACCATTTTAATTCTTTTTTTCTTTGTTCGATTTGTTTTTATAGCACCAGAACTGATACATAAATACAGGCAAGGAATTGATTTATGGGAAGTAGGTTATGCTTTTTCTAATAGTATTGGGATACATGCGCCAGCGCTAAATATGCATTTGTCATTTGTAACAATTTGTGTTATTTATTTTGTTTTTCGTTTTTTTCAACAAAGAAAAAGCAACTGGGTCAAAGCAACGAGCATCTTCATTTTTCTGCTTTCTTTTTTCTTTGTGCTTTTTGTAAATACCCGAATGGCTTTATTTAATGCTTTGGTTGGTTTTATTTTAATCTTCTTTTTTGAAGTTGCCAAAAAATATAGTTTCAAAAAGAGTCTTTCAATATTCGCTTTAGGATTGGTTTTATTGGGCAGTATCTCTTTATTGTTTGTCCAAAAGAATCCGTATATGATTCAAAAATACTCCTCAGTAACTTTTGCCTATATGGACAAAGTAGGCAAACTCGATGCGATTGAAAATCCTGAAGCAAAAGTGTTTAATTCCTTAGTTACTCGAGTATCCATATGGAAATCGGCTTGGGAACTTTCGTTGAAAAACCTTCCTTTTGGGGTAGGAGCTTCGGATGGAAAACCAGCGTTAATTAAATATTACAAAGAAACGAACCAGCATTTTTTGGCAAAATATGAATTTCCAACTCACAATCAATTTTTAGATTTTTTATTAAAATTTGGAATCCTAGGTCCTTTAGTGGTTCTGTTATATATTTTTACGATTGGATATTTAGGGATTGATTTGAAAAATCCGCTGATTATTGCTTTCTTTTTTATTTTTTTTACCTCAAATCTTACCGATGATTTTTTGCTTCGTTTTGACGGAATTGCATTTAGCGGATTGTGGTTTTCAATTTTCGGAAGTTATTGGTTACAAGAGAAAACTATTGCTGATAAATAGAAATCAGGGTTTTAAAATTCTTGCTTTTATCGTATAAAGAATAGCATCTTTCTAATGCTTTTTCTCCAAATATCTTTCTTGTTTTTTCTTCTTTTAGGATTTCTAAATACGCATCGAGTTCTTCAATTGTATTAAAAAGAAACCCTGTTTCGGCAGGAATTACAACATCTTTATTGCCTATTAAATTAGTTGCTAGAACTGGTTTTTTCATTGCCATTGCTTCTAATATGGCAATGGGTAAACCTTCCCAAAGCGATGTGTGAATGTAAATATCAATTTTTGAAAGTTCTTTTAATGCATCGTTTCTTTGTTTAAACCATCCAGTTACAACAATATTTGGGGCGGTTATTAGGTGTTTTAATTCGCCATCTCCAATCCAAACAAAATTAAAATCGGGAAACTTTAGGGCAATTTCATTGAAAAGCTTAGGATTTCTGGCAAAAGTAATTCGTCCTAAAATTCCAAGAGTTAGTGTTTTATTTGTTTTTTCTTCGCTTAGATTATTGACATACGCAACGTCAATTCCGTTTCTTACTAAATAGGATTTTCCCAGTGTTTTAGCAATTTCATATTCGGTATCACCGCAAGCAATTGTTTTGCCTCCAAAGAGTTTCTGAGCACTTTTTTCAATAAACCAATATATTTTTCTACTCCAAAGATTGATGTCCTTTCGAAGAAAAGAATAGCCATGAGGAGTGTAAAAAATCTTCTTTTTCTTGAATAAAAACACGCAAGATAATCTGCCTAAAACTCCAGCTTTGGAAGAATGAAGATGAACAATATCAGGCTTAAGTTTTCGAAGTATTGCAATTAAGGCTATTGTTGATTTTATATCTTGAATGGGAGAGAAATTCCTAATCATAGGGAGTTCAATTAGCGCAACTCCATTTGAAAATTCCTCTTTTATTTTTTCAGAATCAATTTCCTTTCGATTGCCACTATAAATAATGGTGGTTTCAATAGTCTCATTAATTTCATGATTTCCAAAAAAAAAGGATAAATCTTTGAAATACGTATGAACTCCACCAGCTAAAGCTTCAACAACATGGACAACTTTCAAAATAAA
Organism: uncultured Flavobacterium sp.; assembly: GCA_963512955.1. Classification (GTDB taxonomy): domain Bacteria; phylum Bacteroidota; class Bacteroidia; order Flavobacteriales; family Flavobacteriaceae; genus Flavobacterium. The sequence goes on along the minus strand of CAUPOP010000006.1, from coordinate 17,906 downwards.
TGAGTTTAAGTACCACAAAAATATATAAAAACAATTAGGAAATCTGCTACATCGAAACCTATAATTGACAAAAAAGGAATTCATTACAAACACATTGTTTATTTGAATTGATTTAGTAGCGTTAATTTTGTAGAAACTGGCCCAAGTAGCCCAATTGTTTACGCGATAATTTATATCTTGCAAACGTAAAAATGACTTATGAAAAGAATACTTATCACTGGGGCTGCTGGATTTTTAGGCTCACATCTTTGTGACCGTTTTATTAAAGAAGGCTATTTTGTAATAGGAATGGATAATCTTATAACAGGAGATTTAAAAAACATTGAACACCTATTCAAACTTGAAAATTTTGAGTTCTATCATCATGATATCACAAAATTTGTTCATGTCCCAGGTAAATTAGATTACATATTGCATTTTGCTTCACCAGCGAGCCCAATTGATTATTTGAAAATTCCTATTCAAACTTTAAAGGTAGGATCGTTAGGAACGCACAATCTTTTAGGATTAGCAAGAGTGAAAAAAGCTAGAATTCTTATAGCCTCGACTTCTGAAGTTTATGGCGACCCATTGGTTCATCCGCAAACAGAAGAGTATTATGGTAATGTAAACACCATAGGACCAAGAGGCGTTTATGACGAGGCAAAACGTTTTCAGGAATCAATAACAATGGCCTATCATACATTTCATGGTGTTGAAACCAGAATTGTCCGAATTTTTAACACCTACGGACCAAGAATGCGTTTAAATGATGGTAGAGTTATTCCTGCATTTATTGGACAAGCAATTCGCGGGGAAGATTTGACTATTTTTGGTGATGGAATGCAAACGCGTTCTTTTTGTTATGTAGACGATCAAGTTGAGGGGATTTATAGGCTGTTGCATTCGGATTATGTTTACCCAGTTAATATTGGTAATCCAGACGAAATAACGATCAAAGATTTTGCAGATGAAATTATAAAACTAACAGGAACGAATCAAAAAGTAGTTTACCACCCATTGCCTATGAATGACCCATTGCAGCGACAACCAGACATTACTAAAGCTAAAAACTTGCTCGGATGGGAGGCAAAAGTTGGTCGTGCAGAAGGAATGAAAATCACGTATGATTATTTCAAATCATTATCAAAAGAAGAGCTTTCAAAAGAAGAGCATAAAGATTTTTCTAATTACATTAAATAAAGAGGTTTCCGTCTAATGGAGTTAAATGTTCCAAAATATTTTTCAGAAAAAAAGTCAAATCAGATCATGAAAGGTGAATTTGTGGATTTCAAAAACCTTGTCGTTGACAATGGTGTTGTTGAAACTCAAACCTTAAAATTTATTTCTGACCCGAAAGAGATATTTTCAAAGAATTTAGGAGTGGAATTTTACACTACATTTCCATCACAAAAGACAATACTTCACAATCCAGCAATAAAGATTTTTAAAAGAACATTTGATATTGTTTTTTCATTGATTGTTATAATTGGAATATTATCTTGGCTAATTCCAATTCTTGCAGTCTTAATAAAATTAGAATCGAAAGGACCTGTTTTTTTTAAACAAGGGAGACCTGGAATTGGCGAAAACGAATTTTTTTGTTACAAATTAAGATCGATGAGAATCAATAAAACATCTGAGGAAGAAATTTCAAAGGATGATCCTCGAGTGACTAAAGTGGGGAAATTTATGCGAAAAACAAGTATCGATGAAATGCCACAGTTTCTAAATGTTTTATTGGGAGATATGTCAGTTGTGGGGCCACGTCCGCATCTTTGGGCTCAAAATATTGAGTATGGAAATCGAATAAAAAAATATATGATTCGGCATTGTGTTAAACCAGGAATTACTGGATTAGCGCAAGTAAGCGGATATCGAGGTAAAATAGAAAAGGATCAAGACATGATTAATAGAGTGAAATTTGATGTTTTTTATATCGAAAACTGGTCATTTTTACTTGATTTAAAAATTATTTACCAAACAGTTGTCAATATTTTAAAAGGAGAAGAAAAAGCATATTAAAATGGAAAAACCATTAGTGTCCATAATTATACCCGCTTTTAATGCTGAAAAATTTATTGCACAAACTATTTTGTCTGTCCAAAACCAAACCTATAACAATTGGGAAATAATTTTGGTTGATGATAAATCAACGGATAATACAGTTGCCATTATAAAAGAAATTGCCCAAAATGAGAAAAGAATTCAATTTTTTCAGCTTGAAAATAATTCAGGAACGGGCATAGCTAGAAATTACGCTTTGAATCACGCAAAAGGACGTTATATCGCGTTTTTAGATGCAGATGATTTATGGAAACCAAATAAGCTGGACAAACAAGTTGCGTTTCTTACAAAGCAGAATTTACCATTTACATTCTCTTTTTATGATTGCATTGATGAAGAAGGGAAATCGCTAAACAAAACGGTTGAATGCCCTAAGTTACTTACCTATAAACAGTTGTTTTTTTGTAATTATGTGGGGAATCTTACCGGAATCTACGATGTAAATTATTTTGGAAAAATTGCTATTTCTTCCATCCGTAAAAGACAAGATTGGATGCATTGGCTTACTATTTTTAAGAAAATTAAAAGCGCGAATCCTATTCCAGAAAGTTTAGCCTATTATAGAATTAGACAAAACTCCATATCAGCCTCAAAAGTTGATTTGATCAAACACAATTTCTCCGTTTATAGATTGTTTCATAAATATAATTTAGCCCTTTCTATTGTGTGTATGATTGGTTTTTTATTCACTCAATTAGTACTAAAACCAAGGTATATTAAAACTATTTAATCATTGATTTAAACTGCTTTAATTTTCCTCGATTGCTTCTTTCCAATGCTTTTTTTCTATAAAAAATAAATATCAAATTCGGTTCCAAATACAGGGCAATCGCCTGTTCTATTTTTTGTATTTGTGCCAAATCTAATTCATTTTCACTTACATATTCAACTTCAAAAGTATCTATTTTGGTTTGTTTAATCACAAATTCTTTAACGTTTCCATCATCTTCAATAATGCTTTTGGTTACATAATAAAATGTAAGTCCAGGCGATTTTTTTCCGCTGGGCAAAATCGCAACATCATTAGTTCTACCTATTAATTTCTTGAGAATGGGTTTTTGTAAGGTGCTTTTCTCGTCCAAAATCCCAATATCACCTATATCATAACGGATGAACGGATGAGCTTTGTTGAATAAGGAAGTAATAACAATCCTGCCTTCAGTACCGTTTGGAACGGCTTGATTGTTTTCGTCTAAAATTTCGACAAATAAGGTTTCTGAATTGACTTGCCATTCTCCTTGAGGATTTTCAAAAGCAATTAAATCCAGTTCCGAAGCCCCATATTCATTGACGATAGGAATGCCGAATTGTTTTTCTAAAAGTATTTTATCTTCTTCAAAAAGCATTTCTGAAGTTACCATACATACTTTTAAACTCGGGCAAATATCTTTTAAAACGATGTTTTTTTTCTGCAAAAACTTAGCAAATAATACAATTGAACTAGTATATCCATTGATATAATCGAATTTTTTTCTTTGAAAATGTTTTAAAAAACGCTCTAGAATTTCATCCGACAAATCAAAAATTGTAAACCGAAACCGAGAACCTAAAAAATCCTTAAAACGTTCTTTTTTATTTCCAATAAAATCCATCGGAATTCCATAAAAACGCGCTTGATAAGCGGAATTGAAATCTATTCCATACCAAGCAAACCGATAGCTATTAGAAGCCCAAGTTAATGCATGGCTATACTTATCTTTGGCAAAAATAAAAGGATCACCACTGGAACCTGAAGTTTTATTGATGTAACTATTTTTTAAATTATACCCTTTCGAAAGCCTTTCTAGGAGTGGTTTTTGAAGATTTTTCTTTTTTAAAACGGGTAAATTCTCCCATTTTTTAAAAGAAATAGGCGCTACTAATTTTTGGTAAAAAGGATTATTTTGCAAATGAAATGCGACAATTTCTGTCTTCTGTTTTTCAAGAAAAACCTGGTATTCTTTTTCAGATAAATCGACGATTTGCTTCAATTCGGTTTTGGCTTCCTTAATTGGGAAACCATTTAGTTTTAAAGATATGTCGAAAAATGGAAGCATTTTGAGCGTATATTTTATCAAAAATAATATTTACCTACCACTAAAGCGGAATAACGAATAACTTTTTGAAAATTAATTATTTTTTACGTTCAAAAGCAATTATTTTTGCACCACAACTAAAATAAAACACATCATGACTATTTTACTATTGGGTTCGGGCGGAAGAGAGCATGCATTTGCATGGAAAATGATTCAAAGTCCGCTTTGTGACAAACTTTTTGTAGCACCAGGAAATGCTGGTACTGCTGCGATAGCCAATAATATTAACATTAGCCCAACTGATTTTGACGCTATAAAAGCATTTGTTCTTCAGGAAAAAGTGGAGATGATTGTAGTTGGCCCAGAAGATCCTTTGGTAAAAGGAATTTATGATTTCTTTTTAAATGATGCTGAATTGAGTCATATTCCAGTTATTGGACCATCAAAAATTGGTGCACAATTAGAAGGAAGTAAAGAATTTGCTAAAGAATTTTTAATCAGACATAAAATCCCAACAGCTGCTTACGATAGTTTTACGGCTGAAACGGTTGAAAAAGGATGTGATTTCTTAGAAACATTACAACCTCCGTATGTTTTGAAAGCAGACGGATTAGCAGCAGGAAAAGGCGTTTTGATTATTCACGATTTGGCTGAAGCCAAAGAAGAATTAAGAAATATGCTTGTACATCAAAAATTTGGTGCTGCAAGTTCAAAAGTGGTAATCGAAGAATTTCTAGACGGAATTGAGTTAAGCTGTTTTGTACTTACAGATGGTAAAAGCTATAAAATTCTGCCAACAGCTAAAGATTACAAACGCATTGGCGAAGGCGACACGGGATTGAATACAGGCGGAATGGGAGCAGTTTCACCAGTTCCTTATGTTGATGCCGTTTTGATGGAAAAAATTGAAACACGTATTGTAAAACCAACTATCGAAGGTTTTCAAAAAGATGGAATTCCTTATAAAGGTTTTGTTTTCATTGGTTTAATAAATGTGAAAAATGAACCAATTGTAATTGAATATAACGTTCGTATGGGCGATCCAGAAACAGAAGTGGTTGTTCCAAGATTAAAAACGGATTTAGTAGAATTGTTTTTGGCTGTAGCCAATGAAAAATTAGCTGAAATCACATTGGAAGTAGACGAAAGAAGCGCAACAACAATTATGGTTGTTTCAGGAGGATATCCAGAAGATTTTGAAAAAGGAAAAGTGATTTCTGGATTAGAAAATATTTCGGATTCAATTGTTTTTCACGCAGGTACAAAACTAGAAAACGGACAAGTGCTTTCTAATGGAGGAAGGGTTTTGACCGTTACTTCGTATGGAGACAATTTTGAAGAGGCCATAAAAAAATCTTACCAAAACATAGATAAACTAAATTTTGATAAGATGTATTTTAGAAAAGATATTGGAAACGATTTAAAATAGTTTCCAAGTATCGTTCATTCTTTTTTAAATTATTTTAAAAAAGAATGAGCGGTAGTATCTTGATTTTCTGTTCCTGCTTCGTCAAAGATTCTTAATTGTTTGATCCAATATACCATTGCAGATGCACAGATAATCATGAATATCCAGTTGATTGTATTAGCTCCAAACCAAGAGCTAAGCTCTAAAGATCTTAAAAAATCTAGTGGTGCGAATAAGATGTTTACAAATAAATATTGTATTCCTTCAAAAAATGCTTTCATAATGCTATAAAATTATGTTGTTATTTATATTGTTTTGGAAATGATTATAAAGTAAAAGATTCAAGTATTGACTAATCTTTTTTAAACTTCTTGGTTTCCTTTTTAAACAAGTATTATATTTACAGTCACAAAAGTATAAAATATCCTTATGATAACAAGTGTTTTTAAAAAATCTACACCATTAAATTACATTTTGGTTGTATTTTTAATACTAGTTTTCTTTTTAATCTACCAATTTCAAGATTTATCTTGGATGAATATGGGCGTGATGATTTTTCATAGGATAGGATTAATTACTTTTTTATTAGCTTCGGTATTCATTACTAATTTTGTTGTTAAGAAAAACGGGCTGAGCAAAGACAGTAGCTACACCATTTTTTTTTACTTTTTATTTCTTATTTTCTTTCCTTCGGTATTAGATAATTTAAATTTAATTCTGGCTAATTTTTTTATTTTATTAGCACTCCGCCGATTGATTTCTTTGCAATCACTAAAAGCATCAAAGGAAAAAATATTTGATGCTTCATTATGGATTTTTGTGGCCGCATTATTTCATTTTTGGAGTATTCTATATATTGTGCTCGTATTTATCTCGATTATTTTTCATGTTTCAAGAGATTATAGGAACTGGATTCTTCCTTTTATAGCGCTTTTTACGGCAACAATTATCTTTATGCTTTTTGCAATATTTTTCGGAATAGATGTGGTTAATTATATAACGAAAAGTGTAACGGTAAATTTCAAAATAGATTATTTCGTTAATAACTATCAAAATGGTGCTTTGTCAATCTTTGTATCAATAGCTTTGTTTTTTCTAGTTTCAATGTTTGCGACACTATCAAATAGGCCGTTATTATTGCATACGTCATTCAAGAAAATAATTGCGTGCTTTTTTATTGGGATAGTTATTTTCTTAATTTCATCTAATAAAAGCAATGATTTGTTGATTTTTACTTTTGCTCCATTATCTATTATGGCAACCGCTCATATTGAAATGGCACAACAAAAATTAAAGCAAGAATTAGTTTTAGGAATCTTTATTTTATGTAGTTTGTTTGCGTTTTTCTCGCAATTATAATTTTTCTCCAAAAGCTAAATCTCCAGCATCTCCTAATCCCGGAACAATATAACTATGTTCATTAAGTTTCTCATCTAAGGCAGCAATCCATAGATGGCAAGTGTCGGGTAAATGTTTTTCAAGATAATCAATTCCTTCAGGGGCAGCAATAACTACGGCAATATGAATTTCTTTTGGCGTACCTCTTTCCATTAATCTATTATAAACCGCAACTATAGATTGTCCTGTGGCTAACATAGGATCAAGAAGCAACATGTTTTTCCCATTAATATCAGCAACAGCTTGGTATTCAACTTTAATTTCAAAGGCATCATCATGATTGGGATGGTATCTGTAAGCAGAAATAAATCCGTTTTCGGCAGCATCAAAATAGTTTAAAAAACCTTGATGCAGGGTCAAACCAGCTCTTAAAATGGTGCATAAAACCAACTGGTCTTTTATTTTAGATGTTTTTTTTATACCAAGCGGAGTTTTAATATCAGCTTCGGCATAATGAAGATTTTTGCTTAACTCATAAGCCATTATTTCGCCAATACGCTCTATATTTCTACGAAAACGCATACTGTCATTATGGATGGAAACATCTCGTATTTCTGCCAAAAAATGATTGAGAACACTATTATTTTCCGAAAGATGATGGATTTGCATAAATGAAGATGTTAGATTTAAGACCCTGAATTTTGAAATAAAACTTTAAAACTTTTTTTCATACTATAAAAGTATAAAAAGTATCTTTGTCTTTTAATATATAAAGATATGTTTTCAAAATTAGCTTATTCTGTTTTCGAACAAAGTATTAAAGATTATCATCAGTTTGATAATGTAGATCAGCCTATTAACAATCCTTTTCCAAAAGATAAATTTGAACATTTATTGTACCTAAAAAACTGGATTGACACCGTTCAATGGCATTTTGAGGACATCATTAGGGATCCAAAAATTGATCCAGTTGCTGCCTTAACTCTAAAAAGAAGAATTGACGCTTCTAATCAGGAACGTACTGATATGGTGGAATACATAGATAGTTATTTTCTTCAAAAATACAGTCATGTAAATGTAAAAGAAAATGCCAAAATCAATTCAGAAAGTCCTGCTTGGGCTTTTGACAGATTGTCGATTTTAGCGTTGAAAATTTATCATATGCAAGAAGAAGCAACTCGTGCAGAAGCAACTCAAGAACATAGAGATAAATGTCAAGAAAAATTAAATGTTTTATTGGAGCAAAGAACAGATTTGTCAACTGCTATCGATGATTTATTAACGGACATTGAAAATGGAGATAAATTCATGAAAGTGTACAAACAAATGAAAATGTACAATGATGATGATTTGAATCCAGTTTTGTATCAAGCCAAAAAATAATTTTTGACAACCTCAAAATTGTCAAATAAAATAAAGCATATAGCCGTCATGAGACTTTCCGCAATGGGAGATGTCGCCATGACGGTTCCTGTTTTACGCGCCTTTGTAAAGCAGTATCCAGAAGTAAAAATCACGGTAGTTTCTCGTCCTTTTTTCAAACCTTTTTTCGAAGGAATTCCCAATATTTCTTTTTTTGCTTTCGATGAAAAAGAACGACACAAAGGATTTATAGGATTGTTACGTTTGTTCCAAGATTTAAAAGTACTTCATATCGATGCTTTTGCAGATTTGCACAATGTATTGCGGTCTAAAGTTGTCCGCACTTTTTTTAGCTTATATGGTAAAAAAGTGGCTGCAGTTGATAAAGGAAGAACAGAGAAAAAATCCTTAACTCAAGCCGAAAATAAAATTTTCAAACCATTACCAACCATGTTTGAAAGACACGCCAAAGTGTTTTCGATACTTGGTTTCAACATTGATTTATCAAAGCCTGAGTTCCCATCAAAATCAGTTTTAAGTGAAGAAATTGTAGCTTTAATTGGCTCAGAAAATAAAACCCTAATTGGGATTGCTCCATTTGCACAATACGATTCCAAAGTGTATCCTTTGGATTTGATGCAGGAAGTTATCAACCAATTATCAGAATCTCGATATTTAGGAACATCCTATAAAATCTTGCTTTTTGGCGGAGGAAAAAAAGAAATAGAAATCTTGAATTCGCTTTCAGCCAATAAAGAAAATGTCATTTCAGTAGCTGGTAAGTTTAAATTTCAGCAAGAATTAGAACTCATCAGTAATCTTGATATAATGCTTTCTATGGATTCTGGAAATGCACATATTGCAGCCATGCTAGGTGTAAAAGTGATTACACTTTGGGGTGCAACACATCCTTTTGCGGGATTTTCACCTTTTAATCAACCTTTAGAAAACGCCTTGGTTTCGGATAGAAATTTGTTTCCCAAATTACCCACATCCGTTTATGGGAATAAAAAAGTGGAAGGCTATGAAAATGCCATGCGAACGATTACTCCTGAATCTGTAGTTGAAAAAATCACCACTTCATTAAAATAAAAAAACTTCCCTTTTCAGAGAAGTTTCATTTATATAAATAATTATCGTTTATACGTCATCAAAATCTATTGAAAGATTTTCTGAGGTCGGATGTGCTTGACAAGTCAGAATTAATCCTTGAGCAATTTCTTTATCAGAAAGAATAGAGTTTTTAGTCATTTCGGCTGTTCCAGAAGTAATTCGGGCTAAACAACTACTGCAAATTCCACCTTGACAAGAATACGGAGCATCAATACCTTGTTTCAATGCAGCGTCAAGGATAGTTTGCTTTTGAGACATTTCAAAAGTCGTTTCCTCATCATCAACAAGGATGGTAATTTTAGTATGTCCTTCTAACGATTTTTCAATTTTATGCTCTTTCGTAGAAGAAGAAAACAGCTCAAATTTTATCGCTGATTCTTTGATATTCTTTTCTTTTAGAACACCAGAAACTGTATTGATCATTTCTTCAGGACCACATAAATAGAACTTATCAAATTCTAATTCTTTGTGTTTGTTGTTTAAAACAAAATTTACTACTGATTTATCAATTCGTCCAAATAATGCATTTTCTGCTTTGGCTTGACTGAAAACATAATGCACAAAAAGACGCCCTACATATTGCAATTGCAAATCGTGCAACTCTTGGTGAAATATAGTTTCCTCAGGGGATTTATTACCATAAACTAATACAAAAGAACTTTTAGGTTCGCTTTTTAAAACCGATTTTAAGATAGAAAGCACAGGCGTGATTCCGCTACCAGCTACAAAAGCAACATAGTTTTTTTGACGATCAATTTGTGGTTCGAAAGTAAATTTTCCTTCTGGTTTTCCTACTTCAAGAACATCACCTGCTTTTAGTTTTGTATTGGCAAACTGCGAAAAAAGTCCATTTGTTACTGCTTTTACAGCGATTCTTAATTCCCCACTTTCGGGAGCAGAACAAAGCGAATACGCTCGACGAATTTCTTGATTGTCTAAGGTAAGTCTAAGATTAATATATTGACCCGCAACAAAAGTATAGTTTGGTTTTAATTCCTCAGGAACATTAAAAAGTATGGAAACCGCATCTTTGGTTTCGCGTTTTACTTCTTTTATAATAAGTTTTAAAAAAGACGGCATGTGATTTATTTTTTTACAAAAGTAGGAAACGACAAATAAATGGAGATTATAATTGCCAATTTTTTTATATTAGATGTAACTTACCCAGAATATAAGTTAAAAAAACTGTAACATTTTCTTACATTTAATTACTAATCGAAAAACATTAAAATCGTATTATGTTCAAACATTTTATTAATCTTGAGTTTAAGGCCTTTTTTCGTTCGGCAAGTTTAGGAAAAAGCATTGGTCTAAAAATAGTAATGGGGTTTGTGGCGGTTTATTTTTTACTTGCTTTTTTGCTTTTAGGAATTGCTTTGTATCCTATTTTAGAGCAAAATTTCCCCAATCAGAAGCCAATATTGATTGTAAATAATTTTGTGATTTTCTGGATGGTTATTGATTTGATTTTGCGATTTTTTATGCAAAGTTTACCCGTTATGAATATTAAACCATTGCTGGTTTTGCCTATAAAGAAAGAGAAAGTTATTCATTTTGTATTAGTCAAAAGCCTGACTTCGGTTTATAATATTTTTTCTTTATTGGTTATTATTCCTTTTGGAATAACCTGTGTTTTGAGTGGTAATTATACTATTATCAGCATATTAGTTTGGATGTTGACGATGTATATTTTGGCTTTGATTGTTAATTACACCAATTTTTTAATAAAGAAGAAGTTTGCTGAAAACATTAAGATCTTTCTAGTTTTTGTGGTTTTCGGTTTGGCTTTAGCAGCAGTAGAATATTTCAATATTTTTAAAATCAGCACCGCAATTGGCACCGCTTTAAACACATTGACAGAACAGCCTTTATTAGTAATTATTCCAATTTTGATTTTGGTAGGGATTTACTTTTTGAATTTCAGTTATTTAAAACATAATTTTTATTTGGATAACAGTTTACAATCAAAAACGCAGCAAGAAGCAACTACAACTGATTTAGGCTGGACAAAACGTTTTGGTGAAATTGCTCCTTTTTTACAATTGGATTTAAAATTAATTTGGAGAAACAAACGACCAAGAACCACGGTATGGATGTCGTTTCTTTTTTTGGCTTACGGATTAATGATTTACACGAATCCACATTATAAAGACACACCGGCTTTTTTTATAGTTGTTGGAATCTTAATGACAGGAATTTTCATGCTTAATTTTGGTCAATTTATTCCTTCTTGGGACAGTAATTATTACGGAATGATGATGTCGCAAAACATCCCAATGAAACAATATTTGACTTCAAAAGCAGGATTGATGTCGGTTTCAATCGTTGTTTTAGCCATTTTGAGCACGCCCTATCTTTATTTTGGATGGAGAATTCTAGCAATTAATTTAGCTTGTGCTACCTATAATTTGGGAGTAAACATCCCTATTTTATTATTTGCAGGTTCTTACAACAAAAAGAAAATTGATTTAGAAAAAAGTCCTTTTATGAATTATCAAGGAACGGGCGCAACCCAATGGATTGTTGGATTGCCTTTAATGATAGTTCCTGCATTAGTTTTTTACGGCATTTCTACTATTTTAAATCCAGAAATAGCTTTAATAGTTTTGTCATCACTTGGAATCATAGGGATAGGAATGAGAAGTTTTCTAATAGACAAAATCGCCGAAGGTTTCCGAAAAAGAAAATATGCTACTATTGAAGGCTTTAAACAACAAGAAAATTAAACCAAATCTACGAACAACCGAATAAACTTTTCTAAAATGATACAAGTAAACGAACTTTCAAAAAAATATAACGGAACAACAGTTCTAAAAATCGAAAATCTAGAAATCCCAAAAGGACAAAGTTTTGGATTAGTAGGAAATAATGGAGCCGGGAAAACCACATTTTTTAGCTTGCTTTTGGATTTAATTCAGCCATCAACGGGGTATATTATTAACAACGAGGTTCGGGTAAATAGCAGTGAAAACTGGAAACCATTCACCGCTTCTTTCTTAGACGAAAGCTTTTTAATTGGCTACTTAACACCCGAAGAATATTTTTATTTCATTGGCGATTTACGCAATCAAAACAAAGCGGATGTTGATACTTTATTAGCTAAATACGAAGAGTTTTTTAATGGTGAAATCCTAAAAAACAAAAAATATTTACGGGATTTATCCAAAGGAAATCAAAAGAAAGTGGGAATTATTGCCACACTTATTGGTAATCCTGAAGTGATAATTTTAGACGAGCCCTTTGCAAATTTGGACCCAACAACAGTAAATCGATTGAAAAAAATCATCAAAGAACTCGCCGAAAATCCCAATAGTACCGTTTTAGTTTCCAGTCATGATTTACAACATACAGTTGAGGTTTGCGATAGAATTGTGGTGTTAAACAAAGGTGAAATCGTGAAAGATATTCAAACATCTGAAGAGACATTGCAGGAGTTAGAAGCGTTTTTTGCGGTTTAAATTTCTATATTTCAAAAAGAAACGTATTTTTACAAGTGATTATACTAAAACCTTTTTTTAGAAGTTAAAGGATAAAACCGTTTCCCATTGAAAATCAATACATTTAAATACTCATTTATTTTAATTTTCCTTTTTTTCTTGATAGCTTGTTCTACCAAGAAAAACACTTTTTTGGCCAGAAACTCCCACGCTTTAAGTACAGAATATAACATTTTGTATAATGGTCAAATTGCATTAGACAAAGGAATTGAAAGCATAAAAGCGAATAGCGTTGATAATTTTTGGAAACGTTTGCCAATTGAGAGAATGCAAATTAAGGAGGATTTTACTCCTGATGGAAAAACAAAAAACACCGATTTTGAATTAGCCGAAACTAAAGCTACAAAGGCAATCCAAAAACATTCCATGAACATTGGTGGAAGGGAAAAAAACACTCAGATTGATGAAGCGTATTTGCTGCTTGGGCAAGCACGTTATTATGATCAAAGATTTATTCCCGCTTTAGACGCATTCAATTATATTTTATATAAATATCCCAACAGCAGTAATATTTATACCGCAAAAATTTGGCGTGAAAAAACCAATATGCGTTTAGGAAATGATGCTTTGGTGGTTAAAAACATCAATAAACTTTTAAAAGATAAACAACTCAAAAAACAAATTTTTGCAGACGCAAATGCGTTGTTATCAGAAGCGTTTTTGAATTTAGAAGAAAAAGATAGTGCTATAGCTAAATTAAAAAAAGCGGTTGACTACACTAAAATAAATGCCGAAAAAGCGAGATATAGATTTATTTTGGGGCAGTTGTATCAGGAATCAGACAAAAAGGATAGTGCAGCCTATTTCTACCAATCGGTTATTGACATGAATCGAAAAGCCGAAAGAAAATATGTGGTTCAGGCCTATGCGAAAAAAGCACAATTATTTGATTATCAAAAAGACGATAAAGAAGCCTTTGAAAAAACCTATAACAAACTAGTTGCAGACCGAGAAAACAGACCGTTTTTAGATGTTATATTTTATGAAATGGGCGTTTTTTATGATACAAATAAAGATCAAAAATTAGCTAAGAAATTTTATAATGCTTCTTTGAAATCAGCTTCTAAAGATTTGTATTTGAATGCCTCAAATTATAGAAATCTTGGAAATATGTATTTTAAAAATACGGATTATTCAACTGCGGCAAAATATTACGATAGTACTTTAGTAAAATTAGATGCTAAAACTAGAGAATACATTTATATTCAAAAAACCAGAAAAAATTTAGATGAGGTTATTAAATATGAAGGTATTGCTAAGATAAATGATAGTATTTTGAATTTGGTTGGATTATCACAAGCAGATAGAATTACATATTTTGACAATTATATTGTAAAATTGAAAGCGAGTGATGATGCCAAAAGAATTTTAGAAGAAAAACAAAAACAAACGCAAGCCAATATTGATAGAAATAGTAAGCCAACATCTTCTTTTGAACCGAATTCAAATGTAGATTATAGCAATCCAAAAAAATCTATAGCGTCTTCTCCAACGATTAAAGATGCTTCCGTAAAGGAAAATGCTAGTGTTTTCTATTTTTATAACCCTACAACAGTTGCGTTTGGAAAATTAGAATTTAAGAAGATTTGGGGTGACAGATCTTTGTCAGGAAATTGGAGAATTTCGGGCAATTCGAATTCAATAAAACAAAATGATACTATAAATAATAATGAGGTTACTGAAAATAAAGTGGCTCAGGATAAAATAGTAGAAAAATATGAGGTTAGTTTTTATCTAAAACAAATCCCAACAGATCAAGCAGCAATTGAGAATATTGCCAAAGAACGTAATTTTGCTTATTATCAATTAGGAATTATTTACAAAGAAAAATACAAGGAATATCCACTAGCCATTGCTAAACTAGAGCAGTTATTAAGACAAAATCCTGAAGAAAAAATGATTCTTCCTTCCATGTATAATTTGTATAAAATGTATCAAGTGACAGATGCAAATAAAGCAGAGGAAATGAAGAAAAAGATTTCTGTACAATTCCCAGATTCACGCTATGCACAGATTATAAATAATTCGAATGTGAGTAATAGTTCCGCTATTGAATCTCCAGAAGCAGCTTACAATGCTCTTTATAAATTATATCAAGACGAAAAATTCACAACTGTTTTAGAGAAATCTACTGTATTAATAAATCAATTTTCGGGAGATGAAATTGTTTCTAAAATCGAATTGCTCAAAGCAAATACTATTGGTAAGTTATATGGATTGACTGCTTATAAAAACGCTTTACAAGAAATAGCGGATAATTATCCAAACCGAGAAGAAGGTAAAAATGCACAGGAAATTTTAAATACTCAGATTCCGTTTTTAGAGCAAATGAATTTTAATAAAACAGACACTAAGAGCTGGAAAATTTTATATAAAGTTGGTGCTAGAGAAGATAAATCTACAAAAGCTATTGAAGATAAAATCAAAAAATTCATCACGGATGAAAACATTCAGAAGTTGTCTTATTCGTATGATATTTATACCGAAAAAGAAAACTTTATAACGATTCATGGAATGCAGTCAGAAGAATATGCAAATGATGTTGCGTTGCTTTTGAAAGAAAATAAAAATTTTAAAGTTGTTGAGCCTGCAATTGTGGTTTCAAAAGAAAATTACAAAATAATTCAAATCAAGAAAAATCTGGATACTTATTTAGCATCAAAAAACCAATAGTTATGTTTGATAAAAAGCCAAAATCATATACCGAACTTTTAGGAAAAACCAATAGAATAGTTGAAGGAACCATTATAAAAGGGAATATTATTTCGCACGCAGATTTCAGATTAGACGGCGAATTAATAGGCGATTTTCAATCTAATGGAAAAATTGTAATTGGTCCTGCAGGAAGTATCACAGGAGATATTGTTTGTAAAAATGCGGATATTGAAGGAAAGTTCAATGGCAAAATCCAGGTTTTAGAAGTGCTGAATGTAAAATCCAAAGCTAGCATTCACGGAGAGGTTATTGTTGGAAGATTATCCGTAGAGCCAGGAGCTGATTTTAGCGCTTCTTGTATTATGAAAACCAACGTAAAAAATCTAATACCAAACGATGGATCAGAAGCCCAACAAAAAACAATTTAATAAATGGTTAGCCCTGATTAATATTCCTATTCAAATGGGGGCAATCATCTTTCTCTTTTCCTATTTAGGAGACTGGCTGGATGAAAAACATCCAAGTCCTAAAGTGTATTATAATAAAATCCTAATAATGATCGGTGTTGTACTAGCCTTGTATAATGTTATTAGGCAAGTAAACGAAATCAATAAATCACAATAACTTCCTATTTCAAGAGCCTAAAACAAGCAATATTTTTTTGTTTTTTGTAAAAAGTAAAAAAAAATGAATCTAAAGCAATACAAACCTCTTTTAAGCTTACTATTACTTGTAGTTGGATCATATTTAATTCACAAAACGATTTTTTTGGTCTTTAAATTAGAAGACACAGATTTTTACTATTCATTAGAAACACTTTATCTGTTATTTTTTAGTTTTTCAGTTGTAATTATGTTGGTTTTATTAAAAATAAAACAACGAAGTTTTGACAATGTTGGAATGTCATTTTTATTAGCAACAAGCATCAAAATGATTCTGTGTTTTATTATTTTAAGACCATTATTAAAGGTTTCTAATGAAATCAACGCATTGGATAAAAAGAATTTTTTTGTGACGTTTATTCTCTTTTTGACAATAGAGACCATGCTAACAATACGGATATTAGGTAAAAAGCAATAAAAGTGTTTAAATCACTTTTAAAACATGAAAAATAATTTTTTATATTCTTTTGAATATTAATAAAAAATGTACCTTTGCACCAAATTTCAGAAACGTAATAAATTAAGATATTTAACTGTTATGGTGATTTCAAACAAACCACTTAGATTTATAATAGCGACTTTAGTAGCGTGTCTTCCTTTAATTAGTTTTGCAAATCCGGTACAGGATTCTGTAAAAGTAGAAACCGAAGTAGCTCACGAGGCATCACAAGAAGCTCATGCTGAACCAACGGATGTAAAATCTAAAATCAAAGAGTTTATTAATCATCACCTTTTAGATGCGCATGATTTTACTATTTCTGCAAATGAAGAAACAGGTGAACATTATGGTTTTTCATTACCTATTATTCTTTGGGATAATGGTTTACAAGTTTTTTCTTCTTCAAAATTTCACCATGGTGAAGAAGTTGCGGAAAGCAATGGAAATTACTACGTATTGCACCATGAAAAAATATACAAAACAGATGCTAACGGAACTTTAACTGAAGGAGAGCATGGGCACCCAACTAACGTTAGACCACTTGATTTATCTATTACTAAGAGTGTAGTTGGAATTTTAGCAATTGCATTTTTAATGTTTTTCTTATTTAGAGGATTGGCAAAATCATATGCTAAAAATAATGGAATTGCTTCTGGAGCAGGACGTTTCTTTGAACCTCTTGTATTATATGTAAGAGACGAAATTGCTATCCCAAACATTGGAGAAAAGAATTATAAAAAATACATGAGTTATTTACTAACTATATTTTTCTTTGTTTTCTTCTTGAATATATTAGGATTAACTCCGCTAGGATTTAATGTAACTGGTAATATTGCAATAACAGCTTCATTAGCTTTATTGACGTATTTAATCACTACTTTTTCTGCTAATAAAAATTATTGGGGACACATTTTCTGGATGCCAGGAGTGCCAACACCAATGAAATTTATCTTGGCGCCAATTGAATTATTAGGAACAATCATCAAACCATTTTCATTAATGATACGTTTGTACGCTAACATTTTAGCAGGTCACGTAGTTTTAATGAGTATCATTGGTTTAATGTTTATCTTTAAAAGCTGGATTGGAAGCACATTATCTTTTGGATTGGCGTTTGCGCTTTCTATCCTTGAAATATTAGTGGCTTTTTTACAAGCGTATATTTTCACAATGTTATCTGCCCTTTATTTTGGTGCAGGAAATGAAGAGCATCATCACGACGAAGCTCACCATTAAGTCGAAAGTTTAAAAGTCAGCTTGACTTTATGACATTAGACTATTAATAAGAATGTTTAATTTTTAATATATATATTATGCAAATTCCAACTATTGTAGGAGCAGGATTAATTGTAATCGGAGCAGGTTTAGGTA